>JAAXWL010000028.1 GCA_013334975.1 Chlorobiaceae bacterium
TGGTTTGGATGAATCAGGCACACCGCAGGGAAGAGGTGAATGAGTCACGGCATACCAAGCAATCACCGACCCCTGCACCTCCGAAAATGCCAACAGACCCAGAGGAGGTCAAGACTCGCCAAAACTCAAGGCAGGAGCCGTATGCGGTAGTGCCGCACGTAAGGGTCTGCGCAGGAGGGGCGGGTAAACGGTATCCCTACTGCGACTGACTGGTTTTACATGCGAAGGCTTGAACGGGATTGGTGCCGTCCCGATCTCTCGGGACGGCATTTCCGGCTGCGAGAATTCCGCTACTTGCCGTACAGATCGAAGGTGTTGACCGGTTTGCCCTGCAACTTCAGGTAGTAGAAGAGCTGCGCCTTGTGCTGGTTCAGATGGTCGATCATCTGGAGGAGGCGCAAGCCAAGATTAACGGTGTTCGGGTCCCAGGGGGCCGGCGCGGGTTTGGAGTCGAGTTCTTCCTCGCTGCATAGATTTAATACTTCGATGGCAAGGGCCTTGTCTGAAGCAATGCGCTTCATGGCTTCGTCGATCGAGTGAACGGCCCGAAGCTGTTCTGCTTTGGGGAGCGCCGATTTTTCCGGATGGCCTCCTTCCATGTTGCTGTGGTCGGGGATATTCCACTCTCCGGTGACAAAACCTCTCATGGCTCCTCCGCATGATTCTCCAAGATGCCAGAGGAGCTGCGCTGTTGTCATCCAGTTGCTGCCTTCGGGGGGTTTCCACAAAAGATCCTTTTCCTGAAGAAGCCCTGTCAGCCGTTCAGTCACTCTGAATGCATCGCCGAGCTGTTGTGTGAGAAGCTGTTTCCAGTTCATGATGGTGGTGAAGGTTAAAATGTTCGGAGATAAACTACAGTTCATGGTAATGTATAACAGCAAAGTGGTTTCGGTGGTTCATTCTGTGTCAGATTCCGTATTGCCGGTGTTCTGCAACTCTTCTGCTTTGAGCGGGGTTGAAATGTTCATATAATGAGAGTATTTCGATATAACGCCCCGTGACCGGATAACAAATTTATGAATGAGTCCATACTATCCAATTTCAGCTCGTTTGCCTGTCGTCATACTCCCGTCGGATTGATTGGTATCAGGGCGCATGGGGGAGTGCTCACTGATCTTTTATTCATGCACGACGAGCCGGCGACCTCCGTCAGTGCTCCAGGTTCGCCGTTGCTTGATGATGCTTTCCGGCAGCTCTGCGCCTGGTTTGAGGGGCGACTGCACGAGTTTTCACTGCCTCTTGCCGATGCGGAGAGCGAATTTGCCCAGCGTGTTCGGGAGGGTTTGCTTGGAATTTCCTATGGTTCGACAGTTTCGTATGGTGAGCTTGCGGCTTCCATCGGTTCGCCGGGTGCGGCTCGTGCGGTGGGGATGGCTTGCGGACGTAACCCGCTTCCGATAATTGTGCCCTGTCACCGGGTGGTTGTTGCCGGCGGGAGGATTGGCGGATACAGTGCAGGTACGGAGCTGAAACAATGGTTGCTCGATTTCGAGCGAAAGAAATGCGGGTCAATGGCGTCACAAACCTGAAAAGACGGGATGCAGCCGGTTGCTCGGCCTTTTTTTGTTCGAGAGCCATAACGGATGTCTCGATTTTTCGTTATATAGATTTCGATATTTTACGCTCATAACCATTTTTTCAGTTTTACGATATTTCATGAATACGATCTCCGTTTTTCGACACCGTTTTTCAAGGCTTCTTTTCAGTACTCTTCTCGGTTCGTCGTTGGTTCTGTCAGGATGCGGCAAAAAGCAGGAGGAGCAGAAGCAGATGACGCCCGCTCTGCCCGTGATGAAGGTTGGCATCTCTTCGGCAACCGTTTCCAGTGACTATTCCGTCAGGCTCGAAGGTCTGGCCGATGTGGAGATCAGGCCGCAGGTGGATGGCGTGATTCAGGCGATACTGGTCAAAGAGGGTGATCTGGTCAGAAAGGGGCAACCGCTTTTCAGAATCGAGGATTCGGTCTGGCGCGAGCAGTACCGCACGGCGCTGGCAGCGCAACATGCAGCCGAAGCACAGGTTGCTGTGGCCAGGGTTAATGTGGAGAAGCTCATTCCGCTGGTTGAGAACAAGGTAATTTCACCGATCCAGCTTACAACGGCCAGAGCGCAGGAGCAGGCCGCAAGAGCGCAGGCAGAGCAGGCGGCGGCGGCAGCACGGTCGGCGGCGATCAACCTCGATTATACGGTACTCAAGGCTCCGGTTGCCGGCTATATCGGTCGCATTCCCTTTCGACAGGGTAATCTTCTGACCAAAAACCAGGCGCAGGCACTGACTACGGTTTCAGATGTTGGGCGCATGTTTGCCGTCTTCAGCATCAGCGAAACCGGTCTGGCGACCTTCAAAAAAATCTATCCCGGCCAGACTATGCAGCAGAAGATCGATGCCGTTCCGCCGATCATTCTGACCCTTTCGGATGGTACGGTCTACAATCATGGAGGCAAGCTTGAGTCGATCAGCGGGGATTTCGATGCTGCGACTGGCTCTATCGGCCTTCGGGTGTCGTTCCCGAACGAAGAGCGGCTCCTGCGGAGTGGCAACTCCGGCAAAGTCAGCCTGACCTCAACCTACGATAACGTGATTCTCGTGCCGCAGGCAGCGACGGTCGAGTTGCAGGACAAGGTGATGGTGGTGCTTCTGACGGCTGGCAACAAGGCGACCAAGCAGGTGATCACTCTTGCGGGCAAGAGCGGCCCGAATTACATCGTCAGCGGAGGGCTGAAAGCGGGTGACGTGATTGTGACTGCCGGTATCGAGAAGTTGCAGGATGGCATGGTGATCAAGCCGATGCCGTCGGCTCCGGCCTCCACTCCAAACGCTCGCTAAACCGCAGGGCCCATGTTTGAACGATTTATCTCCCGCCCTGTACTGGCGACCGTCATTTCGATTATCCTCGTCATTCTTGGTCTGGTCGGCATGACCCAGCTTTCGATCACCCGTTTTCCGGACATTGCGCCGCCGAGCGTTTCGGTGACGGCGAGCTATCCGGGGGCGAATGCCGAGACGGTTGGCCGTTCAGTGGCGCCGCCGCTCGAAGAGGCGATCAACGGCGTCGAGAACATGACCTACATGACCTCGACCTCATCCAACGATGGCTCGCTTTCGATCAACGTTTTTTTCAAGCAGGGCACCAATCCCGACCAGGCGGCGGTGAACGTGCAGAACCGTGTGGCGCAGGCCACCAGCCGCCTGCCTGCCGAGGTCAACCAGATCGGTGTTTCGACCATCAAACGGCAGAACAGCCAGATCATGCTGATCAACCTGTCGAGCAACGTTAAGGCGTTCGATACCACTTTCCTCCAGAACTATGCCAAGATCAACATCGTCGATGACCTGGCGCGTGTGCCGGGGGTCGGTCAGGTGTCGGTGTACGGCAACATGGACTACGCCATGCGCGTCTGGCTGCGGCCTGCTCAGATGGCTGCTTACGGGATGGCTCCTCAGGAGGTTGCTGCGGCTATTCAGAGCCAGAACCTCGAAGCTGCTCCCGGTGCGTTCGGCCTGATGAGCAGTGAACCGATGCAGTTCGTGATGAAGTATCGCGGCAAGTTCGAGCGTCCCGAGGAGTACGAGAACATTGTCGTCCGGGCCAATCCTGACGGTTCGCTGCTTCGCCTGAAGGACATTGCCCGGATAGAGTTCGGCGCCTACAACTACACGGTCAACACCAAGGTTAACGGTCAGTCCGGCGTCGTGATGGCCGTCTACCAGGCACCCGGTTCCAACGCCAACAAGGTCGAAACCGAGCTGCGCAAGGTGCTTGAAAAGGCGTCGCGCTCATTTCCCACAGGTGTGGACTATTCGATTCCCTTCAGCTCGAAAAAGGTTGTGGACGAGTCGATCGAGCAGGTGCAGCATACCCTCATCGAGGCGTTCCTGCTGGTGTTCCTCGTGGTGTTCCTTTTCCTTCAGGATTTCCGCTCGACACTCATTCCGGCCATTGCCGTGCCGGTCGCTCTGGTCGGCACCTTTTTTTTCATGAACCTCTTCGGCTTTTCGATCAACGTGCTGACCCTTTTCGGCCTGGTGCTCGCCATCGGTATCGTGGTGGATGATGCGATTGTGGTGGTCGAGGCGGTTCACGCCAAAATCGAACAGAAGCACTGGCCAGCCAAAATCGCTACGGTTTCGGCCATGCGCGAGATCACTACGGCGATTGTGACCATTACGCTGGTCATGGCGTCGGTGTTCCTGCCGGTGGGATTCATGCAGGGCTCGACCGGCGTTTTTTACCGTCAGTTCGCCTTTACTCTCGCCATCGCCATCCTGATTTCGGCGGTCAACGCTCTGACCCTGAGCCCTGCGCTCTGTGCGCTTTTTCTGACCGATCTGCATGAGCACTCGAAATCCAAACATGCGCGATTCAGTGGTATCGGCGGGCGCTTTTTCAAAGGGTTCAATGCAGGTTTTGAGGCCGTTCGCCGTCGATACAGCAGCATTCTCGACTTCTTCATGCGTAACCGGAAGGTGGCCTTCATCGGCCTCGGGCTTGTGACTGCCGTGTCGTTCTGGATGTTCAAAACCACGCCGACCGGCTTCATCCCGGACGAGGATAACGGCTTTGTGATCGTGTCGGTCTCCATGCCGGCGGGCACCTCGCTCTCCCGGACTCAGGCGACCATGGACAAGGTCAGCGGTATCCTTCGTTCGACGCCAGCGATCAAAAAGGTGATTTCGGTGGCTGGTATCAATATCCTTTCCCGCAGCTCTTCGCCCTCTTCGGGGCTGATGTTCATGCAGCTCAGGGATCTGAAGGAGCGTGGCGCGGTGCGTGATATAAAAGAGGTTATCGGGCTGATCAACAAGCGGCTTGGCCCGGTCAAGGAGGGTAACTTCTTTGTGCTTTCCATGCCCACCGTGCCTGGTTTCGGTACGGTCAGCGGTCTGGAGATGGTGTTGCAGGACCGCAGCGGCGGAGACTTGCGCAAGTTCGAGGCGGTATCCAAAGGATTTATCGGCGCGTTGATGAAGCGTCCCGAAATAGCGGCAGCCTTCACCACCTTCAAGGCGACCTATCCGCAGTACGAATTGCAGGTTGACAACGTCAAGGCTGCTGAACTCGGTGTGAATGTCAGGGAGATGATGACGGTCTTGCAGGCATATTATGGCGGTCAGCAGGCCTCCGATTTCAACCGTTTCGGCAAGTATTACCGGGTGGTCATACAATCCGGGACCGATGACCGCAGGACGCCCGAGTCGTTGAACGGTATTTTTGTCAAGAGCAGCAGCAGCCAGATGGTGCCGGTCACCTCGGTGATTACCCTCAGGAAGGTCTACGGGCCGGATGCGGTCGATCATTTCAACCTGTTCAATGCCATTTCAGTCAACGCTGTCGTGAAACCCGGATTCAGCACCGGTCAGGCGATCAAAGCGGTTGACGAGGTGTCGCGCACCAGTCTGCCCTCGGGATTCACTTACGATTGGAAAGGCCAGAGTCGTGAAGAGATCGATTCGTCCGGTGGGCAGCTCTTCATCTTCCTCCTGTCGGTGATCTTTGTCTATTTTCTCCTGTCGGCACTCTATGAGAGCTACCTGTTGCCGCTGGCCGTCATGTTCTCCATTCCGACCGGTCTTTTGGGTGTGTTCCTCGGCATCAAGCTTGCCGGGATCGAGAATAACATCTATGTGCAGGTGGCCATCATCATGCTGATCGGGCTTCTTGCCAAGAACGCCATTCTCATCGTGGAGTTCGCATTGCAGCGGCGCGTTGCGGGCATGTCGCTGGTTGAAGCGGCCATGGAGGGGGCCACGGCAAGGCTTCGTCCGATTCTGATGACCTCGCTGGCTTTCGTGGCGGGTCTTTTACCGCTGCTTTTCGTGACCGGCCCGGCGGCGATGGGTAACCACTCAATCGGTGCATCGGCTATCGGCGGTATGTTTGTTGGCATGGTACTCGGCATTCTGGTTGTGCCGGTGCTTTTTGTGGCCTTCCAGGGTCTTCAGGAGCGCTTCACCGGCCCGGCGGCGACGATTGTTGAGGCTGGTGAGCTGCTTGAAGGGCAGTTTAAAAAGGAGGGGCTCAGCAATGAATAACCAGCAACATCATGGTATGAAATGCCTTATCTCCTCAGCGCCTCTATCGCTTCTTTTTCTCTCTCTGGCAGTTCTGCCGTCCTGCAGCCCGGTCATGGAGTACCGTCGTCCCGAGGTGCAGCTTCCGGCTGCCTATCCTGGTCAGGCAAACGAAGGAAAAGAGCTTGCAGCGGTGCCCTACAAGCAGTTTTTCACCGATCCCGATCTGCTCGAACTCATCGACAGCGCAGTGGCGAACAATCAGGATCTGATGGTTGCTTTGAAGAATATCGACTATGCAGGCAAGTCGCTCGATGTGGCTCAGCTCTGGTTTCTGCCCGAGGTCAACGCGGGTGCCACGGTCAACTATTCGAGGGCGTCACGCAACAGCTCGACGGCCTCGAAGGGGCAGGAGCGCACCAGCAGGAGTTATACGGCAGCCTTAACGGCATCGTGGGAGGCGGATATCTGGGCCAAACTGCAGAATGCCAAAAAAGCTGCCCTTGCCGAATACCTGCGCAGTACCGATGCAGCACGGGCGGTGCGAACGTCGCTGGTCGCCAGTGTTGCACAGGGGTACTGGAACCTCAGGATGCTCGACGAACAGATCGATATCACCAAACGCAACATCGCTCTTGGCGAGACGACGCTTGCTATGATACGCTTGCAGTTCGAGGCTGGCAATGTGACGAGTCTTGCCGTGCAGCAGCAGGAGTCACAATTGCTCTCGACCAGACTTGTTCTGCCCAGGCTCGAAGCCTCCAGAACCGCCCAGGAGAATGCCCTCTCAATTCTTGCCGGAAGAGTGCCGGGAACACCCATTAAAAGGAGCCGCAGCGCGGCGGCCTTTGTGATGCCGGGCTCCTTTGGCGCTGGCGTTCCGATCAACCTCCTCTCGAACCGTCCCGATGTGCGCGCTGCCGAAGCCTCGCTCATGGAGGCGCACGCCATGACCGGGGTCACCAAAGCGATGATGTATCCCACGCTGATGGTGACTGCACAGGGGGGTGTGAATGCCATCGAGTCAAGCAAATGGTTCTCCATGCCCGGCTCGCTCTTCGATTTTCTGCAAGCCAGCGTGGTGCAGCCGGTTTTCCGCCATGGTCAGCTTAACGCACAGTATGACCAGTCATTGATCAGGAGTGAGCAGGCCGAACTGACCTTCCGCCAGAGTTTGCTCAAGGCGGTCGGGGAGGTCTCTAACGCCCTTGAACAAGTTGATAAAAGCGGAAAGCAGGAGCAGATCGCTCTTGATCGCGTGGTCGCATTGCGCAAGGGTTCCGAGAATGCCCGCTTGCTCTTTAAAAGTGGTATGGCTACCTGGCTCGAAGTCATTACCGTTGACAGTTCGTTGCTTCAGTCGGAGCTGGAGCTGGCCGATGTGCAGCGCAGCCGCCTTGCGGCCGTTGCTGAATTGTACCGCTCGGTTGGCGGCGGCTGGAAGGAGTGACTTGCGGCACCTTCAGGGCAACAGCAAGAGGAATGCGCCGCAGATTACTGCCTGTACGGAAGAAGGGCCGATAGCAGGCCGCACCGAACACGATAAAGAAGAGCAGCCAACCGCCCGTTATGGCACGGCTGAAAAGGGAGCAGGCCAGATTTTCAAGGTAGCCGCTTGTTTCGAGGGCCCGCCCCAGAAGAAACATCCAGAAAAGAAAGATCATGATTTCCGGATTGATGGCGTGCAGAGCCTCTCTGGGCGAAATCCTGCCGCAGAGGAGCACAGCAAGGGCTCCGGTAAGCATGATCGGCCCGTATCGGCATCCTGATTTGGTTGACCTGCCGGATGGCGATAGCGATGAAGACAAGTGCAAGAACGATAACCGTGCTGTTCATCGCATTGAAAACTGATTGCTTTTGGAAACGTGTTACCATGATAACGAATTTCAATGTTGAATTGCTGTTGTAACAGACATAATCGATGTCCGCTATTGTCAGATCAAGCTTAAACTGACTTATGTTATGGAGTCATTGATTTATCCAAATCGAGATCGGTATCGGTATCGAAATCGATTTTTTATGAAAAAATAGAAAACTCGCTTCTGGCTTGATCTGTTAATTCTTAAATGGTTATAACAATAATCCACAATACTCTCTCGGTGAGTTTTGTTTTATCCTTTTCACATGTTACTCGATACCGATACCGATTTTGATGATAAAAGAAATTTTGACTATTTACCGTTGACGCGACGCTATGATGGTATCCTCAAACACCCAATCATGACCAGAACCTTCAGAACGGAAATAATGATCGCAGCTTCGCCTGATGAGGTGTGGTCGCATCTGAATGCTCTCGGCAGCTACGCTTCCTGGAACCCTTTCATCCGAAAGATAGAGGGAGATGTAATGCCTGATGGTCGTCTTGCGATCAGGGTAAAGCTTGCAGGACTACCGGAGATTGGTTTCAAGGCCCGGATCGATCACTATGCAGAAAAAGAGACTCTTGGGTGGTTTGCGATTTTTCTGAAAGGGTTTTTCGAAGCCCGTCACTGGTTTGAACTTTTTCAGACAGAAACTGGCGAAACGCTGTTGGTGCATTCGGAAACTTTTACCGGTATCCTTGTTGGCCCGCTCCTTTTTATGCTTTCAGGAGCGTTCCTGCAAGGGTATGAAAAGATGAATAGGGCGCTGAAAGATCGGTGCGAAAAAAAAGTAACTCTCCTGTAATTGTACTCAACTCTGTTTTTGTGTTATATTTCTTGCAAGAGCGAAACATTGAGTAGCATATTCTGAAACGAAAACGAACTGACAGAAATGTTGAAAGAAACTGCCACGGTTGCCGGAACGGCATTTGTCTTCTCACCCTTTGGAATGCCTCTTCTGGTGCACGGAGTTGCCGGTCTGATCGTCGGGACGGCAGGACTGCACCTGGTCAATGGAGTGATCAATGACCTCAAGGGTGCCGGTGATGCAATCCGGCGTGATCGTGTTCAGCCAGGGAATCAGGAGGAAGAGGATCAGAAATGATCTTCATGGATTGTGTGGTTCGTGTCAGCTCCGCCAGTATATGGATAGCGGTACACAGGGCTCCATAAGGGCAGTCAAGAGAGAAAAAGGCCATCGGCGCGCATTCATCCTCTCCCGTCTACTGGTTGAGATAGTGCGTTGAATCACACGATTCAACGAACCTTAAAATTCTTTTTTCACCGCGAGGCATCGTAACTGTCGAAACTCAATTGCTGGTACCATTGCTTTTTCTCTGATGAACAGAAGACCATCCAGGACTGTTTTGTGACTTGTCTGCATTGAAAACTGCCTCAACAGCGAGGCATCTGATCGTCAGCTCACAGACTCCCATTTCCCGGCTCACCTCTCCGATGCTTCCTGACTCAGGAGGTAAAACTTTTTTCTGTTGAGCGATTTCCGCTCTCATGGCACACGAATACTTGCAGCCAGTTACGTTTAAGCTGACGGATGATACGGGGCCGCTGAGTTATCCGGATCTAAATCGGTATCGAAATCGATTTTTTCCATGAAAAGAGAAAACCTGCTTCTGGTCGTTTCTGTCACGATTATCAAGGTGTTATGACAATCCATCACCATACCCGGTGAGTATTTTTTACTGTTGCTGCTTTCAAGAGGAGTTCGAGCACGATTTCGGTGATAATGGGAATTACGACTTTTTTAATGTGACGTCTTACAAAATCCTTTTCGCCTTTCTTGATGTGACTTCTCTCTTGATACACAGCGTGGGGCTTTTTTTTCTTGTCTTTCATAGGAGGATAGAATATAGACGTATTTTAAGCGGTATTCTGGAGTGTTTTCTGAAGTGTTGGCAATTTTTTTTGTGATTTATTAACCTATATTATTCGATTGTCCTTGACTGTGTGTTTATGGTGATATATTGAGTCTCTATAATGCGTGCGGGCTTTTATTGAATGTCAGATGATCAAAAGTTATCGCTGTTACTTGTTTTGTGATTACAACCATGAGCTTTCTGTTTTTTTGTCGATTCTCTGATTTCAAAATTGTAAAAAGAGTTTGTAGATGTCAATAAGTTCAACACAAGACAATAGTCCAAAAACAAGCGCACCGGCGCATAGTAGCCCTTATGTTCATGCAGAAGAGGCGGGAAAGCCAAAACAGAAGAAAAAAGTAAATTTAGTTGCAGGAATTATTGTTGTCCTTCTGGTTTCTGTTTTTGCCGTGAATGGGTGGATGAACAGAAACGAAACGGGCACAGGCAAAGAGGTGAATCCGGCCAATACCCTGGATGAAGCAGTGCATTCTCAAAAAACTTCTTCTGACGCAACTGTCTTCATCGATCAAAAGTCTTCTCGAATGGCAAAAATACAACAGATCAACAACAGGATCGATTCATTGAGGCAATTGATTCAATTTCAGGCAAATGAAATTGACAGGAATCGGGATGATGCTTATTCAGGCTCACAAATAACGTCAAGCGTCTTGACGGGTTCATCTGCATCCACGGAGATCATCGAGTATGAACGCATGATACAGCGTCTTGAAGCACAAAAACAGAGTCTTTCAGTCGGTGAGTGAAAAGGTTGGTGTTGGAATTATCGTTTGCAGACAGATCGAAATCGTATTTTCGGATGCGTGAGTTTTCGGTTTTTTTACTGATGCGCAGATAACTTTCTTTCAGACAACCTGATAGCGTTGACATGGCGTCAGGTTCATTTCTGATGGTTAAAAAAGCATAATCACAGTAAAAGGGTCGATAAGTCTGTCTGGTTGGTGCTTAGAGTGTGTCTATTGCTCATGTGAGTTATCGAAAATGAAACAGGGTTAGATATTGATTATTCTGAATGACGTAATAAATTAGTTTTATCTCGATGGATTAAACTACTCTTTCTTGCCAGTCAGGTATCGTTGTCATGACGTTCAAATTTGCACATCGAGTCACTTCAGATGAGTTCTATGACCTTCGATTGTTTTTTTCGTTATATCTTAAAGAGTTGTTAATCAAAACATGCCGAGAACCCGGTGTTCGGTTTCAAGCGTGAAGAGATGAGTGCTGGGTGGGGATCAACGGAGTGCGGTGGACAATATAGGACTCGAACCTATGACCTCTCGCGTGTGAAGCGAACGCTCTAACCAACTGAGCTAATTGTCCCGGAAGCGGTATGTTTTCAATAATGAGGTGGTAATATCGGATATGGCTGTGATTTTTGCAAAGAGTTTATGATTTTTCAGGGCGAATTGTGCCTTGCCTCTCCTCAATGGGTGGAGAGTAAGGGTTTTTCCGGTTTAAGGAAGTCAATGTTGACACACCGACACCAATAAACCAATCATCTATGGAACAGGAACCTATTCAGGGTAATATACTGAAAACGGCAGCGACCGTCGCGGGGGCGGGGGCGTTGTTGTCACCAGTTGGTTTGCCGATTTTGCAAGGGCTTGCGGGAATTGCATTTGCGGGTTTTGGTATCTATGCGGCAGGGACAGCTGTGATGAAAGCTGCCGAGATGCTTTCGGGAGGTTTGGGTAAGCCAAAGCCATCCTCTGAACAGGATGACTCTCCGTTTCTCTGACAGAGCGGATCGCTTTGTTGTGGAGTGAGGTTATTTGAGTCCGGAAAGCATATTGGTGAGTGCATCCGGATCGTTAACCGCTGGTTTGCAGTTCCCTTCGGCGCAGAGATATGCAGCCGGCCTGCCTTGGTGCGTCCTGGCGATAGCCAGAGCTTCCGGTTGCAGCTCTTCAAGGGTTTCATCGGCATACACCATGGTGAGTTCGGGTTTGTTGTTGTGGTTGGCCGTTTCAACGAGCCTGGTCATCGACGGGTCGTCACGGTTACCAGCAAAGATGATCAGGGCCGGTAAGCTGATCGAGAGGTTCCTGGCGACGAGCATCAGGGGGAGTGATGATGGATGCTCGTCGAGTGTGTGGCTGAAATATCGTATGGTACGCAGAGCAACAGCGAGCAGGTCGCTCCGGCCGGTTATGGCGGCAAGCCTGAGAAGATTGTTGGCGCTTGTCGAATTGGCTGATGGTTCGGCACTGTCGTTATCCTCGATCAATCGCAGGGGTACGCTCTTGTCATCGAAAGCTGTGCTGTAAAACACCCCATCCTGCTGGTCGAAAAAACGCTCTATCTGTGTTTCCGACAGTCTGAGGGCTATCCGGAGCCAATCGGGCTCGAACGAAGCCTGATAGAGGTCGAGCACTCCCTGAATCATACAGGCATAGTCGCCGGCATTACCGTCAAGAGCAGCTTCGCCGTCGCGATATCGGCGCTTGATGCGTCCTGAAGTGGGTTCGTACAGCGTGCTGATGATGAAGCGGGCGGCGCGCTCGGCAGCTTCGAGAAGCTTTTTTTCACCAAGAAGACGCGATCCTTTAGCCAGACTGGAGATCATGAGTCCATTCCAGGCGGTGAGAATCTTGTCGTCAAGGGCCGGACGCGGTCGTTTCAACCTTGCGTCAAAGAGTTTTGTGCGTGCGATGTCGAGACGTTTTTTGATCGTTTTGATGGGGAGTTTGAACCTTTCGGCAAGTGCTTCATCGGGCACGGTGCGGATGAGGATGTTCATGCCGGTAAATTCACCGTGGGGATCTTCGGGTGCATTGCCTTCAGGCATGATGCCGAATGCTTCCATGAAAAGGAGTGCCTCTTCAGGGTCGAGCAGACTGGTGATCTCTTTTTCAGTCCAGAGGTAGAAGGCTCCTTCGCGATTTATCCCGCTACCCTCTGGAGTTGGACTGTCGGCGTCTTCAGCCGAACAGAAGGCGCCTTCGGAAGAGGTCATGTCACCGAGAACGTACTGAAAGATATCGTTCGCCGTATCTGCGAAAAGCGGTTCACCGCTTGCCTGGTATGCTTCGAGGTACACTCCGGCGAGTTGGGCGTTGTCGTAGAGCATCTTTTCGAAATGGGGCACATGCCAGAAACGGTCGGTCGAGTAGCGGGCGAACCCACCGCCCCCGCGACCTGTTATGCCAAGCTGGTCGTGGATGCCTCCGTATGCCATTTTTTTCAGCGTCAGAAGCGCCATTTCTAAGGCTTTGCCGTTGCCGGTGCGGTCAGCATAGCTGAAAAGGAAGCTCAATAGTGCTGGTCGCGGGAATTTTGGTGCTCCACCAAACCCGCCCCATTCCGTGTCAAAGCTTCGTTCCAGTTCAAGGAAGCATCGCTCTGCATGGGCGTCGGTAATCTCACCGTTCTCTCCGGATTGCGGTCGCGCAAGGTCGATGAGCTGATCCATGATCGAATCGGCTGATAAGAGAAGCCTTTGGCGGTCGTATGTCCACATTCGGGCGAGCACTTCGAGCAGCGATCGGAACGAAGGCATGCCCCAACGTTCGACAGGCGGGAAATAGCTGCCACCAAAAAAGGGTTTGAGATCAGGGGTGAGCCAGACCGACATGGGCCAGCCTCCCCTTCCGGTGGTTGCCTGCACAAAGAGCATGTAGAGGTGGTCAATATCGGGATTCTCCTCACGGTCGAGTTTGACGGGTACGAAATGAGTGTTGATGAAGCTGGCTGTTTCGGGGTTCTCGAACGATTCGCGCTCCATCACATGGCACCAGTGGCAGGTAGAGTAGCCTGAAGAGAGAAAGATCGGGAGATCCTCTTCACGTGCTTTTCTGAAGGCATCTTCACCCCACGGATACCAGTCCACAGGGTTTCCTGCGTGCTGGAGGAGGTAAGGGCTTTTTTGCCGGATGAGTCTGTTTGATTGCTTTTGCATGGAATGGTGCACTTTTTATTTGAGTTCGTTGTAATAGAACGTATTGATGGCGTCAGTACGTTCACGAGGTGGAAACAAGTTTTGAGGGATGCGTGAGGTGGGGATAGTTGGTAATGGGTAACAAGCAAAGAACAGTGTTCTTCTCAGTGAACCAGAAACTCGATGAGTGACAAGTGACGAGAAAAGAAAAAGAACAACAGGGTGAAAACTGACGGTTGATTTGTAGGGGCAGTCCCGACATGTTGGGACTGCCCTTCAGTGACGACAGAGGATGAGTGTATAATTATTTAATCGGTATCGGTATCGAAATCGAAATCGGTATCCAAATTAAAAAAAGAAGGTCACAGTACGTCAACAGTACATGAATTTCTTGGGGATGGGTAATGGGTAATGGGGGGTAAGGCCGGATTGATGATTTGGGAGAATAGTGTGAAAATAATCGGTTATCTTATTTTTGTTTTGTTTTTTACGGGTTGCGCAAACAAGCCTGCAGGTCAGGCATTGCCAAAGGCCGGATTGATAATTCAGAAGGAGGATTCAATGAAATACAGAGCACTGACACCTGATGAGCAGAGGGTCATTCTCGACAAGGGGACTGAACGTCCGTTCAGCGGGCAGTATTACCTGAACAAGGAGAAAGGGGTGTATCACTGTCGACAGTGCGGTGCAGAGCTTTTTCGCTCTGATGCGAAGTTTGATTCCGGAACCGGCTGGCCGAGTTTCGATGATGCCATTCCTGGGGCGGTAAGGCAGGAGGCCGATCGGGACGGTTTGAGGATTGAGATTATGTGCGCCACGTGTGGAGGACATTTGGGCCATGTCTTCTATAACGAAGGGTTCACCTCAAGGAATGCCCGGTATTGTGTCAATTCGATTT
This sequence comes from Chlorobiaceae bacterium, assembly GCA_013334975.1. Taxonomy (GTDB): domain Bacteria; phylum Bacteroidota; class Chlorobiia; order Chlorobiales; family Chlorobiaceae; genus Chlorobaculum. Next base: position 14,545 of record JAAXWL010000028.1, read on the forward strand.
CACTCTCATTCGACCCTGCGCAAACCCAGGCACCAACAATGGCGAAAGCGGTGTTTGCCGGTGGCTGTTTCTGGGGGGTAGAGTACCATTTCAGGAAAGTGCCGGGAGTGAAAGAGACTACGGTTGGCTACACCGGAGGAAGCACGGAGCATCCAACGTATGAGCAGGTGTGCGACGGTCGTACCGGTCATGCAGAAGCCATAGAGGTTGAGTTCGATCCCTCTGTGGTGAGTTACGAGCATCTGGCCAGACTATTTTTCGAGATACATGATCCGACGCAGGTTGACCGGCAGGGCCCTGACAGAGGTACACAGTATCGTTCGGCGGTTTTTTATCATGACGATCAACAGAGAAAAATTGCCGAGGGATTGATTGAACAGCTCAGAAGCCACGGGTACGACGTAGTGACCAGCGTGGAAAAAGCGGGCGAGTTCTGGCCTGCCGAACTCTATCATCAGGACTATTACGAAAAGTCAGGGCGTCGCCCATACTGCCATGTGTATCAGAAGCGGTTTTAGGGTAGTGTCGCGTCAAGAGCAAATAGTCGGGATTTCTTTTATCATCAAAATCGGTATCGGGTTCCACTTGAATGAGGCTGAAAAAAACTCACTGTGAATTATGGTTTATGGTCATAACCATTTGATAATTAAAATGATACAGCCGGAAGCCGGTTGTCTGTTTTAAAATAAGTAATCGATTTCGATTTGGATAAGTCAATGGCACATTAATAGACGCCAGTTGCAGATTGACATGACAGTAGTGTCGATTGCTGTGTGAGTGTGTCCACATTCATGAAATTTACACCTTTGATTTTCTGACGGGATGCTTGTCATCCCGTTTTTTTTAGGTTATATTATTGGCATATGCCAATAAATATGAGCGTTCATGGCAATTTTAAGTTTTCGCGGCTATACCAAGACCGATGAAATGCAACGGTCTTCAAAACCATGAACGATGTGGCGATGGCAATGGACAAAATCGTAAGTGTAAACAACAAAAAGGAGGCGAGGTATGAAAGTCATCATTCCTCTCGATGAGTATAGTGGGCCAGGTTCGCAAGTGTCTGACCATTTCGGTAGTGCCCCATTTTTTGCGGTGGTGGATAACGCAACCGGTGAGGTAGAGATTAACGAAAACAACAACATGCACCACGATCACGGTCAGTGTGCGCCAGCGGACAGTTTTTCCGAATTCGGGGCAGGTGCAATTGTGGTCAAGGGTATCGGTGCCAGAGCAGCGGCACGAATGCGGAGTTTTGGTATGGAAATTTACCTGGCTGGCAGTGCATCGACACTGATCGGGGTGATCGAAAGCTTTGGAAATGGCATTCTGAAGAAACTCGAAGCACAACAGGCTTGCCAAGGGCATGGCTGTCACTGAACGTCAAAGGATAATGCAGGACTTGTGATTTGAGGGGCAGACCGGTGTGTCTGCCTTCCTCTCTCTTCACCATTCCTAAGAAAATCATGTGCTGTTGACGTAATACCATCTCTTTTTCGATACCGATACCGATACCGATTTGGACAATTCACCTGCCAGCACCTTTTTTTATCGGTAACCAAATCGGATTTCAGTTGGAATCTCGATTGAGTTCTATACCGTCCTCAATTTCTGTCGCCGCTGACTGGCTCACACATCAAACAGTTTATGGTTCACTGAGAAGAACGCCGTTCTTGGCTTGTTATCTCCTTTTCGTCTCTTTCGTCCTTTATGTCTTTTCATTTTTTTTCCGCTCTTCTTTTTCATGATCTCAATCGATCGCAACGACCTAAAGAGAGAACAAGCGGATATTCGCCACGGAAAACCCCCTGTCTGGGCGCCTGCTATGCAAGCATGATCAGACTTGCGGCCATGATGGCCATGCCGGCGATAAGTCCTGCGATGCCGATGTGGTGTTCACCATTCATCTGTGTGGCAGGCAGCAGTTCATCGACCGAAATGTAGACCATGATTCCCGCGACGCAACCAAGAACGATACTGAAAACGAATGGGCTCAGGAAAGGCCTCAAGAGGGTGTACCCGATAATGGCTCCCAATGGCTCAGCCAGCCCCGAGAGAAACGAGTAGCTGAAGGCCTGCGAGCGGCTTCGTGTCGCGAAATAGATCGGCACCGCAACCGCCATGCCCTCGGGAATGTTGTGCAGGGCGACGGTGACCGCTATTGCTATGCCAAGATGCTGGTCGGACAGGGCGCTGAAGAAGACGGCCAGCCCTTCCGGAAAGTTGTGGAGGGCGATGGCTCCTGCGGTAAGAAGACCCATCCGGTGCAGCCGGGCCTCTTCCGAAACACCCCTCTCGATTCCGCCGATCAGGTTCATCTCATGCGGATTTTCGAAATCCGGTACCAGAAGGTCAATCAGCCAGATCAAGGCAATGCCGCCGAAGAAAGCCAGCGTCGATATCAGCTCCCCTAAGGAGCCGCTTCCGGTTTTGTCAAGCATCTGACGGGATTGCGGCATGATCTCCATAAACGAGACATACAGCATCACTCCGGCGGAAAAGCCTAAGGAGAAGTTCAGGAACCGACGGTTGGTGTGTTTGACCATGATGGCAAGAGCGCTGCCGATACCGGTAGACAGGCCGGCAAGCAGCGTCAGGAGGAGGGCTGGATAAAAGTTGTTCATCGCTGATTGGTCATAATTGTCCTTCGCTATTTCGCTTCATGGCCGGTATCGAGTCTGTTGCTCTTTTTGGTGATTCCGGTGAGGGTATGCTTCAGGATGAGCGGGGTACCCGTATTGGTGAATGTACGATGCAAGTCGGTACCGTTCAATCCGGCAGAACTTCATACCGCTATCCGGCTGCTGAACAGACAGATCCAAATAACACAATAATAATAAATCAGATAAAGCAAATGACCGCTGTTGCCGATTGAAAAATGCCAGGCTGTTTTGTCTATCAGGATTTATATTTTTCCGACTAATAATGATGCTTCACCATCCCCACTGACTTTATGTTACGGTATTCTTTTCTCCAGTCCTCAGATTTCTTTCAGTGACAGCGTATTTTGTGGCTTGTGTTGTTGTTGCTTACAGTCGGGATCGATACCCGTTCCGGATTTCGACTGCGTTAATGACGATGAGGAGTGGTGATACGACACAATAAATAAGTCGTAAATTTTTTTATTAACGAAATCGGTATCCAAATCGGTATCGGTATCGATTTTCACTTGAATAGAGGCTGATATAACTCACCAGGTATTGTGGTTTATTTTGATAAACATTATAAAATTAAACAGATAAGGATAGAATCTTGTTTTCTGTTTTTAAATAATAAATCGATTTCGATACCGATACCGATACCGATTTCGATGTGGATAAAACAAAGGCCCTGTATAATACGTTAGTATAAACGTGAAGTCTCAGTAGTGTTGACTCTGAACACGACGCGGAGAAGAGCGGCGACAGTTGGGCGTCAGGTATTGATTTGGAAAAGCTATGATGTTTTCTGACATTGAAATAAGGTATCCATTGGTATTGGCTGGATTCCTGAGAAACTCATGTACTGTTGGCGTACTATGGGCTCTTTTTTTCGATACCGATACCGATACCGATTTGGACAATTAACCTGCCGACACCTTTTTTTTATCGGTATCCAAATCGGATTTCAGTTGGAATCTCGATTCAATGCTATACCGACCTCAATTACTGTCACCGCTGACTACCTCACTCATCATTGAGTTTCTGGTTCACGGAGATGAACGGCGTTCTTTGCTTGTTATTAATTTCAAAATAATTTGCTATGGGCAATGATGCAGCGACAGTAACGATAACCACGGTACGGCAGCGAGTTTACGATATGTTGAAGGAGGAGTGGAATGTTCTTCTGGAGAACAATATATCATTCTTTGGCCCTCCGATGAATATCAATCTGAATCAGATTCAGGCTCTGTCAGCGCCAATTGTCAATAACTTTTTTAAGGATGTCGGGGCTTCTGTCTCTGTCGAGGATCTTGAGGTTGTGCGGGATGTCGACACTCTGGTTTCTCTGATATGGGGAAAAATACCTGAATCCAACAGAGCATCTTCCTGAAATTCAAGTCTTCTCTTATGAAAACCTGCAAAATAATTCAGGCGACTCTCTTATTCGTTCTGGTATGCTGCCCTGTAAAAAATGGTTTTTCAGGTGAAAGCGATACCCAAGGCGTGGAAGATTTTCGTCTTCGCGATGATATTTCAAATCTCAATATGGAATCGGACAAAGCTAAAGGGGCAACCGTCTCCTTTTCGCAGAACCGCTTGCAGGAGAATGGAACTACCTGGAATACCAAAGGTGCTTTTGGATACAGAATCGCAATCGCCAGGTTATCACCTGAACCTGGTGGTTCAGCAAAAACGGTGATGATTCCGGCGGTTACCTGGAATGTCAGCAAACTGGCTGGATATGCAGGCAACGATATTGAAGAGCTGAAGTTCAATCTGTCACTGAGCACGAAAGTGTCGCCTGCCTGCCAACACAGTTGTCTTTGGGTTATCGGGATGAGTCCCTACTATCTGACCGATTTTTCTTTTGAGGATGAAATCTATGGTATTGCAGCTTCAGCGGAGTATATCGGAAAACCATTTGGTTCCGCTCTTTACCTGGGAGGGTTCACGAATATAAAACCTGCTCGACCGGGGGAGGGGGTGCAATATCAACTGAAGCTGGTACCGAAGCTCGATTACAGCGTGACCGGAAAGGGGGGAATCCATACGTCGAGGGTGCCTGGTGATGACTGGTTCTGTATGGGAGGCAGCACCTCACTCGATTTTCGTTTCAGTACAGAGGTGCCGTTGCAATTCGGTGTAACCTGTGAGTATATGGGAGTGCTCAGCGGGAAGGCTTCGAATGTTCACCTGTTCACCCCCTCTGGAATGTTGTGGCTCGATCATGATAAAAATATTGCGCTCAAGTTCAGCTACTCAAAAGGAAAGACGCTTCAGACCGCCCGCAAGGTCGATCTCCTGACACTTGGCGTTGAATTGAAGCATTGATCAGCCGTTTTGAGTCAGTTGGGTAACCGGTAAAAAAAGAGCCTCTTTTTCTGGATTACCCCTAAGGTTATGTCAACGGTTTTCGTGATCGATGAGGGCGAGCACCTCTTCGGCTGAGTTACAGACCTGAAAATAGTCCACGTAGTCTGGGCTGACCAACCTGTCGGTGGCGATACGTTCAAACATGCGCAGCAGATCGCCCCAGAATCCATCGGCATTCAGGAGAATGATTGGCTTTTTGTGGTGCCCGAGGTGCTTCCAGGTCAGAATCTCCATGAACTCATCGATGGTGCCGAACCCTCCGGGCAGTACCACGAAAGCGTCAGCCCAATCGGTGAGCAGCATTTTGCGTTCGTGCATGGTTTCGACCACATGCAACTCGGTCAACCCGTAATGGGCCACCTCCCGCTCTTCGAGAAACCGGGGGATGATGCCTCTTACCTTGCCGCCAGCCTTCAGGACGGCATCGGCGGTGCGACCCATGAGCCCCACATGCCCGCCGCCATAGACCAGACCAATCTTCCGTTCGGCAAGTCCTCGTCCCAGCGCTTCAGCTTCGTTGAAAAACGGTTCCTGAGCCAGGTTGCTCGAACTGCAATAGACGGTCACTGACTGGATCATGAGGGGTTTTGTTTGTAGGTTCGCGTGATGCTGTCGCTGGTGCGCCGGTATAGATAGCTTTCCGGTTTATCGATTTTCAGAACGTTGTGGCGTCGGGCCGCTCTCTCCCAGAGGTCGGTATCCTCGGCATAGTCCATCGCCCGGAATCCTTCGATCTCCATGAACAGCGCACGCCTGCCGAACAGGGTTGCCCCGGCGATGCACTCCCTGACATGAATCCACTGTTCCGGATTGTGCCGGTCCCTGACCCAGGGGTCGCCTTCGAGGGCGAAGCCGCCAGAAAGAAGCTCGAGATCCGGACGGGATTCAAGCAAGCGGTAACGAGATTCGAGATGTTCCGGCAGGTAGCGGTCGTCGCTGTCCAGAAAGGTGATATAGCGAGCGAACGAAGCCTGAATGCCGGCATTACGCGCAAGCGCGGCTTTGCGGTTGCGATGCTTCATGTAACGGATGTTGGAGTAGCGCATGAGAAACGGATTGACGACCTCGAAGGTGTTGTCCGTACTACCGTCATCCACCACGATCAGCTCCCACTCCGTGAAGCTCTGGCTGATCACGCTATCGATGGCCGATGCGAGCAGCGGCGCACGGTCGAAGGTTGCCATGATAACCGAAATCGTCGGCTGGAGGTCGAACAGGGGAGCTTTCAGTGCTGTCCGGTCATTGTCGATCATGGTGCGATCGATCTGATAGCCAGAGCGCAGACCAGCATACCGGCCACAAGGAAGTTCTGGGCGATGGCGTTGTAACGCACATCCATGGTTGCCGGCGAACGAACCAGGCTGAACTGAAGGAAGAACTGCGGAACGATGAGCCCGGCCACCATCCATCCGTAAGAGGGCTGGCCGGTCATGAACAGGTAGAGGGCCGCCATGAGCTGACCAAGATCGATCAGGATCGAAGCGATCAGCGCAGCCCTCTGTTCGCCGAATACCGCAGGCAGGGTATGGATGCCCACCTGTCGGTCACCCTCGATCGATTTGAAATCGTTGATTGTCATGGTGCCCGTGCTGGCGATGGTGTAGAAGGTCGCCACGATCAGCGACGGGGTGATTGCCGCAAGCGAGAACTCGCTCCGATAGGCGATCTCGCCCGCAATCCACGGAATGATCAGATAGGAGACCGCCACGATGATGTTGCCTGCCCAGAGCCTTTTTTTCAGCTTGATCGGGTTGGCACTGTACAGATGCGCGTTGATGATGCCGATGACCACGTAGAGTGCGATAAAAGGATGCACTAACCAGCCGACGATAACTGAAAGCACCGACCAGAGCGCAATGAGCAAGGTAGCGCTGTGCAGCGAGATGGCCCCGCCGGGAATGGGGCGGTTCGGCTCGTTGATCTCGTCGAGGTCACGGTCGAAATAGTCGTTCAGCATCTGGCAGGTGCCCGTGGCCAGAGGACCGGTCAGGAGAAGACCAAGCAGGAACTTCGTGTCACTGAGATTCTGCCAACCGAAAGAGCCGCTCGACACCGCCCCGCAGATGAAGCTCCAGATAACCGGAATCCAGGTCACCGGCTTGAGGAAGCGCACCAGGAGTCCGATACTTGACACCGGCTCATGCAGGCGGCGACCCTGAACGAAAGGCTTGCGCCGACTGATTCCGGATGACGATGCGCTATCCCGGTTATTATCGAAAGCGGTGTTGTCTGGAGTATTCTTGCTCACCCGATCAGCATTGCGTTGGTCAAAACTCAAAGTCTGAAAAATAACATGTTTTTCTTGAATGTTCCTTCGTCATTTCTCTCTATTTACAGAAAAAACACGTATCAACACCCATTGGTTGCTCCGCATTGATCGATTGATGCGATGATGCTGCTAAATATTTCAGGGACGGTGATCCGTTGCTGAAAATTCTCCTCAAGCGTAAACCCTGGCAACGCGGAGCGCCAGCTCCGCACATGAAGCCCAAGGCTTCATATCTTGCGATTTTCGTTGTTGATACGATGTCGCGAAACGTGAGAAGGCTTGAAGGTTCAAGATGCCGATCCTGAAGTTTTCGGGAAGGCGTTCCCGGCAAAATCGAATATTTGAACCCTGGGAACGAGGGCACCTTGCCTGCAAGGAAAAAATCTTGCGAGACGCCCGCACTCAAGGGAGATTGTAATGAGTCCTCAACATCCCCTTTTCATTTTTCTTGTAAAGAGCGTATCCAATCAGTATATATTGAAATGCTGATGTTCGTGGCATCTCCCTGTGCTTCTGTGTTTACCCTGACTCTCGTTCAGTAACCGGTATTCTCCCTATGAGTAGCAGTATGGAAAAACTTCAGCGCACCTTGCCGAAAGAAGGAGCATACCGATGAGCAATCCATTCTTCGATCATCCGATACTCAACTCTCCCTACGACTACCCGCTCCGTCACTGGGAGCTTGATTCGAGTGGCCAGCCGACCCAGCGCATCATCGAGACGCGCCGCCGGGCCGAATTCATCACCCCGATTCCCAGACCCAGCAAGCGCCGGACTGAAGAGCAGCAGGAGATCGTCTTCGACGAAGGCATCGGCCTCTCAACTGACGCGCAGCAATACGACCAGACCTCCCTGATCAACGCCGTTCGCGCCGAGGTCGATGCCTGGCGCATTTTGCCCGATCCGTCAAGCTGGCAGGTGACGCCCGAAACTGCCCGGCTGCTTCAGCACTGGCGTCATCACCCCTTCGAGCAGATTCGCCCCTTCTTCTGCCAGCTCGAAGCGGTTGAAACGGCCATCTGGCTGACCGAGGTTGCACCTCATGCCGGCAAAAGCGGCAAACGCCTCCTTGACCATCTCGAAAGCGCCAACCAGAACGCCAACCCCGAAATTTTCCGGCTGGCGCTCAAGCTCGCCACAGGCACCGGTAAAACCACAGTGATGGCCATGCTTATCGCCTGGCAGGCAGTCAATGCCGCCCGTCGTCCGCAAAGTCGCAGGTTCACCCGAGGCTTTCTCATCGTCACCCCCGGCCTGACCATCCGCGACCGCCTCCGCGTTCTCTTGCCCAACGACTCCGAAAGCTACTTCAGACATCGTGAGCTGGTGCCCAGCGACATGATCGGCGACATCGAACGCTCGAAAATCGTCATCACCAACTACCATGCCTTCAAACTCCGCGAGCGGCTCGACCTCTCGAAAGGGGGGCGAGCGCTGCTGCAAGGTCGAGGCGCACCGTTACAGACCCTCGAAACCGAAGGGCAGATGGTGCAGCGCGTCATGGGCGACCTGATGGGCATGAAAAACATCATGGTCATCAACGACGAAGCGCACCACTGCTACCGCGAAAAACAGGACAACGGCGGGGTGACCGGCCTCAAGGGCGACGAGCGGAAAGAGGCCGAAGAGAACAACGAGGCGGCCCGGGTCTGGATCACCGGCATCGAGACCGTCAAGCGCAAGCTTGGGGTCAACCGGGTGATCGACCTCTCGGCGACCCCTTTTTTCCTGAGCGGCTCCGGCTATGCCGAAGGCACGCTCTTCCCCTGGACGATGAGCGACTTCTCCCTGATGGACGCCATCGAATGCGGCATCGTCAAGCTGCCCCGTGTGCCCGTCGCCGATAACATTCCCGGCGGCGACATGCCCCGGTTCCGCGAACTCTGGAAGCACATCGGCAAAAAAATGCCGAAGACGAGCCGCAGCAAATCGAACACCTATGACCCGCTCAATATTCCGGTCGAGTTGCAGACCGCCATCGAAGCGCTCTACGGCCACTACCGATTGACCTTCGACGGGTGGCGGGAGGCGAAGATCAGCGTGCCCCCCTGCTTCATCATCGTCTGCAACAACACCTCTACCTCCAAGCTGGTGTACGACTATGTCTCCGGTTTCCGGCGCGAGCACGAGGATGGTTCAGCGGAGTTTCACAATGGTCGTCTCGAACTCTTCAGGAACTTCGATCTCGACGGCACACCCTTGCCGCATCCGCGAACGCTGCTCATCGACAGCAAACAGCTCGAATCGGGCGAAGCGCTCGACAAAAACTTCCGTGAAGTTGCCGGAGATGAGATCGAACGCTTCCGCCGTGAGATCATCGAACGCACCGGTGACCGTCGCCAGGCCGAAAACCTCACCGATCAGGAGCTTCTGCGGGAGGTAATGAACACCGTCGGCAAACCCGGACGCCTCGGTCACTCCATCCGCTGTGTGGTTTCGGTCGCCATGCTCACTGAAGGGTGGGATGCCAACACCGTTACCCACGTGCTCGGCGTGCGGGCCTTCGGCACCCAGCTCCTCTGTGAGCAGGTCATCGGTCGTGCTCTGCGACGTCAATCCTACGAACTCAACGAAGAGGGGCTCTTCAACACCGAATATGCCGACGTGCTCGGCATTCCGTTCGATTTCACTGCCAAACCGGTCGTCGCCCCACCGCAGAAGCCTCGTGAAACCGTGCATGTCCGGGCAGTGCGCCCAGAGCGCGACCACCTCGAAATCACCTTTCCGAACGTCGCAGGCTACCGGGTCGAACTTCCTGAAGAGCATCTCTCCGCCGCTTTCAACGACGAATCTGTGCTTGAACTCACCCCCGATCTTGTCGGCCCATCGATCACCCGGAACTCCGGCATCATCGGCGAAGCGATCGACCTCAGCCTCGACCATCTCGATACCATTCGCCGCTCTACGCTGCTTTTCCATCTGACCCACAGGTTGCTCTTCACCAAATGGCGTGACCCGAACGAAGCCCCCAAGCTCCACCTCTTCGGCCAGCTCAAGCGCATCACGAAACAGTGGCTCGACACCTGCCTTGTCTGCAAAGGCGGCACCTACCCCGCGCAGCTCATGTACCAGGAGCTTGCCGACATCGCCTGCAATCGGATCACCGCAGCCATCACCCGCGCCGAACTCGGCAAGCGCCCCGTCAAGGCCGTGCTCGATCCTTTCAACCCCTCCGGCTCGACCATGCACGTCAACTTCAATACCTCGAAACGCAGCCGATGGGAGACTGACGCACGCAAATGCCATATCAACCGGATCATTCTCGACAGCGACTGGGAGGGCGAATTCTGCCGGGTGGTCGAATCGCACCCGAAGGTGAGCGCCTACGTCAAGAACCATAACCTCGGCCTCGAAGTCCCGTACCGCTACGGCTCCGAAATGCGTCGATACCTCCCGGACTTCATCGTGCTCATCGATGATGGTCACGGCAGTGACGACCCGTTGCATCTTGTCGTCGAGATCAAAGGCTACCGCCGCGAAGACGCCAAAGAGAAGCGATCGACGATGGAGACCTACTGGATACCAGCCGTCAACAACCTCGGCACCTTCGGTCGCTGGGCCTTCGCCGAACTCATCCAGCCCTACACCTTCGAGATCGACATGGCAAAGCAGATCGAGGAGGCGTTCGGGATGATGCTCGGGCAGGTTGCGACAGACAATTCAGCGGGAGCGAGCAGCCATGCCTGACATGCCGCTGAACATCTTCATCAGCAGCGTTCAGAAAGAGTTCGCTGCCGAGCGAACAGCGTTGAAAGAGTACTTGCGGGGCGATGCGCTCATGCGCCGGTTTTTCGAATGCTTCCTGTTCGAGGAGCAGCCCGCCGCCGATCAGCAGGCAGATCAGTGCTATCTCGACGATGTGGATCGTTGCGACATCTATATCGGTCTGTTCGGCAACGAGTATGGATGGGACGGCGCTGACGGTCTTTCGCCAACGCATCACGAATTCAATCGGGCAACCGAAAAGGGCAAGATTCGCCTGATCTACGTCAAGGGAGCCGATGACAGCGTTCGGCATCCGAAAATGCGTGCGTTGATCGGCGATGCTGCCACAACGCTTATCCGGCGTCGGTTCAACTCTGCCGAAGAGCTTGTCGCCGCCGTGTATGCGAGTCTCGTCAGGATTCTCGAAGATTTGGAACTGCTTCGTTTCGCGCCGTTCGACGCGACCTTTTGCCGGAACGCGACGCTTGACGACCTCGACGAGGAGCGGATCACCCGCTTACTCGGGCTTGCCCGCCGGGGTCGGAGTTTTCCGTTGCCGGAGGACACGAAGCCTTACGATGTGCTTGTCCATCTGAATCTGCTCGACAAGGAGCGCCCGACCAATGCGGCTGTACTGTTGTTCGGCAAAAAGCCGCAACGCTTTCTGATCACCTCCGAGGTGAAATGCGCCCATTTTCACGGCTACGAAATGGCCAAGCCTATTCCCTCATACCAGGTCTATAAAGGCACGGTTTTCGATCTTGTCGATCAGGCCAAGGATTTCGTGCTCTCCAAAATCGATCTCTGGGTAGGCACGCGCGCTGAAAGCACCCAGGTGCCGACCAAATACGAGATTCCGCAGGAGGTGGTGGCCGAAGCGATTGTCAACGCCGTCGTGCATCGCGACTACACCAGCAAAGCGAGCGTACAGGTCATGCTTTTCA
>JAAXWL010000029.1:0-23184 GCA_013334975.1 Chlorobiaceae bacterium
ATACCGAAGAGCTTGAACGCATGCTCAGGTTGCAGGCGCGACAAGCCAACGAGCTTTTGCAGCATATAGCCGAGGCATTAAGGCTCCGTTACTCGTTCCGGGTACTGCGTGGCATGGTCTCAGAACAGATCATATCGGCCGTACCGGAAGCGGACATGCTCGTGCTCGGGCGCAAAGGACGATCTCCTTCGTGCCGACAGAGACTCGGCTCGACCGCCCGCACCGCACTCAGTGAAAGTACGATAAACCTGCTGCTGATGCGGCCTGGCATCACGGCCACCAACGGCCCCTTGCTCGTGCTCCTCGATGCATCGGAGGCATCGAAACGTGCCCTGGCCATCGCTCTTCAGATAGCCGGGCCATCGAGTTGCCTGCATCTGCTCGTCACCGATCCCGATCCGGCAGCTCCTGAACGGTGTCGCCATAAAACAGCCTCCATGGTGGAGACATCGGGCATCAAAGCCGAATACCACCACCTTCCATTCAGCGACGGACACCGTCTTGCCCGCTACATCAGACTGATCGATTCAGGCCTGCTCGTCATCGGCAAAGGCATGACCCTTCCCGCCGAAACCCTGTACGAGCTGATCGAGAAGATCGATTACCCTGTCCTGGTGGTAAGGAATGGTTAATAGGTACTGGGTACTGGGTACTGGGTAATGAGCGATGAGCAACGAGTGCTGAGTGCTGAGAAAACACCGGCATCGGTCAGTCTGTGTTCGTCCGTGTTCGCTTCACAGTCCGTGCATCCACCCGGCAATCCGTTCGGCGGCAAGCCAGGCGCCCCATGCTGCCGTTTCGAGCAGTGCCCGATCGTCGAAACCGGCATACCTGAAACGCTTCACCTCCCCGTCGTCCACCATCCACGTTGAGAGAGCGGCAAGCAGAGCAAAACGCGCCTGGGGTCGCTGCTTTTCCGGTAATTCATTCAGCGCAGCATCGACCCACCCTTTTCCGATTCCCGGTGGATCACCCTCCCATGAGTCGATCTGTCGCTCCACCAGCAACCGCACCACTGGATCGATCGCACCGGCAATGTCATCAACGGCGGCGGCAAGACGCAACAGGCCGCCGGAAACCCCCGGATCGTCCAAAGCCCACTCGAACGCCGACGGCAGTTTCATGGAGGGGGATTCGGTCAGAAAGCAACCGGCTTCAGCTTCAATCCTGACGATCCGCCCCGAGGTCACGCTGCTGAATATCCTGAATGCCTGCTCTCCAACAACCGGCACCTTGCCGACCAGGGGAATCATCGCGTCATCGAGAAAAATCGTGACCATCCTGTTGATGTAGTGAAACAGCACCGCCGTAGCCATGAAGGCAGGCGCCTCTTTTTTCGTAAAGGGCGGAGTAACGGAAGCGAGTGCTTTTTTTCGTCCTGTAGCCAAAGCCCACACAGCAAGCGCGGCTGCGCTGCCACTCCCCGTACCGCGCCGTTCTGTTGCGTTAATCGCTTCCTGGTCATCGGCACCAAGAAGCATCGAAGTGTGCGCCTGCACGCAATAGGGGCAGCGATTCGATTGAGAGACGGCAACCGCGATCAGCTCTTTGAGCGTTCTGTTGGGGCCTGCTACAAGCGACTCCCGACAGGCGCTCCAAACCCCCGCCATCAACTGCGGATTCAGATGATGCAGGGTGACCGGAGGCACCGTCATGAACTCACGGTCAAGCTGCCGGTAGACTTCGGCAGCAAGCCCGGAAGCAGCGGTAATGTCAGGCTGCGGTAGATGCCTTATCGAAAGCGGCGTCAAACGTCTGAAAATAAACTGTTCAAGAGTGCGAAGCATGGGGAAGAGTTTTGAGTGCTAAGTGCTGAGTGCTGAGTGACGAGTGACGAGTGCCGAGTGCCGAGAAAACACCGGCAAATCATTCAGTCCGTGTTCTTCCCTGCCATTTCCGCCATCAGGATTCCTGCCGATACTGCTGCGTTCAGGGACTCGACTCCGGGGCGGATTCCTGCATGAGGAATCAACAGACGGCGATCGGCAAGGTCGAGCAGGTCACGGCTGACACCGTTGGCTTCGTTGCCGATAACCAGCACCCGCCGATCGGCCCGCCCGGTGAAGGAGCGGTAGTCACGCCCGTCAAGTGCCGCCGCCAGCACCATAAACCCCGTACCCTGCAATCGCTTCAGCTCTTTGGAAAGATCGGAAACCTCGACAATCGTGAGCGAAAAAATACTGCCCGCGCTTGACCTGACCGCCTTGGCGTTGAACGGATCGGCGGTACCCGACCCGCAGATGACCGCCTCCGCACCGAACCAGGCCGCCGTGCGGATGATGGTGCCGACGTTGCCGGGGTCCTGCACGTCGTCAAGCGCCACAACAAACGAACGCGAGGCTGCCGGGCGGAACAGGCCTGCCTCCGGCTTTCTGAAGACCGCGCACACTCCCTGTGGTGTTGCGGTCTGGGCAAGGCGGGCAAACGTTTCCGGCCCAGCCAGCCAGCACATCCCCGCAAAACGCTCCAGACCCTCAAAGAGTTTGGCAGAGGAATCATCGAGCACCAGGGCGAGCAACAAGGCCGGATCGGGGAGATGGTCGAGCAGTTCGGTGACCGTGCGCACTCCCTCGGCAAGAAACAGCCCCTCGCTGTCACGATATTTCCTGAGAGATAATTTTGAAAGACGACTGAGCATCGCCTTGCTCAATGGTGGAAACACAACTCGCTTCATCGCTTTTCGCCCGGCCGGTTGAGCCTCGACATGACCGCTTTGGGATCGTGCGAAAAATTGGTAGGCGGTGTGCCTGGCATGCCGGATAACTCTTCAGCGTCGAGGTCAACGGAGTAGCCCGGCTCAGACTCCTCTTCGTCGATACAGGTACCCGGTTCGCTCATGCAGCGACGGATGTAGTCGTCGAAAGACTCCTTGTCGATCGAGAGCGAAAGAGGAGATGCGGCATCAAGCTCAGCGCCAGCTTCCATCTCAGCATCACCACGAGGAGAAGTATCCTTTGCTGAAAGGTCAGGAGAAGCGGAGAAACCTGAAGAAACCGGCTTGCCAACACGGCGACCATGACCCAGAAACTCCTCGTCAACATCGTAGGCATCGAGAAGCGCACCCATACCACCATCGCGCTTTGCCCTTGACCGACGTTCGGAGACGCTCTCCACAACCTCCCTGCCTCCATCCGCCAGAATCCGCAAAGCGAACAGAAGCCCCGTCAATCCTGCATACAGCGAAAGAGAGAACAGCATCACTCCGGGATTAAAATCGCCAATGACGGCAACAAGGAGTTCTGCGACAATCAGAGCTATGGAAAGGCCGGCAAGAATTCCGGCAACCGTACGTTGATTCATAGGGTAATAACGGATGTATTATATTGGCCATCACAGTATAACGAATAATTCGCATTCAGCCCTCCAACTCCCTGAACATGCCGCCCCTGAAACCTGAACTGATCTCGCCTGCCGGTAGCTGGAGCTCGATGCGCGCCGCCCTTGACTCGGGTGCTGACGCCATCTATTTCGGAGCTGAAGGGTTCAATATGCGGGCAGCAAGCAAAAACTTCTCGCCTGGTGAGTTCGGAGGCATCTCGCGCCTCTGCCGCAGCCATGGCGCCCGGGCTTACCTCGCCCTGAACCCGGTGATCTACGATGCTGAACTCGAAGAGGTGGATCGAATGGTGGAGGCCGCAAAAATCGCCGGACTCGACGCGGTGATCTGCTGGGATATGGCGGTCATTGGAGCCTGCCAACGCCACGGGATGCAGTTCCACCTCTCGACGCAGGCCTCGGTCAGCAACTTCGATTCGCTCCGGTTTTATACTTCGCTTGGCGCACGCATGATTGTGCTTGCCCGCGAGCTTACGCTTGACCAGGTTGCCACAATCACCTCACGCATCGAGGCCGAGAAGTTGCCGGTCGCCATCGAGTGCTTCGTGCACGGTGCAATGTGCGTGGCCGTCTCAGGACGCTGCTTTCTTTCACAGGAGATTTTTGGGCGTTCGGCCAACCGTGGAGAGTGCGTTCAGCCCTGCCGACGCTCCTACCTCATCACCGATGCCGAAGAGAAACACCAGCTTGAACTCGGCGCCGATTATGTGATGAGCCCCAAAGACCTCTGCACCATCACCTTCCTTGACCGGCTCTTCGATGCTGGCATTGGCGCTTTCAAAATCGAGGGGCGCAACCGAAGCCCCGAGTATGTTGCCACCACCACCGCCGCCTACCGCCGGGCAATCGACTTCATCGCCGCCCACCGCGACGACGGGGATTTCGACGAGGCGTACCAAACACTTGCCAGCGGACTCGAACAGGAGCTGAAAAAAGTTTACAACAGGGGCTTCTCCTCAGGCTTCTTCTTCGGCAAACCCGCCGACGAGTGGGCACGGCATTCCGGTTCCGTGGCGTCTGAAACCAAAAGCTACGTCGGCATCGTTCGCAAATTTTTCCCCAAAGCAGGTGTCGCTGAAATCCTCGTACACGCCCCCGGCATCGACACCGGCTCGACACTATCCATCCAGGGCCAGTCCACAGGACTGGTGATCATCAAAAATGCGACACTGCACCTCGACGGCGTACCCGCAACAACGATAGCACAGGGAGAGATCTTTACCGTCCAATGCGACCGGGTCAGAAAAAATGACAAAGTGTACATTCTGGTAAAAAAGTAAACCAAACCCCCTTTCAGGTCTCTCTGTTTTGCGTTAACTTGAACTGTGCGCACCGGCAACACTTGTCAGGCCGTCCATAACAGCATTGCGTACAAAACCGGAGACAACGCATGATTTACAAAGTCATCTCGAAACCGGAGTTCAGGGCATTTATCGAAGCTCTGGTCACTGCAAACACCTCTTACGGCCCTCGCCAGGTTGATACCGACAGTCATGGCGAGCCCATCTACCAGTTCATGCCGGTCTCTTCAGCCGACGACATCGCTTTCGACTATACCGTCACCACCTCATCGGCCAAACATCTCCTGATGCCCTTCCGCGATGAGCTCTCCCGCTTCAGCTTCAGCGACGGTGACTGGAAACAGCAGGTCGATTATGAAACCCCGCCAATTGTGCTTATCGGCCTGCGTCCCTGCGACATCAGCGCTATCAACATCCTTGACGAGGTGATGCTCAAGGGAGCCTATCCGTCACCCTACTACCTGGCCCGCCGGAAAAACACCTTCATTATCGGCATGGATCATCTCCCCTTGCCGGACTGCTTCTGCAAGTCGATGAACCGGCACACCGTCAACCACGGATTCAGCCTTTTCTGCTCGGATATCGGCAACCGCTACTACCTGTCGATCAATTCGGCCAAAGCCTTCTCATGCCTCAAGGAGTTCTGTCTCACCGATCCGTCGTACGAAGACAACTGCCTGCTCATCGAGCGACGCAAACACATCAAGCAGAGCTTTGAAACCAACATCGAGGTCTCCGGCCTGCCTGTGTTCCTCGACGTCGAGTTCGACTCCCCGATCTGGCAGAAATGGGGCGACAAATGCCTGAGCTGCGGCAGTTGCGCCATGGTCTGCCCGACCTGCTACTGTTACAGCGTCGAGGAGCGATTCGACCTCGATCTCAGGGGCTCTACACGTGAGAGCCACCTTTACTCGTGCAACCTGGTCGATTTCGCGCAGGTTGCTGGCGGACACAACTTCAGACCACGAAACGGAGACCGCCTCAAATACCGCTACTACCACCACTACCGGGGATTTTCAGCCAATGACAACCAGCAGATCTGCGTAGGCTGCAACCGCTGCGGTCGCACCTGCCTTGCCGACATCAACCCTAAAGACGTCATCAACGATCTCAGACTGGAGGGAGAATCATGCGTGACATGCGTTTCACCATCCCCGGCCAAAGCCTGAACCGGGAGCCGTTCATCGACAGGATCCCGGACTTCCAGAAGAAGTGCGAGGTCATGATCACCGACCGGGGGTACAAGTGTAAAATCACCAACATCGTCCCCCTTACTTCGCAGGAAAAGCTGTTTCTCCTGCGCATCGTCGACCCTATGGAGCGCGAACTGTTCAGCTTCAGGCCCGGCCAGTTTCTGATGCTTGAAGTGCCCGGCTACGGCGAAGCTCCAATCTCGATCTCCAGCTCCTCCAGTAACCAGGAGTTCGTCGAACTCTGTATCCGCAAGGCTGGTCTTGTCACCTCAGCCATGTTCGAAGCCCGGCAGGGAGCGATGGTCTCCATCAGGGGACCGTTCGGCACCTCGTTTCCCATGGAGGCGATGCGAGGCCAAAACGTGCTCATGGTCGCAGGCGGCCTTGGCATCGCCCCGATGCGAGCCCCGCTCTTCTGGATCGGCAACCATCGCGACTGGTACAAGGATGTGCGTCTGCTCTACGGAGCCAAAGAGCCGTCGCAATTGCTCTTCAACTACCAGTTCGAAGAGTGGAAAAAGGTGAGTAACGTCAACCTGATGACCATCGTCGAACACCCGGACGACTCCTGGAAAGGGCGAAGCGGCATGATCACAGCCCTTTTCGACGAGTTTTCAATCGATCCCGACAACACTTTCGCCATCGTCTGCGGCCCACCGGTCATGTTCAAATTCGTCTGCAACCACCTCGACCATATAGGCATTCCGATGAACCGCATGTTCGTCTCGTTAGAGCGCCGGATGCACTGCGGCATGGGCAAGTGCTGCCGGTGCATGGTCGGCTCGACCTTCACCTGCCTCGACGGCCCGGTCTTCGACTACTGGTCGGTCATGAACCTCAAGGAAGCCATCTGAGACAAGGAGATCACCATGAACCATCTCGGTTTTAAACTGGACAGCATAAAGATCGGATCGTTCGATTTCACCTGCTGCGAGGGGTGCCAGTTGCAATTAGCTAACCGGGAATCGAGCCTTCCCGATTTTCTGGCGCTTCTCGATATTCGCAACTTCCGGGAAATCTCCTCCGAACGGCATGACGATTACGACATCGCCCTCGTCGAGGGCAGCATCACCCGAAGCGACGAGATCAGGCGGCTGAAAACCATCCGCCAAAAAGCAAAGGTGCTGGTCGCCTACGGCTCATGCGCCTGCTTCGGAGGAGTCAACAGCCGGAAAAATCCGATTCCGCAGGAGGAGCTTATCCGTGAAGTTTACGGAGACAAACACATCGAAACCATGCCCTCGATGCGTATCGCAGACTTCGTACAGGTAGATTACTCCATACCCGGTTGCCCCGTCTCTAAAAAAGAGGTCGAACAGATTGTCGTCGGGCTTGTCACCCGCTCGTTAGTCAGCCTGCCCAGGTTTCCCGTCTGCGTCGAATGCAAGCAGAGGCTCAACACCTGTCTGTTCGACCTCGGAGAGATTTGTTTGGGACCAGTCACCCGTGCCGGTTGCGACGCCGTCTGCCCCAGCGGCAAAACTCCCTGCCTCGGCTGCCGCGGCCCTGCCGATGACATCAACTTTCCCGCATTCTCACAGCTTGTCCATGAGCAAGGGCTCAGTACAGAGGAGATGAGGGAAAAACTTGCATTCTACAACGGCTTCACAGACTATCATGACCATGAAGGTTGACTTCAACATCGATATCCATCACCTGCCGAGGGTCGAAGGTCACGGTGACATTCATATTTCGGTTCAGGAGGGAAGGCTTGCCGAAGCGAAATGGGCCGTCGTCGAAACCCCTCGCTTCTTTGAGGCAATGGTCAAAGGTCTCTCCGCCGAACGGGTACCCTTCCTCACCTCCCGCATCTGCGGCATCTGCTCCATCAGCCACTCGCTCGCCAGTATCCGCGCACTCGAACGCGCCATGCAGATCACGCCACCCGAGACTGCCAGGGCCATCCGGCTGTTGGCTATGCACGGCGAAACGTTGCAGAGCCACGCCCTGCACCTCTTCTTCCTCGCCGCTCCTGACTTTATGGGTGTACCAAGCATCCTGCCGCTCCTTCATTCGCATCCCGGAGTGGTCGAAGCCGGACTCCTGCTCAAGGAGCTGGGAAACGAGCTGAGCATCGCCACCTGCGGACGAGCAACCCATCCGGTCAGCCTCGTACTCGGCGGCATCAGCAAGGCCCCCTCGAAGCAGCGGCTCTCGGAGATACAGCAGATGATCGCCGACCGCAGGCCGATGCTCGAACGAGCTATGGAGTTCTTCCGGACGTTGCCTGTCCCGGAGTTCGTGCGCGAAACCGAGTTCATCTCACTGCGTGACGACGAAAGTTACCCCTTCATCGGCGGCAACCTCGTCTCTACCGACGGCGTGGTGCGTGACGAGAACGACTACCTGCTGATGACCAACGAATACACCGTTGACTTCTCCACCTCCAAATTCACGAAGGTCAGCCGGGAATCCTCAGCCGCCGGAGCGCTGGCCCGCTTCAACAACAACTACAACCAGCTCAATCAGCAGGCCAGAGATGTCGCCGCCGCATTCGGCCTCAAACCGGTTTGCCACAACCCTTTCATGAACAACATCGCCCAGCTTGTCGAGTGCCACCACATCGTCGGCAGTGCCGAAGCGATCATCGATCGGCTGCTCGACGACGACCTCAGCGACATCCGCACCAGATACGAACCAAAAGCCGGTGCCGCCACCGGAGCCGTCGAAGCCCCGAGAGGGGTGCTCTATCACCACATGGAGACCGACGAAAAGGGCAAAGTAGTCAAAGGCGACTGCATCATCCCGACCACGCAAAACAACGCCAACATACACCACGACCTCCACGCCCTGGTCGAACAGGCGTTATCTGAAGGCAAAAGTGAGAAAGAGACCGAAAAGTTGTGTGTGATGCTGGTGAGGTCGTATGATCCCTGCATCTCCTGCTCGGTGCATTAGGAGGTTTGATTCCCGTCCTGGTACGGGGAGACGGGAATCAAACAGGAATCAAATTTCTGCATAACAGAAGTTAAAGCCCTGAATCGTCGAACGGGTTAAGCAGATACTCTTTTATTCAACCCTGATCTTGCAACTGACATGCTGACCAGACCAAGACCGAACAGCATGATTGTTGAGGGTTCAGGATACGGATTGGTTTCGGCGCCAACATTGTCAGAAAGCAGCGCATAATCAAAGCCATAAAAATCGACTGAATAATTGCGATCAATACTGACCGTCAGCAATCCGAATGTATTGATAGAATCGATAACATTCTGATCCAGATCGAAGTAACGTACCGTCGTATGAGGAAATCCATCGTTAAATGACCAATTCTGTACAATTCCATTATACGCCACATTAACCGCACCAAAAGTAGATGCCTGGAAGTCCGCCATATCGAACCACATACTGCCCTCAGTCCAGCCATTACCAAGACCCGTAAATGTGAATATCGCTACAGAACCCGGTTGAGGTCCATACCCCGAATGCGTGGTGCTGTAGGTGTCAGTGTACTGGGCACCATTAGTTGCCAAAACCTCCGCAGGACTGCGACCATCATAGTTGGCCGTGTAACCGTTAAAAGGATGGTCTGCATTGTCAGGAAGAGCCATGCCATAGCCATCGTTGTCACCAATCATCCAGGTCGTTGCAAAGGCAGGATTCAAACAAACCACACCCTGCATCAACAGCCCGGTCAACACTCCCGCAAGCAATTTGCTTTTCATGGTAGGTACTCCTTTTTAAATATTTTTTTAACCTTATGCGCAAACCTGGTGAAAGCAAAAAAATCTATGAAAAACGAATCGAAGATCGATGAACGACTCACAAAAACCATAAGTTACAATGCGTTCAAAAGGCAGCACCCATAAAGCAACGTGGGGCTGACTTGTGCTAAAATCCCGGTAAATTATTTTTCTGCGAAACAGAAGCGCTCGATAATACAGCAAACCAGTAGAACAGTAACTTATACAAACTGTTCCCAGCATAGACATTGAACAGCTCGACAAAATACGTACAGCGAAATTTACCTGTAATATATACAAAAAGCCCTGAAATATATTTCATGCATAATTTACTGAAAGAAAAAGAGATCAACAACGGTCGCAGCAATTCATTCGATGCAAAAAAACCTATAAATCCCCTTCTATCCGAACCGTCTCCAAGGTAGTCCACGAAATCGAGCAGAAGCTCTTCGAGGCTCGATCGCGCCACATTGACCAGCCGCAGCTCGGTCTGTGAAGAAGTTGCAGCAGAACGGGGCTGCCTTCCGCGATATTCTGCCGTCCAGAACGGGCCGCCTGGATCATCTGATCCTGCGTTCGCGATTTTGAATCGACGAACTTCTCGCAGAACCAGTACGTGGCATCGTAGACGAGGGTAGCCGTCTGGAAACTGGCACTCTTGTGATAGCCGCCGCTTGCTCTCAGCTTCTTCATGATATACTCCGGTAATGAAGCAATGACGCCCAATGCACTGAAGCAGCAAGATCTATTCCTTCAGTGCTTCCGGTTATGCAGAGTGTCAGCGGATTCATACCAGCATAAAATCATGCATTTGCGTTTCACCAGGTTTGTGTGGCTGATTCGATGGTAACGGCCAGGGTGGCTCGTAGCCAACTGAACTGCTCTTTCATGAAATCAAAATCAGGGCCGGAGGTCGCGAACGTTGCCTTTCCCTTTATCAGGAAACCCGCACCCGCGCCATGCAGTCCCTCAACCTTAATGCTTCCCAGTGTTATCAGAACATCCGGATTATGGGCAATGTTGGCTTCCGTCTTGTGCATGTAACCGGCAGGAATAAACAGCCGTTCATCCTGCGATATTCTGAGATAGCTATTCCAGGTATTGACCATATGCGGCCCATCAACTCCCAGCGTAGCAATGGCAACCACTCCGTCTTGCTTCATTATTTCTTTCAGTTTCTCCGGGATCATCGCGTGTTCCTCCTGGTACTTGTTTTGTTATTGTGCCGAACACTGAAGCTGAGCCGCAGTAAAAATTGGCGTAGGCTTGAATAACTGGTTAACCGCCGCTGAATTTTGACAACAAGAACTTCCCACCTCAAGCTCCGCCATCAAGTGCGACACGTTTCATAACCTCATCGCGTAAAGTGTGAGAGAGGAGAGGGCTATGGCAATCGAGAAGCTCAGCAGGGTACCGATCAGGATGTATTCAGCCTGTTTCTGTTTTTTGGACTCTTCGAAACGCAGGATCGACTTTGCCGCAACGAGGAATCCGACCCCCTCAGGATGGCCGATGATAAAGAGCAGAAAAATCAGGCTCCGCTCAAGGGTACCAATAAGCTTGCCGCCACTTTGCAGGCCGTCGAAATCCAGACTGTTCTTACGGATAAGCTCACCGGTGACGTAAGCAATCGGAAAACCTGCACCCCTCACAACCGCAGCAAACCCGGCCGCCCCGACAATGAGCTGATAACCGACACCGATGAACCCGGCAAGCACGGAGTTCCTGACAAGCAGCCATGCCAGAAGAAGCAGGCTCAGGATATGCAAGGCCTGATCAGCTATGAATGCCTTCAGGCTCTCCTGAGGATAGCGCTGTTTGACGAGGTCGGTCATCGTGTGAGTAACCATAACAAAAACCGGGGCCTGCCAGCAACTCCAGCTCTGCAACAGCAACCAGACCAGGAGGCCGTGGATCGCCGCATGAAGCAACAAGGTGGCCGGTTGCCACTTGTTCCGGGCCATGGCGCCCGGCTGAAGGGCGAAATCCCCGATCAGGTGGGCTGCTATGAGAATGACGGCAATCTTTTCCATAATCCGGTACGAAAGCGTTGTATACCCAAGAAGATAAGCAAAATGTCAATCTTGAGAGCTTGTATAGTATATTTGCAAACTATTGGACTTGCATTTAACAAATATCCGGTAACCCCCCCATTTTCTCTTCGACCCATGCCAGAATACCCGACACTGTACCCCAGTGCGCTCTCGACAGGGAGTCGCTGACCGCTTGCCGGGTGGGTGCATCGCCCCGTTTCGAAAGCAGGTAATCGACGGTTTGCGCCTGGGTTTTTCCGAGGAGAGCCGCCGAAACCACGCCCGATTCGACCGGCGTCCAGTCGCTGACCACACAGTCAAGAAGCGGCACGACGGCAAGAGAAGTCTCGCTCCATAGCACCGGATCAGTAAAGGCTCCATCAAAAACGAAAAGAGCGTTTTTCATGCCATCCAGGCCCTTGCCTGAAATGGTGAACGCCGTACCGCGCGAATCGGATATGCGGTTTTCCACCACTGACTCAACCCCTCCGATACCTATCGAAACCCGTGTGTCGTACTTGATGTTGGCGCTGGAGTTCATTTTGAGCACGCAACGCAGAAAAAGGGCTGCCCTGAATGCCAGCATCGGCTTGTCAAGCAGAAGCTGCCAACTGTCATGCCTGAAGGTGTCCATCTCACCGTGAACGGCACCAGGAAAAGTCGCATTGAATACGGTGGAAGCGGATTTCAGCTCCTGCATGGCCTGGCGGCTCAGCTCGCTGGTCAGTCGGGAGGAGTTGACCAGATCGCCAGTCAGAACAGCATGGATTTTTCCTTCGACGCTCATACCTTCAAAGGGTTGGGTGAAGTATTGGGACCATTTTCTGTCAAGATAAGCAAAAGAGGCAATCGTCAAGAGCAATCCTGCCCCAATCCAAATCGTCTGAGCATTTCGCCGGTCAGTTCCACAAGCTCATTTCTGGCAACGGCATCTCCGGCAACCGATGAGTAACGTGCCGGGCGGAGGTTCTCGAAGTATTCTCCGTTCCATCCGTTCCGTGCGATCTCCATCACTGTCTCGTACACCTCCTCGCCACCAACCGATACATCGTCACCAGCAAGCGCCCATCCGGCATGCAGCAGCTTGGTGGCAATCACGCCGGGATCAAGCGTATTCGACCGCACAGAATTGTCGCCGATTGCCGATTCAATCGTGAACATGATGTTGAAGAGCTTACTCCGGGCATAGGCGTCGTAGCCCGAATAGTTGCGCTCGCCCTGCATGTTTGATGGATCGAACACTACGCTGTGATGATCGACCGAACTTACATTGAGCACCGAGCCACCGTTGGCTATCAGCACCGGACTGATGACGCTTGTCAGCAGCACCGGAGCAAGGTAATTGACGCAGAAGGTCGTCTCGTACCCCTCCGGAACGAGCATCAGGTCAGGCATGTAGACCGCCGCATTGTTGATCAGGAGATCGATACCGGCAAAACGCCCAACCAGCTCCCGCCCCATCAAACAGACAGCATCGAGATCGGTAAAATCAGCCTGTAAAGCCCCAAACGGTTCCACGCCCGTAGAGCGAAAAATATCAGAGGACGCTGCTTTGATCCGGGAAGCATCGCGCCCATGTACAATCACCCTGTGTCCCTCTGACGCGAACCGCTTTGCCGCAGCAAGCCCTATGCCGTCAGTGCTTCCCGTTATGCAGATCGTCAAAAGTTTCATCCAGGCATCAGGTTTTTCTTCTGATCCGAGCGATCGAACAGATTACTCAGGATAACGAAGCAAAGAACGATGCTCTTCTCTGTAAATCAGAAACTCATTGCGAAGTGAGCCCGTTTGCTCAATACGGCACCCCAAATCGGAGTCCGTCTCGGCATCGAAGTGGAAAACCGACTATCTTGCTACGCCACTATCGCCTCAGTTATTTAAACCAGACTGCGCATCCAATGCTTCCGTAACAATAAAAAAATATCCCTTATCTCACGATAAACTTCCGGCTTCTCTGAAAAATGACCGTAAAACAGATTGTATCAGCAGACTCCCATACGACTCCAGCCCTTCGTCTCTCCGATGAACTGACACTAACCTGAAAATTTTTTATAGAAAATGAGTAAATTTATTTGTAAAATAGGAGTTACAGGCTCTTCATGTCGAATTGAATCTCAATGTCAGATTCATTGTATACGTTAAGCATATCGCCTTTCTGTTTCAGTACACAAAACCTGTAAAGTACTTGTTTAGCCCGGCATATCGAAACAACAGATTTTTACAAGTTTACCGAGCCACAATTACGCACAATATTCAGCTTACCGTACATTCAGAAACCTCTCAGACTCAATGAACATGAGCAACACTCATCATTTTAATAAAAACAGGCCTGATTATTAACCATAGGACTCAATAATTCAGCTTAATTTTATTGCATCGAACTAATTAATACCTTGATATCTGATAAAGAAAAAAGATTGCATTATCATTACTTTAATATTTTTTCCTTGCAGCTTGTTTAAAACATTCAATACTCGTCGAGACATGAAAAAGCACCTTTTTCTTTTTGTTTTATTCCTCTATGCCCTCGCTGGTTGCAGTAATGATTCCGTTAAAAGTAAGAATGAAAAAGTCGCAGCAACTGTAAACGGAGTCGAGATCACTGAAAGACAGGTTGATTACCTCTGTAATCGCTATGCTGTCCAGGGAATGAAAAAAAAGGATTCCACCAATCTGAAGCTTCGAGTTCTTTCTGAACTGGTAAGAATGGAGTTATTTGCTGGTAAGGCACGGGAAATGAAGCTTGATCAGACTCCCGACTATGCCTTGTCACAGTATATGGCACAAAAAGGCGTGCTTGCAAGCATGGCCGAAAGAAAATTATCAGTCAAACCACAGGTATCACCAGAAAATGTTGCTGCCGTCGTTCAGAATAATCCGCTTATTTTTTCAAAGAGAAAGTTGTTCGTTTTCGACGAAGTAATCATGCCAGGAAACAACCTGGTGCTTCTGGAATCACTTGACGTAATGGCTGAAAAAGGTGCTGCGCTGAATCAGCTCCTTGATGAATTGAATTCAAAAAAAATTCCGTACAGAAACACAGTCAGAACGCTGACTTCTGAAAATATCCCGACTCCTGTTCTCACCATTCTGAATAACCTCAAGCCAGGATTTCCCCAAACAGTATCTTTCAAAGATAAATTATCCATGATACTGGTATTACATGAAGCCATACCTCAACCACTTGAAGGCGCACAGGCCCAAAGAGTTGCATCGGGAATGATCATGAATAAATACAACAGGGATGCTTTGTCAAAAACAATGAATGATCTGGTCGATCACTCAAAAATAATCTATTCGGATAATTATTTAAAATCGCTGAAAAACAGCAAATCAGGCTCACCACTGCCTGTCCCAAACGCATCAAGAGTTACAAAACAATATTATAAAAACACCTTAACAGGCAGTGTCTTATGTATCACATTTATATTATCTTTCCTGGCATTAACCTCCTCAATGCGCGCTGTCAGCGACAATAAACGCTGGCTGCCGAATCTGAAAAGAAAAGAAAACCAGGCTCCCGTTGATAATACTGCAAAGGCATACTATATTCCCTATAAAGCCCCTGATTCACACAGAATTTATCTTATCATCATAGCATTGACCATCATATCATGCATAGCTTTCGAAATCGTAGTTCTACAGAACATCCTGCCAATATGGGTTATGCTGTCCTGCATTGGCCTCGGCATAATCACAGGTTATCCTTTAACTCGCCTTTACCGCTTGACCAATGAAGCGGCAACATCAAGAACAAAATACCTGGTCATTACCGTGATATTAACCGCTGCCATTATCATCGCAACCCAGATACTCCGACTGCTTGTCACTCACTGACACACCTCTGCATGAAAATCTGTAACAAGAAAACGGCGCTTTGTAAGGCGCCGTTTTCTTTTGTTTTAAAGTACCCTGATCACAGTATCTCAACAAGTTGCAGGTCAAAATTGAGATCGAGCCCAGCCATCGGGTGATTGGCATCGAGCGTCACGGTCTTCTCGGTCAGATCCACGATCATGACAATCGCCTCCTCGCCATCGGCAAGACTGAGCTGCAACTGTTGGCCTACTTCGAGTTGGAGGTCAGCCGGAAGGTTCTCGCGCCCGATTTCGGCAACGAGATCATCGACCCTTGCTCCATAGGCCTCATCCACAGGAATATTAACCTGTTTCTTCTGACCCGGCTCCATATCGATCATCGCACGATCGAATCCAGCAATCACCTGACCGCTGCCTACCGTAAACTCCAGAGGCCCGCGATCCTCAGAGCTGTCAAATATTGTACCGTCATCGAAGGTGCCGGTATAGTGCACCCTTACTGTATCCCCATGCTTTACCAATGCCATACGTTATTCTCCTTGAATCAGTTAAAATTGGGACCTCCGCGCATGCACCCTGAACTCGCCAAACCGGTGAGTCTGCGGCAGACCTCCTGAAAAAAATCCGCCGAAAAATAACATTTTTTTACCAGAGTCACGCCGAAATCCTGAAGAACAGGCAAAGAAAAGGACAACAGAGACTGCAAAGACAACAGGGTGAAGAGTGAATTTGGGAAGAAACGTCCTGACATCTTCTGTCCTATAAGACCTATGAGACCTATACGACCTATGTTCATGCCTTCGAGTGACAAGAAATCGCCCTCTGATGCTCTTTCGTCCCATGAGTCCCATTGGCGCCATCAGTCCCATGCTCATCACTTCGAGTGACGAGAGAGGATGAGTGTAGAATTGATAACAAGCAAAGAACGCAGTTCTTCTCAGTGAAACAGAAACTCATTGATCGAGTGACGGGTGATTTGTAGGGGCATTCCCGACATGTCAGGAATGCCCTCCAGTGACAAGAGTTCTGTAGAGGAAGGCCCCTGTGCCTGCCCGCATTTTGCATTGAAAATCGGTATCGGTATCGGGTTCTACTTGAAATGCGGCTGATAGAACTCACCGGGTATTGTTGTTTATTATGATAACCATAATTTAATTAAACAGATAAAGCCAGAGACCTGTTTTCTGTTTTTACATAAACAATCGATACCGATACCGATTTGGATAATATATTCTTGATATGACGTTACTCTCATTCGCCGTAACGAAAAACAGGAGTTGACCGAATCTTACCTCTTCAACCGACCGGAAGCTCGATGGCCTCTTCGTCACTTGCGAAAGGTTCCGACGGAGTAAAAATGAAGCCGATCAGTTTTTCGCGCACATGGCAGCGGAGTGACCACAGGTCGGCGGAGTTGGCTGCGCTGACCAGAGCGCGAAGCTCCATCGTCACATCGCCGGAGTCGGTGACTTCGAGACGGGCGATCCGTTTGTCCCACAGAGGACTCTCGGCAACCACCCGCTCAAACTCTCTGCGCACCTCATCGACCGATATGGTATAGGCGACACGCAGCATGACCGTGCCGGTCAGTTCAAGCGTGCTTCGTGTCCAGTTCTGGAAGGGCTTGTCGATAAACCAGGTGATGGGCACGATGATTCGACGCTCATCCCAGAGGCGCACCACAACATAGGTGAGGGTGATCTCTTCGACGCGACCATTCTCTTTTTCCACCACGACAATGTCACCGAGCCGCACTGGCTGGGTGATGGCAATCTGGATTCCGGCAATGAGCGTCTGGAGGCTGCGCTGTGCGGCAAAACCAATCACGACACCGGCAAGACCGGCAGAGGCGAGGATACTCAACCCTATCTGCCGGACGGTCTCGAAGGTCATCAGCACCCCGGCAATAGCGAGAACAACCACCAGCACATTGAATATCTTGCGAAGCAGACTGATGTTGGTGGTGATGCGGCGTGCTTCGAGGTTGCTTTTGCCTGACTCCCGGTAGCGTTGCTGAATCACCGTTTCAATGACGGCAAACACCCTGAGCAGAAACCACGAAACACCAACAACAGAACCGATGGATAGGGTATGGGTCAGCAACTCTTTCAGCTCGACCGGGATTTGGACATAATAGACGATCCCGGCAAGGGCAATAAGAATGAACAGCACTCTCACTGGCAGAACAAGCAAACCGAGTCCCATTGAACTGCCGGCGATGGTCTGCCGGATACGGTCGAGGACTCGCTTGAGAATCGAGTTGCCAAGAAAATAGAGAAGCACGGCAATCACCACAATGAGAGCCGGCATACGCCACGTTTCAATCAGATGTTCAGCGTCCATCGTCAGTTGATGAAGGGTTAGCGGATATCAGCCGGGTTCATTGACAAGTTACGGATGAAGCCGAACGGGTGCAAACACGAACGTCCCGGAGCGGGTTACTCCGGGACGTTCAGAAAAAAGGAGGAATACCACTCAACGAACAGCCTTCATACGCTCGAACTCTTCACGGGACCGGCTGACGCAATCTTCGATGGCCATGCCACCGAAGTAATTACCGGTCATATAGAGGTTTCTGACGCTGCCGAGGAGCTGATCGGTACTGGCAGCCCACTCCTTGTGACCGAGCCGCAGGGAGGGCACAACATTCTTTTTCGTGACGGTATGTTCGATCTTCGACAGGTTGATACCCAGTATATCGGTTATCCTTCTGAACTTTGCGTTGTCGTCGAGACCTGGTTTGAAATGAAAGGCAAAACCCCTGAAGTGCTCATCCGGAACCGTATCCCTCGAGACCATGGAAAAGAAGGTGTCGTTAGGGGAGATGATGGCCGCTACCGGCTTGAGCGAGATATTGTTCTTCCTGACCACAACGCCAACCGACTCTACATCGGCATACCTGAGTTTGGCCATTTGAGCGGCAAGTCCCGGATTGACTCCCTGCAGCAGGGTTGATGCCGGGGCCGAAGGCAACGCCATGACGAGCGCATCAGCGGCATACTCCTTCCCATCGACGGTCGTAACGACATATTTGCCACCATTGTTCGAAATCGTCCGGGCCGGTGAACCGGTGATCACCTTGATCTCCTTGCGTGCGGCAATCGTTCGTGCAACACTCTGCAAACCACCCTTGAAGGTGTAGTTCTTGAGCACATCCTTTCGTTTCGGACGGCTTTTGAACATCATGTCTGCCGGAAAATCATCGGTCGCCTGGGAGGGTACCGCGTTAAAGAAGTGGCTGACCGTGTTGCGGTAGTTCTTCTCACCTACAATTTTCGAGTAGTAGGAGCGTACCGTCTGATTATCCTTCTTGAGAAAAAAGATGTTCGGCACAGAAAGCAGCAGCTCGAACAGGTTCATGCCAGACATGATCGATTGAACCTTTCCATCTTTGAGAAGCGTAAACGGCACCTTTTCTCGCGGAATAATGGTATCGGCAATACCGCATGACTCCACAATGCCGAGAAGGTTCTGATAGGAGCTGTAACAGGTGTGCGCCCCCATTTCGAACCAGAATTTATCGCTGTTGCTTGCGTACTGGCTGGAGGCGAACGAGCCTCCGACGACGCTCTCTTTTTCGATCAATGTCGTTTTCATACCGGCCTGCGAACAGTAGAATGCCATGCTGAGTCCGCTGATGCCGCCGCCGATGATGACTACCTCTTGTTGCGCCATAAAAATAAATGATGGTTCAGATGAAGGGGCAAAAACCCCGGATAAGATGAACGGTAATGTAGCGAAATCATTACAGAAGATCACGGTATAACGTAACTGGCTTTACCGTCCTTCGTAGCCCTCCTCACGATAATGGGCGACGTAGCGAACATAATTCTCTGGCGATTCGGCGATATTCTGCCGCTCCTCATCGGTAATTGGGCGGATTACTTTGGCAGGAACACCGGCGACCAGCATACCCGACGGCACCCTGAACCCCTGTTTGACTAACGAACCGGCAGCCACGATCGACCAGGGCTCGATGACGCAATGATCCAGCAGGGTGGCGCTCATGCCGATCAGCACATGGTCCTGAACCGTGCAGGCATGGAGCACCGCACCATGCCCGATGGTGACGTTACTGCCAATGGAGAGTGGACCGGTGTCGTGCGTTACATGCAGGGTCACATTGTCCTGTACGCTGCTCTTCTCACCAATCGTGATCGGGCAGACATCACCCCTGATAACCGTATTAAACCAAACGCTCGAATGTGCGCCGATGCTGACATCACCAATAACGTAACAACCTTCCGCAAGAAACACGGTATCGTGGATTTCCGGGAGCATCCCCCGGTATGACATCACTTTTCTCATAGAATCAAGAGTTGACAGATTGATAACTTCCAATGAATCAAAATTACCGCTTTCTTGCCCCGCATGAAAGCCTGTCGTGCAAAATGATTGACAGGATTGCCAAAAAACGGGAGCAGGTTTCGTCGTGTTGCGTCAACGGAAAATAGTCAGAATTTCTTATATCAACGAAATCGGCATCGGTATCGGGTTCCACTTGAGAAAGGCTTCCGGCATCGCTGGCAGTCAAATGTTCAGGATGATCATTATATTCAAGCAAAGCCATGCCTGTAACAAGAGAACCAGTCCGACAAAGAGACTCCGAA
Source organism: Chlorobiaceae bacterium (assembly GCA_013334975.1). GTDB lineage: Bacteria > Bacteroidota > Chlorobiia > Chlorobiales > Chlorobiaceae > Chlorobaculum. The sequence goes on from JAAXWL010000029.1 coordinate 19,975, forward strand.
TGAAAAACGAACGCGAGAGACCATGAACGAAACCTCACAGAAAGGGCCGAACGAAAAGTACTGTTCCGAATGCGGCGCCATCATAAGGTCAAAAGCCGAAATCTGCCCGAAATGCGGGGTACGGCAATTACCGCCGCCGTTCAGCTTCAACCTCGGCCCGATGACCCCGAACGGGCGGAACCGGATTGTGGCCATTATCTTCGCCATCCTGCTTGGTTCGTTCGGCATCCACAAATTCTACCTCGGATTAACCGGCTGGGGTGTTGTCTATCTGCTTTTCTGCTGGTCGGGCGTACCGGCCATTGTGGGCATCATCGAAGGAGTGCTGATGCTGGTCATGACCGACGAGGAGTTCACTAATCGCTTCGGATAGCGGCAACTTTGTGTCAAGTTTATACTGACGTATCTTTTGGAGCCTTTGATTATTATCCAAATCGGTATCGGTATCGAAATCGGTTATCAAAATCGATTATTTATATAAAAACAGAAAACCGGTCTCCGGATTTATCTGTCTGATTATCAAATAGTTATCACAATAAGCCATAATACTCGGTGAGTTTTTCTTTAGTCTCTTCAAGTGGTACCCGATACCGATTTAGATGATAAAAGAATTTCTGACTATTTACCTTTGACAATACGGTAGCTTCCGAAAATATTTTCATTACCGTAACGAAACAGAAAGCGCATCCTCCGCATGAGAGGGTGCAGCCTTCATGGATACAACTGCTATGGGTTCGATACTGAGCTGCAAAAACCTGAAAAAAACCTACAACAAACGGGAAGTGGTCAAAAGCTCCACCCTCGAAGTCAAGCAGGGTGAAATCGTAGGACTGCTCGGCCCGAACGGCGCAGGAAAAACCACCACATTTTACATGATCGTCGGTCTGGTCAAGCCCGACGCCGGTGAGGTTCTGCTCGACAAGGAGAATATCACCCGTCTGCCCATGTATAAACGGTCGAGAAAAGGGCTTGGTTATCTGCCACAGGAAGCCTCAGTCTTCCGGAAACTGACCGTTGAGGAGAACATCCTCGGTGTCCTCGAATTCACCGAACTTTCAAGGGCTGAACGTCAGGAAAAAACCGACCGGATGCTCGAAGACCTGAACATCGCCCATATCCGCAAAAGTATGGGTTACTCCTTGTCCGGAGGTGAACGGCGTCGCACGGAGATTGCCAGGGCTCTGGCCCTCGACCCCAGGTTCATCCTGCTCGACGAGCCATTCGCCGGCGTTGACCCGATCGCCGTAGAGGATATCCAGCAGATCGTCGGAGGGCTCGTGAAACGCAACATCGGGGTACTCATCACCGACCACAACGTACACGAAACACTCTCGATAACCAACCACGCCTACCTCCTGTTCGACGGCAGCATCTTCATGCAGGGCACCCCTGCAGAGATCGCCGATAATGCCGAAGCCCGCAAAATTTACCTCGGCGAAAAGTTCACCCTCGACCGTTATTGAGAAACTCCGGATCTCCTGAAGTGGCTCATCCAAAACGTGCCGGAATGATGCCATCAGAAACTCTTGGATTCAAGGATTGGTTATAGTATCAAGCTCTTGGGCTGCGCATCCTTCTTTTTTTCATACGATTCCGATTCCAAACGTACCTCTGTTGCCGGAGGCAATGATACGATGAACATTCTGCTACTCTATCCCGAATTTCCGGATACCTTCTGGAGCTTCAAGCACGCACTCAAGTTTGTCAGAAAAAAGGCATCACTACCGCCACTCGGCCTGATTACGGTAGCCGCCATGCTGCCTCCGTCATGGGAGCGGCGGCTTGTTGACCTGAACGTTCGACCACTTCGTGATAACGATATCTTCTGGGCCGATCTGGTCTTCGTGAGCGCCATGGCGGTACAGCAGGACTCCGCCCGGCAGGTCATCACCCGCTGCAAGTCGGCCGGAATCCCGGTCGTTGCAGGCGGCCCGCTCTTCACCACCGGATACGAAGCCTTTCCTGATGTCGATTATTTCGTACTGAACGAAGCTGAACTGACGCTGCCGCACTTCCTTGCCGACCTCCAGGATGGAGTCCCACAGCGCTACTACACAGCCACAGAATTTCCCGACCTCAGCCTCACCCCGGCCCCGGAGTGGGGTCTGCTCGACCTGAACAAGTATGCCTCCATGGCCATCCAGTTTTCGAGAGGCTGTCCCTACCGTTGCGATTTCTGCAACGTCACCACCCTTTTCGGCCACAAAATCCGCACCAAGACCAGCGAGCGTATCATCGCAGAGCTGGACGGCCTGCGCGAGCGGCACTGGCAGGACAGCATCTTCTTTGTCGACGATAATTTCATCGCCCACCGTTCATACCTGAAAAAAGAGCTTCTTCCGGCGCTCATCGAATGGCGGCGCTCTAACAAGGTCACCAACAAGTTCTACACGGAGTGCTCCATCAATCTGGCCGATGACGACGAGTTGATGGAGCTGATGGTCAACGCGGGGTTCAACCAGGTGTTTATCGGCATCGAAACACCCGAAGATGCCGCCTTGCAGGCGTGCGGCAAACAGCATAACACCTCGCGAAACATGCTCGACAATGTCCATAGAATCCAGCATGCGGGCATCGAGGTACAAGGGGGCTTTATTGTCGGTTTCGACAGCGACACCCCCTCGATCTTCCAGAAGCAGATAGATTTCATCCAGAAAAGCGGCATCGTGACCGCAATGGTCGGCATCCTGCAAGCCCTGCCCGGCACCAAACTCTATGAGCGGCTGAGCAGTGAAGGGCGCCTCTTGCCCCATTCAAGCGGTGACAATGCCGACAGCAACACCAACATCATCCCGACCATGGATCCGGAACTCCTGCGCAAAGGGTACCGGGAGATGATGAACCAGCTGTACGCACCGAAATATTATTACCAGCGCATCCGTACCCTTCTGAAAGAGTACCAGGCACCAAAACTCAACGGCCGTTTCAGAATGAGCCAGTTCATGGCCTTCATGCGTTCAACGGTCATCCTCGGCGTCATCGGGCGTGAACGTTTCCAGTACTGGAAGATGCTCACCTGGACCATCATCAACCGCCAGCAGGCCTTGCCACTCGCCGTAACCCTGGCAATCTACGGGCACCACTTCCGGAAAGTCTGCGCCCTTCACCTCAAGGAGCGCCCAACCGCCGCTTCCTGACCCCCCCCAAGGGTCATGCGGATACTGAAGTACGATCCCGCGTTGTTTTTTATCCAAATCGGTATCCAAATCG
>JAAXWL010000029.1:23284-26420 GCA_013334975.1 Chlorobiaceae bacterium
TATCCAAATCGGTATCCAAATCGATTTTTTCTTCAACCGCTCCAGGTGGAACCCGATACCGATACCGATTTCGAAGGGGGCTACGGACACAGAATTGATCCCCCGTTCATTTGATCGTTCGCTGTCACTGCTTAACTTGACATGCACTGGCCTTTTTTTCAACCATTCGCTCCCTCATGATCGCTGAACCATTTCTGTTCCGTTCCGAAGGCGGATTCATCCGTATCCCTGTCTGGGGTCACATCCCCCTGAGCGCTCCTCTCAAAAAAATCCTCGCACACCCCTCATTCCTGAGGCTCAAGGGCATCCGGCAGCTTTCGTTCGCCCAGCAGGTCTATCCCGGAGCGACCCATACCCGCTTTGAACACTCGATCGGGGTGTACCACCTGATGAAGATGATCCTGCAAAGAATGGTGAGCAATCCGCTGGCTCTGGAGTTGCAGGACGAGCGCTTCCGGTTCGACGACGAGACCTGCCGCACCCTCCTTGCCACCAGCCTCCTGCACGACATCGGCCACTATCCCCATGCCCACGTCCTGGAGGAGATCACACCCGGTACCGGTCAGAACGCTGTATTCGCGCATCATGAGTCCCTGACCAGCCAGTTCATCAACGAAGAGCATCACGGCCAGCCCTCCATCGCGGCCATCCTGCACGACGACTGGCAGGTCGATCCCGAAACCCTGACCACCATGATCACCGGCAAAACAGCTCACCGACTTGGCAAGCTGATCAGCGGAACACTCGATCCCGACAAAATGGACTACCTGATGCGCGACGCGCATCACTGTAACATCCCATACGGCAGTATCGACATCGAACGCCTCATCGAATCTTTCGTCCCCGACCCTGAGCGAGAACGGTTCGCCATCACCGAAAAAGGGATCGCCCCGCTCGAAAGCCTGCTTTTCGCCAAATACATGATGATGCGCAACGTCTATTGGCATCACACCAGCCGCACCTTGTCAACGATGCTCCGCCGCCTCCTGCAGGATATCACTGACGAACAGGCACTGCCAACTGCAACACTGCGCGAGCTCTTCTACTTCAATTCCGATGACCGGGTACTGTTCGAGCTTGAACGGGCGCTTTGCGGCACCGGACTGCCGATCATCGGACTGCTCGAATCGATCAGGGAACGGCGAGTCTACAAACGAGCCATGACCATACGCCCCTATACCGAACCATCAATGGAGAGCGACCCGGTCTGGTTCACGTACAGTACCGATCACCAGCGACGCAAAAAAAAGGAGCAGGAGATCAGCGCCCTGGTCGGCAGAAAAACAGGTCGCCATCTCATGGGCCACGAGATACTGATCGACGCACCGGCAACAAAAGATATCTTCGACTACGACGATTTCAGGGATCTGCGAGTATACCCCACCAAAAGCGAGCACCGCCACCTTGTTTCTGCCGGGTCAGAGAGCGGTTATATCAGGTTCGACGACTTCCGTGAATCGGTGTTCCGTTCAGACTTCATCCTCTCTTTTGAACACTTTACAAAAAAATTCAGGGTGCTCTGCCGTCATGACCTCGTCGAGACGCTATCCGGTCTCGAAGATGAGGTACTGGAAATCCTGCGCAATTAAATTTTATTATATTTTCATTTTACAACGAAAATCGAAAGACCATGGAAAATCAGGACAAGTACTACAAGGGACTGTTTTTCGGAGCCGTTCTGGGCTCTATCGTCGGCACCATCATGGGGCTGCTGTTCGCCCCCCGCAAAGGTGAAGACACCCAGATGATCATCACCGGCAAGGTCAGACGCGCTCTGGATCGCGCCGCAGAACTCTATGAAGAGCCGGAAGAGGACGCCATCTACAACAACGAAGCCAAGCAACGCTCCCAGAAAATCATCGACAGTGCACGGGATGAAGCCAAAAAGATCCTTGATGAAGCCAACAACATCATCAAAGACATCCGTGGTCATACCAAAGAGCAGGAGAACTGAGCCATGCTGACCTTTACGGGCTCAGTCGGTGGCAATGCCGGCAACCTCCTGCTGCTGCACGCCTTCCCGGTCTCTGTCGAGATGTGGGAGCCTCAGCTCTCCCCACTTGCCGAGGCAGGTTATCGGGTGATCGCCCCCTCGGTGTATGGATTCGATGCCACTCCCGGCAGACCGGGATGGAGCATGACCGATTATGCCCACGACCTGGCCCGCCTCATCGAGGCGCTCGAATGGGGTAAAGTGACCCTGGTCGGCCTCTCGATGGGAGGGTACCAGGCTCTGGCCTTTTACCGCCTCTACCCAGAACTGACCGCTTCGCTGGTACTCTGCGACACCCGGGCAAACACCGACACTCCCGAAGTGCTTGCCGCACGACAGGCCTTCAGAACAGCTGTCATGGAAAAAGGCTCCGAAGAAGCTGCCGAGAGAATGGTGCCCAACTTCTTTTCAAAAGAGAGCTACACATCCAATCCGGCACTCATTGCCCGGAGCAGAGAAAACATTATCCGTCAATCCCCCGAAGAGATCAGCGACGCCATGCGAGCGATCGCCGAAAGGGAAGATTCAACAGGGCTACTCCCGGAGATAACGTGCCCGACACTCATCATCTGCGGCACCGAGGACAAGGTCACGCTCCCGGAGATCGCATCCGCCATGCAATCTTTGATTCCCAACTCAAAGCTCGAACTCATCCCAGACGCCGGCCACATCTCAAACCTCGATCAGCCAGCGATGTTCAACAGCATCCTCCTGGATCACCTGCAAAGCCTGTAAAAAGCAAACCCCCAACCGGTTACAAATTCACCTGTTGGGGTTTGTTCTTTTCATCCATATCGAAATCGCATTCGAAATCGATTTTCGCAACTCCATTTGCCCTCCCGTCTGTCCCTTATTGTCAAGTCAATACCAAAATTTGTTGTTCATTCCCCTCATTGCGATCCCGACAGGTCGGGATCAATACCGCACACGAACCTTGAACATGAATATCCTGACAACCCGTGCCGTTTTCGACTGTAGGGGCAGACCTGCGTGTCTGCCCTCTTTCGTAAAAGCGTAAATGGTGATTCAGTGATAATTATTAAATAAAGTATAATAGCGATAAAATGGTACACGTTCATGGAAAGGAGCATCGCGACGTAACAATCCATACGGAACCAATGAACACAGTTAAAGATTTATCGG
>JAAXWL010000178.1 GCA_013334975.1 Chlorobiaceae bacterium
TTGCACAGAAGGTCGGCAAGAACCGCTCCACGGTGAGCAACTTTCTGCGTCTCCTGAAACTTCCCCGCCAGATTCAGGACAGCATTCGTACCAGGGAGATCTCTTCGGGTCATGCACGGGCGCTGATCAATCTGCCGAACGAGCAGTTGCAGCTCAGGGTGTGGCGCCAGATCATGACACGCCAGCTTTCGGTACGCCAGACCGAGGCGCTGGTGAACAACATGTTCAAGGATGCGCCAAGGAAGGAGAAGGCCAACCCCGAACCTCGCTCGATACAGCTCGGGCAGATCGAAAACCAGCTCAGAGAGCGGCTTGCTACCAAGGTGAAACTGGTTGAGAGAAAAGGGGGACATGGAGAGATTCACATCAATTATTTTTCCGGGGAAGACCTCGACAGGATTCTTGAACTTCTGGGGCAGTGAAGTCGCCGAACGAAGCTCGTCCCTGAAATCATCAACGTCAGAGATATGAAGATCACACTGGTCGGCAATGGCCGCATGGGCCACCAGATTGCCGATATTGTCGCAGCATCGGGAGTGCACTCCATTGTTCGCGTGCTCGATGTGCAGGATACCATCGATGCCGGTTCGTTCAGCGGATCGGAGGTCATCATCGATTTCACGGTCAGAAACGCTTTTCTTGCCAACTACCCGGCGTTGATTGCTTCGGGTGTTCCGGTTGTGGTGGGCACCACAGGGTGTGACGATGCGATGGCGAGTGTTCGCGAAGAGGTATTGAGGACAGGCAGTTCCATGTTCTATTCGGCAAACTACTCGCTCGGGGTCAACATTTTTTTCAGAACGCTCCGTGAAGCAGCCCGTCTGATTGCTCCCTTCGAGCAGTTCGACATAGCCCTGGTTGAACAGCACCATACCGGCAAGGCCGACTTTCCAAGCGGCACCGCGCTGAAGGCCGCCGAGGAGATACTGAAGGCCAATCCTCGCAAGAAGTCCATGACAAGGGAACTTCAGGAGGGCAGCAAGCTCCGGAGTGACGAACTCCAGGTCGCTTCGGTCCGTCTCGGTTCGGTGTTCGGCATCCATTCGGCGCTCATCGATTCGGAATCGGATACCATTGAACTGACCCATACGGCAAAGAACCGCACTGGTTTCGCTTCGGGAGCCCTCAGGGCTGCCGAGTGGCTTGTCGGACGTCATGCGACCACACCCGGATTTTATACGATGGATGATTTTATGAACGATCTTTTTTCTGCCTGAACTATGGGAGAGGAAATAGTACCCGGGCGCCCTTCAAAAACACCTGCACTGGCGGTTGGGGCTGTATTGCTTGTCATGACGACCACGCTGCCCTACCTGACCCTCATCAATGCCGTTCTTTTTGCCGGGATCATCACTTCAGGATCGATGGCGGTTTTGTTTTACATCCTGAGTAACCAGATACGGATCACTTATAGCGAATCCTTTGTGCTTGGCGCCATGAGTGGTTTTGTTGGCGGTATAGCATCGGTGCTTGCAGGATATGTGCTGGAGAAGTGGTTCGGCTACCTCCCGGGTCTCGAAAGTCTTCAGCTCCTGGTTGAATGGGGAAGTCGCATGGTTCCCGAAGAGGCCGAAACTTTCCAGCAGATGCTGGCTGTGGTGACTGCTCAAAAAGAGATATCCCTGACCGACCTGCTGCTGAGCATGATTTTTTCGGGCATGTTCTATGCCCCTTTTGCCGGTCTTGGTGGTCGCCTAACGGTCTTTTTCCTGAAGCGGCAGGCCAGAAAGAGT
>JAAXWL010000030.1 GCA_013334975.1 Chlorobiaceae bacterium
TATCTCTTGTAACCAATGGTAAGTCACGAGAAAGAGTATTATCGTTGAATAATGCGTCCCAGTCCATTCGAATAACCGGAATTCCGGTACCTAAATGCCTTATACGAATAATTGCCTCAACAACTTTGGTCGTGTCATAGCGAACCCCAGGCTTTTCTGCGACCAAATACTTTTTTAGGTTTGCAGAAGTTTCTCCTGACTTATTTCCTCGAATGTTGTTAAGAATCGGATAAAGTGTCTCCGCAGTTATGAGTCGGGCTCGTCCCTTTAAGCTACTATTATCGATAATTCTATGAAAATCATCTTCACGTTTTTTGATTTTTACAAAATCTTCAGCCAATCGAACAGGATTAAAGTCCTGACCGATAATATTTAGTAAATGTAGCCATCCCGGTTCTGTAAAGATCATTAACATTCCAGAGGCTTCTTGATCCGACAATAAATCACCTAATTTGTTGGCAAATTTCTCAAAATGCGGCCAAGCTTTATCTTCCCTGACGTTGTAACTTCTTATCTCATCAGGGAGATGTGTAAAGAGAACGTAGTTGATTTCCATTGTAATCTCCTTTGCTTATTCATGAAATAGTAAATAATTTTACGCGATATTGGATTCGAACCAACAAAATTAACTATGTCATGATGTTGTTTAAACAGAATCATCAAATTGTTTAAACTGGTAAGGCAGGTTACGGAGGCTTAGAAAAGTGGCGTCGTTGTGGCCGAAAGCGTTAATCTGATAGCCGTATCCAATGAGTTGATCGAATAGTGTTGGATCGAATTTTTGTCTGAAATCAAAAAGTGCCATGTTTTCTCCTGCATTGTTATTGTTCAAATCTGTCAATGACTGCAATCGAGAAAAAAACGGATCAGAGACCTAACGCCAGAAAAGCTGGGATGTTAAGAAAAATTCATGATATTTGGGATAATATTGTGTGCTTTCGTGCGTAGTATACTCAAACCTCATGAAAGCGCAAAGCGCAAGCTGTATTCTGCTGGAGGGCAGCGCTGAGAGCAATGGGGGAATTGGGAATATCCGACCGATCCGCAATAAAAAAAGCCGCCTTTTTCGAGGCGGCTTTTTTTATGTTGATCTTCCGGTAAACCGGGGGATCAGTAGCGGTAGTGCTCAGGCTTGTAGGGGCCTTCGACCGGGACGCTGATGTAGTCGGCCTGCTCCTGGGTGAGCGTGGTGAGCTTGACGCCGATCTGGCCGAGGTGCAGGCGGGCCACCTCTTCGTCGAGCTGTTTGGGGAGGCGATAGACATCGATGGCGTAATCGTTTATCCAGAGTTCGATCTGGGCGAGGGTCTGGTTGGTGAAGGAGTTGCTCATCACGAACGACGGGTGGCCGGTGGCGCAGCCGAGGTTCACGAGGCGTCCTTCGGCAAGCAGGTAGATGCAGCGGCCATCTTCGAAGATGTACTTGTCAACCTGCGGCTTGATGTTGAGCTTGGTAGCGCCTTTGAAGTTGTTGAGCGCATCGACCTGGATTTCGTTGTCGAAGTGGCCGATGTTGCAGACGATCGCTTCGTCCCTCATCCGGGTGAGGTGTTCGAGGGTGATCACATCCTTGTTGCCGGTGGTGGTGACGAAGATGTTGCCCTCTGTGACAGCCTCTTCCATGGTGGTGACTTCAAAGCCCTCCATAGCGGCCTGCAGGGCGCAGATCGGGTCGATTTCGGTGACGATCACGCGGGCGCCATAGGTGCGCATCGAGTGGGCGCAACCTTTGCCTACGTCACCGTAGCCGAGCACAACGGCGACCTTGCCGGCGATCATGACGTCGGTGGCGCGCTTGATGCCGTCAGCGAGTGATTCGCGGCAGCCGTAGAGGTTGTCGAACTTCGATTTGGTGACCGAGTCGTTGACGTTGATGGCCGGGAAGAGCAGTTCGCCCTTCTCCATCATCTGGTAGAGGCGGTGCACACCTGTGGTGGTCTCTTCGGAGACCCCCTTCATGTCGGCGGCAACCTTGTGCCAGCGCTGGGTATCTTCGGCGAAGACATCCTTGAGCTGCTGGTAGAGCGCCTTCTCTTCGGCGTTGCCGGGTACCTTGTCGAGGAGTGATGGTTCGTTCTCGATCTTGTAGCCGAGGTGGATCATCAGGGTGGCATCACCGCCGTCATCGACGATGAGGTTCGGGCCGAGGCCGCCTTCGAACTCGAGGATCTGGCGGGTGCACCACCAGTATTCGTCGAGGGTCTCGCCCTTCCAGGCGAAGACCGGCACACCGGCTTCAGCGATGGCTGCTGCGGCGTGATCCTGGGTCGAGAAGATGTTGCAGCTTGCCCAGCGAACATCGGCGCCAAGCTCTACAAGGGTTTCGATCAGGACGGCGGTCTGGATGGTCATGTGCAGGGAGCCGGCAATGCGTGAGCCTTTGAGGGGGTACAGGCCTTCGTATTTTTTGCGCGTGGCCATGAGGCCCGGCATCTCTTTTTCAGCGATTTCGATCTCTTTGCGGCCCCATTCGGCAAGCGTTATATCGGCCACCTTGTAATTCAGCACTGCTGCTTCAGTTGTCATGATTGTCAGTGAGTTTTTTCAGTTGGTTCTTTGCCGGTCGGCCTCTGCGGAGGGGTGCCGCAGAGGTGTCCGGAGGTTTTTTTGATCAGAGGCCCAGAGCGGCTTTCAGCTCGGCAACCTTCTCGGTCTTCTCCCAGGGGAAGATGTCACGGCCAAAGTGGCCATAGGCGGCGCTGTCGCGGTAGCACCAGCCGTGCGGACGGTCGAGGTTGAAGCGGCGGATGATGGCCAGCGGGCGAAGGTCGAAGATCACCTCGGCTTTCTCCTGGATCTGGCTGTCGGACAGGCCGTGCTTGCCGGTGCCGTGGGTGTTGATGTAGATCGAGACCGGACGGGCCACGCCGATGGCGTAGGAGACCTGAACGGTGCACTTGTCGGCAAGGCCTGCGGCAACGATGTTCTTGGCAACGTGACGGGCGGCATAAGCAGCGCTGCGGTCAACCTTCGAGGGGTCTTTGCCGCTGAATGCGCCACCGCCGTGCGGAGCTGCTCCGCCGTAGGTGTCAACAATGATTTTGCGGCCGGTCAGACCGGTGTCGCCATGAGGCCCGCCGATTTCAAAACGACCGGTCGGGTTGATGTGCATTTTTGTGTTCTCGTCGATCAGCTCAGCAGGGATGACCACCTTGATGACGTTCTCGATGATGTCTTTCTTGATCACGGCCTGGAAGTCGGCTTCGCTCATGCCTGCCGGTTCAGGATCGTGCTGGGTGGAGACGACGACGGCGTCCACGCGGATGACCTTGTCGCCTTCGTATTCGAGGGTGACCTGGCTCTTGGCGTCAGGGCGGAGGTAGGTCATGATTTTGCCAGCCTTGCGGATGTCGGCAAGCACCTTGACGAGCTGCTGGGCGAACTGGATGGCCGCCGGCATAAGTTCCGGAGTTTCGGTGCAGGCGTAACCGAACATCATGCCCTGGTCACCGGCGCCGACGCGATCGAACTCGTCAGCGATCTCTTCCTTGCGGTCAACACCACGGTTGATGTCGGGCGACTGCGAGTGCAGTGCAGACAGAACGCCGCAGGAGTTGGCTTCAAACATGTATTCACCTTTGGTGTAACCGATGTCGGTAATGACGCCGCGGGCGATTTTCTGGACATCGACGATGCCTTTGGTGGTGACTTCGCCGCCGACAATTACCTGGCCGGTGGTGACGAAGGTTTCACAGGCGACGCGGGAGTTTGGGTCCTGTTTGATGAATTCATCCAGCACGGCATCGGATATCTGATCGGCTACCTTGTCCGGATGGCCTTCTGAAACTGATTCCGAGGTAAAGAAATACCTTGAATGTGACATAGTTTCCCTTTCGGTTTTGGTTTAATCGAATGACAAAAACGGCAGGCGCCTTGCGGTTTGCCGAAAAGGAGATCTCGTGAAAATGAATGTCGCAGGGGGGACAGACGGGACACGGGATGCCTTCCGGCAAGCTCAGAGGACGAATCCTGCTTGAAGAGCTTTTGGCACCGTGTCCATAGGTAATGGTGATGCCGGTAAAATCAACGTCCAATGTACGCATTCATCGTATCTTATGCAAAAGTTTTGTGCTTTTTCGGGGAAATGTGGACGAGCTGGTCGATATGGAGGGAAGAGGGAGGGAAAGGTTTGCATGGAGTTTACCTGGCGGGTTGGTGGCGGGCGGGAGTTTTGGTTTATTTTCATGAGTGATCCGGAGGTTTCAGAAAAAACTTTACCCAAAAAATTCCATGAACATCAGTCTTTTTTTCAGGAAAACCGGCGCGGTTTTTGCACTGTTCATGCTGCTTCTGCATCCAGGAGTGTCATGGGCTGAACCCTGGAAGTTCGGCGTGATGGGTGACACGCAGTGGACGGCTCCTGATCCTTCCGGACAGAATCGGGACACCGTGCCGCTCTCCATTATCGATCAGGTGAACCGGCAATTTATCGCTGCTGGTGTGAAATTTGTCATCCAGGTTGGTGATCTGAGTGACGATGGCAGAGAGGCATCCGAAAAAAGGCGAGCGGAGGCGGCAAAACCGCTTATTGACGCAGGGATCGGTTTTTTCCCTTTTCGGGGCAATCATGAGGTTTATGGTAAAGACAACGGGTATGGCGCCTCGGGTTTTCGTTCGCGTTATCCCCAGACTCGCTCTGGTGATTTCAGGAAGTCCGGAGGTGAGCGTTTCCGGATTGGTGAGCATTTCAGCACTCCGGCCGGGGTCAGCCGAGAGCTTGACGGATTGAGCTACTCATTCGATTATGGTGACCTTGAGAATAGTGTACGCCTGGTGATCATCGACAACTGGCCCTTGCCGGGCAAGGTGGTGAACCATGCTGACGGGTATGCTTCGGGTTACACCATAGACGATCAGCAGGAGTGGATCAGCGAGCGACTGGATCGAAGCATACGCGGCACACGCCACGCTTTCGTTTTTTCGCATCAGCCCATGATCGGCTCCAATCATCAGGATACGGTGTTCAGCGGTTTTGCCGATGAACATCCGGATTGGCAGAACCGGTTTATGGCCAGTCTCTCCGATAATGGCGTGAGGTATTATATCTGCGGTCACGACCACATGCATCAGCGCTCCATCATCGAGAGTCCCGACGGTGAATTCAGGGTCGAACAGATTATTTCCGGTTCGGTCAGCAGCAAATTCTACAAACCAAAGCCGCTCAATGATCCCGGTTGGCGCGGTCAGAAAAAACGTGAAATACCCATTTCCCGGGAGTGCTCAACCATCGGTTATTATCTTTACACCATCGATGGTTCGACCGTCACTGTCGAGTACTATTCAGACGAAGAGGGGCACTGGCAATCGGATGGCGCCTATCCCAGGGGGACGAACCGGCCGGACACCGGGGTGACACCAACATTGCGTTTTGTGCTGAAAGAGCGATGGAGCTATAACTTTGACGGTATGAGTGAATCCGGCTGTGTCAGAAACGAGCCTACGGGCGGGAACAGGGTTGTTTCCGTTGATCCGCACCCCTGATACAGCAGAGCTGTTGTACCAGGGTACGGAAACATGAAAACCCTGTCCTTAGAAGGGCTGAGCGGTGGTGCTCCTGTCAGACCATCCTGATTTCTGAAAAATCGCCGATGTTCATCTGGTGACCCATGCTCGATATGATGGCATTACTGCCGATGATCGATTGATCCAGCATGATATCCTGTACCTGCGATTTTTCACCGATGATCGAATTCATGATGATGGCATCGCTGATGACCGCATTTTCGGCTATCGAGACATTCGGGCCGATAATGGCATTGGAGATACAGGCGCTCTCGGCAATGAAGACCGGGTAGTTGATGATGCATCCCTTCCGTGGTTTGTCCAGATGGTTTTTGTGCAGCAGTATCCTGTTGGTTTCAAGCATTGTTTCCGGTTTTCCGCAATCGTACCATCCCTGGACCGGAAACGTGGTGAAGGGTTCATCGAGGTCGATCATGCGTTGCAGGGCGTCGGTAAGCTGGAATTCACCTTTTGTTTTTATATCGTTTTCAATGATATAATCTATGCTGTCGAAGAGTGATGCAGAATGGCGCAGGAAATAGAGTCCCACGATGGCCAGGTTGCTGACCGGAAGGTCGGGTTTCTCGACCAGTTTGACGATGCGGTCACCTTCGGTAACGGCAACCCCGAATCGTCTGGGATCTTTAACCTCCTTGATTCCGAGGGTCGAGCAGGTGCTTTCGAGTACCGGTTTGAGATCGACATCGAAAATGGTATCACCAAGGATGATAAAGAGCGGCTCGTCTTCCGGTACAAACGATTTGCACATGTGGATGGCATGGGCAAGGCCTAACTGATGTGTCTGGGGAACGAAGGTCAGCTTGATGGAGTAGTTCGTTTCAATGTACTTTTCAATTTTGTTCCCAAGATGTCCTACAATGATAATCGCCTCGTCGATGCCCGATTCGATCAGCTTGTCCATGATGTGGCCAATGATTGGCTTTCCGGCAACGTTGAGCAGTACTTTCGGTTGGGAAAAGGTATGGGGACGCAGCCGGCTACCGATGCCAGCAACAGGAATGATGGCTTTCATGTCATAGAGGTGCTGAGTTTTGAAAGACTATAACAGAACATACTGTATTTGTTTGAAATAGTCGAATTTATCGTGTGGCAGGAGCGGCAGTGGGGCGTGAATTTCATTAATGGTAGAGTGTGTATGAAGAGTTTTGCCGTAGTTTTGTGTCAACTGTAAATAGTCGGAATTTTCTTTACTAATCCGGCATTCAAAAAGGTGACTATTATCTCTGATTTCAAGCCCCATGAATGTATACTGCATAAGCTCTGACACCTGTCATGTATATACTTGCCGGATTAATATCATCGAAATCGGTATCCAAATTGGTATCGGTATCGAGTTCCACCTGAAGAGGCTTAAGCTTCCATAACCACCAGAGAAATTAACTGATACAGCCAGAAGCCGGTTTTCTGTTTTCACACAGATAATCGCAATCGATACCGATACCGATTTCGATCCGGATAAGTCAATGGCACCTTAACTTACGCTCATTTAAACTTGACATGACAGTATTGTTAACCGTAACGTCTGTTTTTCTATTACCGATCAAAGGCTTTCGTCTGGTTACAGAATGGTTAAACAGCCATGGAAAAAAGGTGAAAAGCCGTATCTTCTGGCCGGGAAGAACGGGCAACGGATGTTGGTGTTATCGGCTCGGCAGAACAAGAGAACTTATAACCAGAGCAAGAGCAAGACAGCAATCATGGTGAACGGATCGGGAAAAATAGCAGTTCAGTCGGGTGTGTTGCCGATTTCCGGCAACATGGTTGTGCTGATCACGTCCCGGAGTTCCGGACGATGGATAATTCCCAAAGGGTACGTCGAGAAGGGCATGTCGCCAGCCGAATCGGCTGCCAAGGAGGCCTGGGAGGAGGCGGGTGTGGTTGGCAGGGTTTTGCCGGTAGCGATAGGAACCTATTCGTTCCGGCGACCTTCAGGTCTCTTTTCCGTTACGGTCTATCCCTTCGAAGTGGAATCACTGCTTGACCGGTGGGAGGAGATGCATGTACGCAAGCGTCGGCTGGTTACGCCGGCTGAAGCGGTTAAAATGATTGTGCACAAAGAGCTCAGGTCACTTGTAACCGATTATTTTACCAGACGTTTCGATCACTGACGATGGTTTGAATTCCCGGTTTTGAACGAGCGGAAAACCGAAAAAAATATTTGGAAATTCAGGCTGTTGTCGTATATTACCAGCCTTCCGTTCAGACGGGGCATGGCGCAGCTGGTAGCGTGCCTGCTTTGGGAGCAGGAGGTCCCGAGTTCGAGTCTCGGTGCCCCGACCATGGAGTGCAGCGGCAGGTCAAAGGTGCCCGTAGCTCAATGGATAGAGCATCAGCCTTCTAAGCTGAGGGTTACAGGTTCGAGTCCTGTCGGGCATACATGGAAGAAGTGACAGATGAATTGGTATCCATGGTGATTGTAGCTCAGGTGGTTAGAGCGCCAGGTTGTGGCCCTGGAGGTCGGGGGTTCGAGTCCCCTCATTCACCCCGAGTCTGAATCAGCCGTACAGGCACAGAATAATAAGGCCCCATCGACTAGTGGTTAGGTCATCACCCTTTCAAGGTGGTAGCACGGGTTCGAATCCCGTTGGGGTCACACACCATAGCCTCTGTGAGCGTAACCACAGAAAAGATTCGTTTTTTACAGGGGGCGTTTCGTTAAATACCATGGTTTTCAGGCTCTGTGCTTTTTATGGTTCAGGGCTTTTTTTATTAAGGTTGGGGCATCTCTGAAAGGTGATCAGTGATTCGATGGTTCGACCCGGCCGGGTTTCCGACCGCAATATCAGCACACCGATACTGACGATTTTCAGGGGTTGCCGTTCATCAACGCTCTGAAATACCTGCCCATGAAAATTTCCATCAACTGGCTCAAAGAGTTTATTCCGTCGTTTTCATCCGATAGTTCCGAACTTGTCGATCGCCTGACCTTTCTCGGCCTTGAGGTCGAAGAGCTTTTCGAGCAGCAACTTCCCGACACCAAAGTGGTCGTGGGGCGGGTTGCCGAGGTTCGCCAGCATCCCAACGCTGACAGGCTGCGCATCTGTATGGTTGATACCGGTGAAGGGGAGCTTCGCCAGATTGTCTGTGGCGCACCGAACGTTGAAGCGGGTATGCTGGTGCCTGTGGCCGGTATCGGCGCCGTGCTGAACAGCAGTACCGGCGAGAGCCTGACCATCAAACCGGCTAAAATTCGCGGCGAGCACTCTTCGGGTATGATTTGCGCTGCCGATGAGCTTGGTCTCTCAAACGATCATGACGGGGTGATGGTGCTTGACGAGAACTGCGTGGTTGGTGAACCCCTCGCTTCGTATCTCGAAGCCGATACTCTCCTCGAAATTGCCGTGACGCCAAACCGGCCTGATGCCCTTTCACATCTCGGTGTAGCTCGTGAGCTTGCCGATTGCCATGAGATCGTCTATCCCCAGGCTCCGGTGATCGAGTATACCCGGGGTGGCGGGCTTGTGGAGGTTCAGGATGAAGAGGCCTGTCCTTATTACTCCGCTACGGTTATCAAAGGGGTGACGGTCGGCCCTTCGCCACGCTGGCTTGCCCGCAGGCTTGAGTGTATCGGGCTGCGTCCGAGGAACAACATCGTCGATATCACCAACTATATTCTTCATTCGTTTGGCCAACCGCTGCACGCTTTCGACATGCACCGGCTTGCCGGCAATCGTATTGTGGTGCGCAGCGATGCCGATAGCCGGTTCATGGCGCTCAACCAGAACGAATACCGGTTACAACCGGGCATGGCGGTCATCTGCGATGTACGGGAGCCGGTGGCTCTTGCTGGTGTTATGGGTGGTCTCCATTCCGCCGTCACAGACGATACGACCGATATTCTGCTTGAGGCGGCGTATTTCAATCCGGCCTCGATCAGGAAGACGGCCAGGCAACTTCAGCTCTCTTCAGACTCCTCGTATCGTTACGAGCGAGGCATCGATCCCTGTAACGTCAAGCGAGCGGCTGAATATGCCATCTCGCTGATTCTTGAAATCGCCGGTGGCCAGATCGATTCCGCCCAGGCCTGGGGCAGTATGCCCACCACCCAGAAAATCGTGTCGCTTCGCCCGAAGCGGGCCAATGCCGTCCTTGGCAGCTCGATCAATGCCTCCACCATGGTGCGCCTGCTCGAAAAAATCTCCATCAAGGCCTTTTCACAGGGGGCAGTATCGGATGATGCTGACTCGATCGCCTTTACCGTGCCCTCATTCAGGGTGGATATCGAACAGGAGATTGACCTGATTGAAGAGATTGCCCGCCTCTACGGCTATAACAATCTTGAGCCTTCGCCAGCCATGGTGTCAAGCTACCCGGTATCGCGAAAGATTCCCGAATATTTTCCCGATTACCTGCGTATGCTCATGATCGGTCTCAACTTCAGGGAGGTGCTGACCAACCCTTTGATAAGGAAAGAGGAGGCTGATCGATTCAGCGGCAAGCTGGTCAGTGCGCTCAATCCGATCAGCGTGGAACTTGAAGTGCTTCGTCCCACGCTGGCGCCTTCACTGCTCAAGATCGTAGGTCACAACATCCGGCACGGTAATCGCGACCTTCGCCTCTTCGAGGTGGCTCATGGATTTGAGATGCTTTCTGAAAACGAGCGCTGCGGCCATGGGCCACTTTCGGCATTTCGTGAAACAGAGTTGCTCTCTATGGTCATTTCCGGCAGGCGTTCACCGCGAAGCTGGACTCAACCGGACGAATCTGCCGATTTTTATGATCTCAGGGGTGTGGTGGAGATGTTGCTGGAGAAGCTGAATTTACTTGATAAATCAGCACTTAATATTTATAATGGAAAGACAATTGGTATTGAAATTACATCGACGGAAAACGGGACGCCCACCGTTCTGAAAGCCGGAACGGTTCAGCAGGTTGGCCGACAGGTGCTCGATGCTTTTGCTCTTGATCAGGATGTATTTCTGGCTGAAATTGATGTGTCTGTGCTGGAGCGTTGTTTTGAATCGGGTCTGGTGTATGAAGCGCCATCGAAGTTTCCTGTAGTCGAAAGAGACCTTTCATTCGTTCTTCCCCGTGATATTCCGGCACAGCGTCTGGTCGATCTGGCAAAACAGAGCGACGCCCTGGTGAGGTCGGTGCGGATATTCGATGTGTTCGACCGCAACGAAGGCTCCGGAAGAGATGTGGCAATGCGTAGCGTCGCCATCTCCCTTGAGCTCGCAGACAGGTCGGGAACGATGAATGAGGAGACGATCAACGCCGTAGTTTCAAAGGTGAGTGACAATGCCAGGAGTGAACTTGGTGCGGTAATTCGGTATGTTTGATCCAGTGTAATCCATGGATGCAGAAGTTGAGCATAATGGTCAGGAGATACTGACAGGACTCGAAGAGAATGTTACGAGGCTCGTGGCCCGGTTGTCCGAATACCGGAAAGAAAATGAACAGTTGAAATCTGAGGTCTCAAGCCTCCAGAACATATTGAGATCGTTCAAGCTGCCGGGCACTGAAGGCCAGGCCGGAGCGGTACCGGGAACGTCTGACGAAGGGTTTTCCTATGCCGGGAAACTTCAGATCAGGCAAAAGCTTGTCCTGCTCCTGCAAAAGATCGAAAGAGAACTGAGAGGCGAAAAAGCCGGATTTTGATGTCCATGGAAAAGATTAACGTCAATGTTTACGGCGACAACTATCCTTTGAGGGTAGAAAACAGCGAACTGACCGGAAAAGCGGCCAAAGAGGTCGATGGCGTCATGAGGCGTTTTGCCTCGAAAGCCCCGGATCTGGAGTCCAGAAAGCTGGCCGTTCTGGCAGCCATCCAGTTTGCTGAAAAAAAGAATGAACTGGAGGAGGAGTTGTTGCAGCTAAGGCAGAAAATGGCTCGTGTCAATGAATTTATCGAGCAGAATTTGCACTAAAGCGTTACATTGATGGTAGACGAAATATCCGCACCACGACGAGAGGTGTATTGTAAGTAAAAGAACTAACACGATAGAACAGGGAGCCCAACTCTTCTCTTTGATTGCAGGCCTTACTGCCTCGCGGTGATAAGCCGCAGGTATCGGCGCTTTCCGAGGCGCCGCATTGGAAGCAAAAAACCGGAAGGAGGCGCCCACCGTGATAATACGGGTTCTTGAATCTTACACATCTCTTGAGGGTGCGGTTTTTTTTTGTTCAATTTGAAAGGCCGGCCATTTACGGCCGGTTGAAAAAGGAGGTTTGTTAATGGGGATCGTAATAAATCTGTTTCTCATTATTGTGGCATCCGTGGTTTTTTTTGGGGTCGGTTTCTATGTTGGCCGTCTCTTTCTTGAGCGAATTGGCACCACCAAGGTTCTTGAAGCCGAAGAGCGCGCCGTTCAGGTTATTCAGGAGGCCCAGAAGGAGGCTAACGAGTACAAGGAGCTCAAGGTTAATGAGGTCAATCAGGAGTGGAAGAAGCGCAAGCGCGAGTTCGACAGCGAAGTGACCATCAAGAACAACAAGTTCATCCAGCTCCAGAAGCAGATACGCCAGAAAGAGGTGACCCTGAGCAATCAGACCAGGGATATCAGGGAGACTGAAAAGAAGCTCCAGGATCAGAAAGAGGAGCTGAAACATTTGACTGAAAATGTGCAGAGCCGATCAACCGAACTCGAAAAGATCATCTTTGAGCAGAACCAGCGTCTTGAGAGCATCTCCAACCTGACTTCCGAAGATGCCCGCCAGATGCTTGTCGATAACATGGTTGCAAAAGCAAGGGAAGAGGCGACTGAAACCGTTCACCATATCCACGAGGAGGCAACACAGAAAGCGGACCGCATCGCCGAAAAGATCATGCTTACGGCTATCCAGCGCATCTCCTTCGAACAGGCGACCGAAAGCGCGCTCTCCGTTGTTCACATTCAGAGTGACGAACTCAAGGGTCGCATCATTGGTCGTGAAGGCCGTAACATCAAGGCCTTCGAGAACGCTACCGGCGTGGACATCATCGTTGACGACACCCCTGAGGTGGTTATACTCTCCTGTTTCGATCCGCTTCGTCGTGAAATGGCCAAACTGACCCTTCAAAAGCTGCTTGTTGACGGTATCATCCACCCGGTAGCTATTGAGAAAGCCTATCAGGATGCAAAAAAAGAGATCGACGACGTTATTATGACCTCCGGCGAAGAGGCGCTTTCGTCGCTTCAGATTCCCGACATGCCGGGGGAAATTGTCGTTCTTATCGGCAAGATGCGATTCCATAGCGTCTATGGCCAGAACCTTCTTCAGCACAGCCGCGAAGTGGCCATGCTGGCCGGGCTTATGGCTGCCGAGCTCAAGCTCGATGCACGGCTTGCCAAGCGTGCCGGACTCCTTCACGACATCGGCCTGGTGCTTCCTGAATCAGAAATGCCGCATGCCCTTTCCGGTATGCAGTACCTCTCGAAATTCAACCAGTCACCCGTGGTGCTCAACGCCATCGCTGCTCATCATGGTGAAGTTGAGAAGGAGACGCCTATCGCCGACCTGGTCGATGCCGCCAATGTTATCTCACTCTCCCGACCGGGAGCGCGAGGCGCCGTGACCGCTGAAGGCAATGTCAAACGGCTCGAAAGCCTCGAAGAGATCGCCAAGACCTTTCCTGGCGTCCTGAAGACCTACGCCCTGCAGGCCGGACGTGAAATCAGGGTTATCGTTGAAGGGGACAACGTCAGCGACTCGCAGGCCGATGTGCTTGCTCACGACATCGCCGGCAAAATCGAGTCAGAGGCGCAGTATCCCGGCCAGATTAAAGTGACCATTCTGCGCGAAAAGCGTTCGATCGCCTTCGCGAAGTAGAAAGAAGATCAGTCAGATCAGACGGATCTGACTGATCGAAAGAGAAAGAGAAAAAGGCTGCCTGGGATTTTCCGGGGCAGCCTTTTTTTTAGATCACGCCTTTGGTTGATTTGACTGCTCCGCCCTCGAATCTGACGGCCTGCTTCATGGCGTAGGCCAGCGACTTGAAGAGCGCCTCGATCATGTGGTGCGTGTTTTTGCCCTCAAGTACGGCCAGGTGCAGGTTAGCGTTCATCGTCCGCGACAGCGAGACGAAGAAGTGCTCCACCATCTCGGTCGAAAGCCCCTGAATTACCGGGCGCGAGAACTCCGCTTTGAAAACGCAGTAGCTTCTGCCGCCCAGATCGACCGAACAGCGGGCAAGCGCTTCGTCCATCGGGATGATTGACCAGCCGTAGCGTCCGATACCCTGTTTGTCGCCCAGTGCGTCGATGATGGCATTACCGAGCACCAGCCCCACATCCTCCACCGTGTGGTGATCGTCCACATCCAGGTCGCCACTGCACAGGATTTGCACATCGATGCCGGAGTGGCGGCTGAAGCTGGTCAGCATGTGATCGAGGAACACGACCCCCGTGTCAATCGATGACTCTCCTGATCCATCGAGGTTGATGGTTGCCGTAATATCGGTTTCGGCGGTTTTGCGGCAGTATGAAGCGATCCGCTGGTTCATCCTGGCTGATAGTTCTGTCATGAAAAAAGGTTATCTGAAGAGTTTATTGATAATACCGATAATGAAGCTCAGGATGATCGAAACAAGGATCGAGCTTCCGATCGGAAAATAGAAGCGGAAATTCTCCTTTTCGACGCGGATGTCGAACGGAAGATTGCCGAACCATCCGAACCACCCGTTTCCGCCATACTTCTGGGCAAGCATGACAAGCACCCCGAGTGCGGCGATTGCTCCGCCAAGAAAAACGAGCATTTTGCCCATTGCTGAAAACTGGTCTTGCATATTGTCGAAAAGTTGCTAAATTAAGCCCTCATCGTCGTAAGATACGACAGTTAACGGAAAATTCATCAGATAGCCGGACATGCTCAACGGATTCGTCGTCATCCTTGCATTGATTGCAGCCATACTTCTCGTAGTATCGGTGCTGCTTCAGAGCCCTAAAGCGGGCAGCGGGCTTACCGGCGGCATATCGGGCCTCGGCACCGTGCAGACCCTCGGCGTCAGGCGTACCGGTGACTTTCTGAGCAAGACCTCGGCAATACTTGCCGGAGTCCTCATGCTTCTCTGTTTCATTGCCCAGTTCACCCTTCCCGCCCGAAATCAGGGTGGCGCAGGAGGCAGCATTCTGCAGAAGAGTGGGCCGGCATCACTTCCGGTCAACAATCTTCCGCAATCGCTTCCGACCGGCAATATTCCGGTTCCGGCAGAACAACCGGAAGCCCCGGCAGCACCGGCAAAATAAGTTCTGCACTCGTAGCTCAGTTGGTAGAGCAACTGACTCTTAATCAGTGGGTCCAAGGTTCGAATCCTTGCGAGTGCACCAGACATCAAAAGCCTTACAGTGAGACGCTGTAAGGCTTTTTTCGTTTTGATAGCCCCGCATGGCCAGGCTGTGCCGTGTCAAACTTATACTGACCTATGTTCCGGAGACACTGATTTATCCAAATCGGTATCGGTATCGGTATCGAATTTTTATGAAAAAAAAGTGCCTATTATTTGCGTTATTTGTCATAAATAAAATTTTTTACGCCACTCTGTCACTATGCTCGGTGAGTTTTCTTTCACCTCTTCAATTTGACATCGATACCGACTCCGATTTTGATGATCAAGGGAATGAAGATTTTTTACCTTTGACGCGACATTCACCTTACCACTCCTCAGCATAGAGTCCGACGATCTCCTGGTAAGCTATGGCGACGGCGCAGGAGGTTACGGGGATTGAGACGAGCAGGCCGACGCCGAGGGCGATGATGCCGAGTACATTGACGAGGAAGAGCAACAGAGCGAACCCAAAAAAGGAGAACCAGTTTTTCGTGATGATCTTTCGGCTGGTCTCCATTGCCTGCCAGAACTCCATGCGGAGATCGATGATGAGGAAGGTGGTCAGCATGTAGCCGATGGCCAGGTAAATGCCGGGAATGATGAGCAGTACAAAGCCGATGCCGACGAGGATGCCGCTGGCAAGGCTGCCGAGAAACAGTGGCAGGAAGTAGTTGAAGCCTTTGAAGAAGTCGCTGAACTGGAGCGTCTGGCCGCTGAGGATTCTGAAGGCGGCGATAGTGTAGCCGGCATAGAGCGGCGCGGCAAGTGAGGAAAAGAGGAGCGAGCCGAGCGATTCGAGCTTTGAGCTGACGATTGAAACGGCAAAGACGATCAGCGTAAATCCGATGAATTCGCCGATGTGCTCCTGGAACATCTCCCACCCTTTGCGGATATATCCGGATGAGTTGAGATGGTAGTTTTCTCCGGTGAGCCTGTCAAAAAAGGCCGGATCGACCTTCTGGCCGAAATCGAATGGTGCCATGTTGTCCCCCTTATTGTGTTGTTGAAGCCTGCCGATGAGCGCAATCAGGAAGAAAAAACCCGGACAATGATGCTGTTGGCGGATCGGAGTGGCTCTGTTCAGTTAAACGATAATGTACGATACTATGACGAAAGTACAAAGTATTGTTCGTTTTTTGATGGCAGGGAAGAGGGCGTCGCCCGAGGAAGCGGGAGTGCTTGGGAATGGGTATGCCTGGCCCTGCGCACAAACACGAATAAGCCTGGTTGGCCACAACCGGTTCGATGCCCGATGCTCTTCATGATGGGTCTGAGGTGAAAAACATCTGGTAACTCAGCCGGTATCGTTGTAATTTCCCTTTCAGGGCGCATTCCGGTTATTTTGTTTTACGGAAAACCGTTACCGGATAGTTGACAAGGCAGTCCCGATGGTCATTTTCGAAGCTGTCGCTTTGATCATGTTTCCAGGGTGGCGTCACTGAGGCAAAGTGGTCGGGCTGTACAGAAGTTCTGTTCTGTTTACGGGAACCTTGGAATTTTTTTTCTCATTGATGAAACAGCAATGAAGGTACGGGCTAAAGTGGGGTAATGAACCGATTTTTGTTCGTTACAGCCTCTGGGCATGGCCCGCCCGTTGTTTTGAGGTCACTCATGGAGTTGTTTTCTACCTGATTCACGAGGCTAACCGGAGCAGCCATAATGTCAGAGCACCAGGCTCTCAAATCGTTGAATTCCGGAGATCCGGAAAGGGAGGTGTTGCATGAGACCGCATCATCGTCGGCTCTGTATTGTCATGTGCTTGATAACATGCAGAGCGGATATGTGAGCTGGGAAGTCGTTTACAAGGAGGGACGCCCATCCGATTTCATGCACCACGAGTTCAACCAGGCTTACCTGAGTCTTACCGGTCTGAAAAACGTTGCCGGAAAACGGCTCAGTGAGGTTCTGCCGGGGATTCCGGATTCTGGTTACGGGCTCTTTCCTAAGCTTGTTGAAGTTGCCGAGCAGGGAATTCCCATGAGGGCGGAATGGTTACTGCCCGAGACGGCCCTCTGGTTCGAAAGCACGATCTATCGGCCTCGAGCCGGTTTTGTTGTGGCCCTTATCGACAACATCACCCGAAACAGGCTTGATGCTCATGCGTTGCAGGAGAGTGAGGAGCGCTTCTCGACCATTATCCGGGTTTCAGGTATCGGAACCTGGGACTGGGATATTCCTAATGACCGGATCGTCTGCAACGACCGCTGGTTTGCCATGCTCGGCTATCGGCGTGAAGAGCTTGAACCGGTGAGCATGGAGCGTTGGCGTGAGCTGATTCATCCTGATAACCTTTCAGGATTCGATAAATTTCTTTTCGAGCATTTCAGTGAAGAGTCGGCGGATATCGAAATCGAGTGCCGGATGCGTCGCAAGGATGGCCATTGGGTATGGGTTCGTGATCGCGGACAGGTTCTGGGTCGTTCTCCGGAAGGTTTGCCTTTGCGCATGATCGGGACTCATACCGATATCACCGTACGAAAGAAGGCGGAAGCCTCCCTGAAGGAGCGGGAGGTGTTGTTCCGGAGCCTTTTCAACAGTTATGCAGCCATTCAGATCATCGTCGATCCCGAATCGGGCAATATTCTCGATGCCAACCGGGCGGCATCAGATTTTTACGGTTGGAGTATCGATGCGCTGAGGAGGATGAATATCCGGCAGATCAATACGCACTTGAAACACCTCGATGATCACGATCTGAAAAACCTCGATTCCGGCAAGCAGAGCAAAATTATCTGTCAGCACAACAGGGCAGATGGTCAGCAGCGGAGCGTGGAGGTGTTTCGTACCAGAATCGGCATACGCGACCGTACCTACGTTCATGTGGTGATTCATGACATTACCGAGCGGCTGCAGACCGAAATGCGCTTGAAGGAGAGCGAGTCGAGGTTCAGGAGTCTTTTTGAGAACCACTCTGCCGCCATGCTGCTTATCGATCCCGATTCGGGCCGAATCGTGGATGGCAACCAGGCCTCGGCAGATTTTTACGGATGGACGCGGGAGCAGCTCAAGCGGATGCGTATCCCGGATATCAATACACTCTCTGCCGAAGAGATCAGGCAGGCGATCGAAAACAGCCGGGTACAAAGGCAGAACCAGTTCAGGTTCCGGCACCGGACAGCGGATGGATCACTGCGAGACGTCGATGTGTACAGTACCCGTATCATGATTGGTCAAAAGGAGTATCTCTATTCGATAATCCACGATGTGAGCGAGAAACTGGTAACCGAAGAGAAGCTCAGGGAGAGCGAAACGCGGTTCAGGAGCCTGTTTGAGGATCATTCAGCGACCATGATCATCGTCGATTCAGAAACCGGCACTATTGTGGATGCCAACCAGGCGGCATCCGATTTTTACGGCTGGTCGCAAAGCGAGCTTCGTCAGATGAATATTACCGAAATCAACTGTGCCTCTCCGGAATTCGTCCTCGATGATATCAAGCAATGGGAAAAGCAGACTCATCGTTATATCTCAGCCCGACATCAGCGGGCTGACGGTTCGATCCGCAATGTCGAGATATTTGCAAAAAAACTCAACATCAATGGACGGTTGCTGATCTACGACATCATCCATGATATTACTGAACGAAAACGACTGGAAGCTTTTGCGGCAATCCGGGTCGATCTTCTTGAAATGGCCGGTTACCACTCGGTCGAACTGATGCTTCAGGCGACACTTGACGAAATCGAACGGGTAACCGGAAGCACCATAGGGTTCTCCTTTTTCATTGCAAGGGACCAGAACTCGTTGTTGTTGAAGGCGGTTTCGACCAACACCCATAACAATATGTGCAAGACCGAGGGGCAGGGCGTTCACTATCCCCTGACCCAGGCCGGCGTTTGGGCCGATGCCGTCAGGGAGCGCAGGACGGTCATTCATAACAATTATGCTTCTCTTGCGACTTGCAAGGGGATGCCGACGGGTCACGCTGAAGTCAAGCGCGAAATGGTCGTTCCGGTCATCAGGGGCGATCTTGTCACGGCGGTTTTCGGTATCGGGAACAAACGTTATGACTATGACGAGGAAGATGCCCGGTGGGTTCAGTCGGTTGCTGATCTGGCATGGGACATCATCGAGAAGAAGATAGCAGAAGATGAAAATCTCAAGATGCAGGAGCAGTTGCAGCATTCACGGAAGATGGAGATGATCGGTCAGCTCGCTTCCGGTATTGCTCATGAAATCAACAATCCCCTCAACTTCATCCAGATCAATCACGCTACCGAGCAGGACTATTTTTCCGACATGCTTTCCCTGTTAGGCCGGTACCGCCAGATCGTCCATGGCCTCCGGAAAGGGGTGGTTGAGGTTGGGGGTACCGATTTTCAGGAGCTGCTGCTTGCCGAGGAACAACTGGGTATCGAATCGATGTTGGCAGAACTGCCGGATATTTTCACTGAAACCCAGAAAGGCATTGACCGCATCAAGAAGATCGTCGAGGGTATGCGGAGCCTTTCATACCGGAACAGGGAGGAGCGGAAGGCATTGGCCGATATCAACAAGGCGGTCAGGGATGTGCTGGTTATGGCAAAAGGGGAGTACCGTTTTCATGCCGACATTGTCACT
Source organism: Chlorobiaceae bacterium (assembly GCA_013334975.1). Taxonomy (GTDB): domain Bacteria; phylum Bacteroidota; class Chlorobiia; order Chlorobiales; family Chlorobiaceae; genus Chlorobaculum. Next base: position 19,331 of record JAAXWL010000030.1, read on the forward strand.
ACGCTGGAAGAGCTGCCTCCGGTATCCTGCTTCATCGATAAAATCTGTCAGGTGCTGCTCAACCTGATCATCAACAGTATTCATGCCATCCAGTCACAGCATCGGGCGACCAGTGGCATGATCACGATTCATACCTGGGCTGACGAGGCCTGGGTTTACTGCTCCGTTGCTGATGACGGGCCGGGTATTCCTGAGTCGGTCAGGACAGACATATTCAACCCGTTTTTTACGACCAAACCTGCCGGAAAAGGCACCGGCCTGGGACTTTCCATCTCTTATGACATCATCGTCAACAAGCATGGCGGTTGTCTCCTGCTTGATTGTCCACCGGAAGGTGGCGCCGTGTTCACCATTTCAATTCCACTGTAACCGTTCATACCCTGATGCCGGGAGAGCCATGAAAAGCATTGCAGATATTCTCGTTCTCTTCGTCGATGATGAAGTCGATACCATCAGCGCCCTGAAACGTTTTCTGCGAAAGCAGGCGTTCCGCAAAGCCTTTGCCTGTTCGGGGGCGGAAGCTCTTGAGATTATGGAAGCCGGAGGTGTGGATATTCTCGTCACCGACATCCTGATGCCCAATATGAGCGGTCAGGAGCTGATCGAAGAGGTGAAGAAACGTTTTCCCGATACCGTCTGTCTGATGGTGACTGGCTCGAACGAGGTTGATGAAATCGTTCAATCCATTGGCGCCGGAAACATTTTCAGCTTCATCACCAAACCGATAGAGCCGGAACCGTTCATGAGGTTTATTGCTGATTCGATTGAGCATTACAACCGCTTGCATGACTGACGGGCTCTCCCGATGAGTGTCTCGGCAATGGAGGTTGGGATACCGATACCGATTTTGATGGTCAGGGCAGTGACGGCTTCTTGCCTTTGACGCGACGGCTGGTGAGCGTTGCCGGGGAGAAAGCAGAGTTTGTTGTGAGCCTCCCCTGTTTCTGCCTTATATTGTGATCGGCCAGTCAGGTGAACGGGCGGGCTGTATGACATGACGGATTCAATGCGCTATGATGAAAATTCTCGATCGATACATTCTCAAAGCCCATTTCGGGAGCTTCATCTTTGCGTTTGTGACGATCATTTTCGTTTTCGTTCTGACCTTTCTCACCAAGTTTCTTGACCGGCTGATCGGCAAAGGGCTCGATTTTGGCGTTATCGTCGAGGTGGTGGTGCTGCAATCAGCATGGATGGTCGGCTTTGCCGTGCCCATGGCCATTCTGGTCTCCACGGTCATGGCGTTCGGCGGCTTTGCTAACAGTTCCGAGCTGACCGTGATGCGCTCTGGCGGCATTTCGGTCTACCGGCTCGTGGCGCCGGTCATGCTGGCCGCACTCGTGCTTTCGCTGCTGATGGAGCGTTTCAATAACGTGATGATGCCTGAGGCCAATTTCAGGGCCAATGTGTTATTTACCGATATCAGCCGCATGAAACCCGGACTTGGCATCGAGGAGAACGCCTTTTCCGATGTCATCAAGGGCTATTCGATCATGGTGCGCGATATCGACGACCGGACAGGGGAGCTTCACGGCCTTGTTCTGTACGACCGGGCACGGCCTGAGGTGAGATCGGTTATTCTTGCCTCAAAGGGCATGATCGAATTCACCTCCGACTACCGTTACCTCGTGCTGACGCTCCAGGAGGGGCAGATTCATGAACTGGTGCTTCCGGCGATGGAGCGGTACCGGAAAATGGAGTTCAGTAAGCACCGCTACGTTTTTGAGGCAACCGGATATGGATTTGAGCGCACCGACCAGAACAGTCGCAAACGCGGGGGCAAGGAGCTCTCAGCATCCGATTTACTGGCAACGGCAACAGAGTTTCAGACGAAGAGCGATGCTGCCGGACTTTCGATCCGGAAAGGGATCGATGCGCTGGAGCAGCAGATCACCCTTGTCGGCAAAAAGCCTTCGGTTTCAGGAAGTGCTCTTGTGTCGTTGCCGCCATTCCTTCCCGGTCAGGCTATCGAATCGATAGACGGGATGATCGGGAACGTGACGGCTCAGATCGACGAGATCGAGAAGAGCCGTGAAGCTGCGAACAGTTACATGGTTGAATATCACAAGAAATATTCTCTCGCCTTCGCCTGCCTTGCGTTCGCCATGGTTGGCGCTCCTCTCGGTGTGATGGCTCGACGTGGTGGATTTGGTGCAGGTGCGGCGTTGTCGCTCTTCTTTTTTGTCCTCTACTGGGTGCTGATGATCGGCGGCGAGAAGATTGCCGGTCGGGGTTTGCTTTCACCGGCCATCAGCGTCTGGTTGCCCAACGTGGTGCTTGCCGGAGCCGGGTCGTTTCTGCTGTATCGCCTGGCCAGCTCAACAAGCGGATCGGGGAGATGAAACTTTATCAACTTTTTCTGTTTTGCCCGTGATAAAAAAATATCTTTATGGCACCAAAGAGTCATCCTCTCCCGCCGTTTCGCCCTATGAGCGATTTGATGCCGAAGAGCTGATTCTTCGTGACGAACTGGCGATCGATCGCACCCTGCTTGCCAATGAACGCACCCTGCTCTCCTACCTGAGATCAGGGGTGGCCATGATGATTACCGGTCTGACGATCATTCACTATGCTACGAAGGTATGGTTTATGCTTGCGGGCGTGGCGTGCATTCCTCTCGGTGTCGTCACCGGAATTTTCGGTATCTGGCGATTCCGGAAAATGCAGCGGGCCATCTCGCGCACGCTCAGATGGACACACAACGAGTAACACTTTGCCGGCTTTTCAGGCTGGCAGCGCTTTTTTCCTGCCGTTCTCGTCCACACTGACGAAGGTTATCCTGGTGGTGAAGACCAGCTCTTTGCAACCGGAGCAAATCTCTTCGCGGGTGACATCCACGATATACTCGACCGAAGTAGTGCCGACCCGGTTCTTTTTTGACTCGAAACAGAGAATGGTGCCCTGCCGGATGCTTTTTCTGAATTCGATTTTGTCCATGCCGACCGTAACGAAGTTACAGCCGTGATAGTCGAGGGTGACAGCGATATAGCTGACCTCATCGACCCATTTGAGCAGATTGCCGCCGAAAAGGAACCCGAAATGGTTCAGATGTTCCGGCATCACCAGTTTATGAGTTTCCATGGGGAAGAGTTTATGGGAGTTACAGGTTGAATAGGAGTTACAGGTCGTATGAGAGTTATAGGTCGTATAGGTCTTATAGGTTTTATAGGTTTTATAGGATGGAAGAATTGGGATCGATTTTTCGGGAATTCATTTCTCGGTCTGCACTCAGCTCTTTGCTCTCTTTTCTTACATTGTCCACTTCATCCACATCCCACATTACATTCGTCCACCAAGTCCACAACGTCCACTTCATCTTTACTAAGCACCCAGCACTCAGCCTGGCAGCTCTTTCAGAGGTTTTGCCATGATGACGGTTTCGCGTTCTATGATGACGTTGCCGCTGATTTTTCTGTCTTTTTTAATGTATTTCTTTTGGGTGCAGATTACCGGTACCATTTCTGAATTTCTGGCCGATGAGTGCCAGGCGGCGATTTCTGCTGCCCGGCGGAGTTCTGTTGTGTTGTGCATTCCGGCGCCCCTGAGCACGCAGTGCGAGCCGGAAGCTCCTCGTGCGTGCAGCCAGATATCGTCAGGGCGGGCGAAGCCAAAGGTGAGTTGCTCGTTGTTTGCCGAGCTCCTGCCGATGTAGAGCGTGATCTTTCCGGTCAGCGGTATGGTTCTGAAGGGTGGCGCCTTTTTCTCTTTTTGTGCAGCGTTACGCCCGCCGGCTAAGGCTTTTCCTGGTTTTGCCGATTCGGTCGCCTTCTGCAACGCATCAAGTGATGCAGCGCTCTGGAGTTCGTCGAACTTCTGACGCAGCATCGCGAGTTCACTGCTGAGCGCGGTATGGCGGAGTTTCATTCCTGCCGCTTTTTTGCGAGACTTCGATGCCTGGGTGAAGTACCAGGCCGCGTTCTCCTGGATGTTCAGTTGCGGGTTGATGGTCATGAGTACCGCTGGTGCACCGGGCTCGAAAAGGTTGGGCACGCTCACCTCACCGCTGACAGGCTCGACAAGGCCGATGGCTCCGGTAAGGAGATGGCCGGAGGTCTCATTCTGAAGGGCCTTTTTTTTAAGCATCCCCGGCTCTCCGGTGGCAAGCTCCTTTTCAATCCTGCCGATTCTGTCGGCAAGAGTCCGACGCAGATTGACGGCGCGCTCCTGCACCTGTTGATACCGGTACCTTCTGTGGCTGTAGTGATTGAGCGCATCAAGCACCCTGTCAAAGGGGGTGAACGGCTCTGAGTCAGTCGGCTGGAAGAGTGAGAATGCCGGTGGCTGGTCGGCTGATTCGATAACGCAGGGGGTCGGTGACGCCAGATCGTAGAACAGGTTGACGAAAGCGGTATGGAGTGCCTCGGGTGTTTCGTTTTCAGCGCTGTCGATGAGCCTCCGGACAAGTTTCCGATCGAAACCCGGCAGGATTGAGAGCAGCGGCTCCTGCCCAGAGCCGTTGCCGTCAGCCGCCTGAAGCTTCTGCACAAAAGCTCGTGGTGAATGGGCAAGGAGTTCAAGGGTTCTGAAAACCGGTTCGGTAGCGGCGGTGATGCTGAACGGAGTGTTTTCGAGTTTTCGCGCCTCTTTGAAGGCATCGATAATGAGGCCATCCCTGACCAGCAGCAGGTTGGTTTCGGCGCTGAACATCCTGAGCACAAGGGTGTGCCCGTCATCGAGAATGAAAAGGATCTGCCGGTCTCCGGGGGGGATTGAAACCTCCATGATCTTGTGTTCACAGAGCAGGTTCATGATTCCGGCGGTGTTGCGTTGCTTGCGGTTCAGCCCTTCTTTACTATGGATTGAGAAAAAGGGGGAATGAACCGTGACGATGAGTTGCAGGTGACGGCCATCCGGGGTGACGAAGGCGATCGTTATTTCGTTTTTCTGCTGCGTATGAATTTCAAAAAGATAGCCACCGGCAAGCTGCTCCTGCAACTCCATCGCGGCGTGGTACAAGGTAAAGTAGTTACGGAGCATAGTGCTGAAGGGTTGCAGAGGAGCGTTCTTTACTCTATTTTACTACAGTCGGCTCAAATGGCAAAGGCTGGTGCTTCAAAGATATAAATAATCAAGGCTATGCATGAAGAAGGGAAGGGCTCCTGCTGCTGCGGGCCATCCGGCACCCCCGAAGGCGGGCGGGATGGAGCGCGTCTCGGTTGGCACGAATATTTCATGAGTGTTGCGCACCTCATTTCGCGCAGGGCCACCTGTACGCGGGGTCACATCGGTGCAGTGATCGTGCGTGACAACAACATTCTCTCGACCGGTTACAACGGAGCGCCCTCTGGCCTGCCGCACTGCAACGAGGTCAATTGTAAGATATACCGGAGCACCCATCCCGACGGCACCGTCGAGGAGAACTGCGTCAACACGATTCACGCCGAGATGAACGCCATTGCGCAGGCGGCAAAGCACGGGGTGTCGATCAAGGATGCCGATATCTACATTACGGCCAGTCCCTGTATTCACTGCCTCAAGGTGCTCATCAACGTCGGCATCAGGACGATCTACTACGATAAACCCTACAAGATCTCGCACATCGCCGAGCTTCTCAGGCTTTCGGGCATCCGGATGGAGCAGGTACGCGTCGCACCGGAGCGGCTATGAGGGGAGCCGGATATGCGTGAACCCGAAACGGTGCGTCCGGAAGATGCGGCTTTCATGGGGCGGTGCCTCGAACTGGCCGCAAGAGGCGAGGGCAGCGTGAGCCCGAACCCCATGGTCGGATCGGTGATTGTGCATAAGGGGCGCATCATAGGCGAGGGGTGGCACCAGCGGTACGGCGAGGCTCATGCCGAGGTCAATGCCATAGCCTCCGTTGCCGACCAGTCGCTTCTTTCGGACTCAACCCTGTACGTCAATCTGGAGCCCTGCTCCCATTTCGGCAAGACCCCGCCCTGTGCCGATCTGATTGTTGACCGGCGCATTTCGAGGGTTGTCGTTGGTTGCACCGATCCTCATGAAAAGGTGGCGGGTAAAGGGATTACCCGGCTCAGGGAGGCTGGCATCGTGGTGACGGTGGGTGTGCTCGAAGCGGAGTCCGAACGGCTCAACGAGGCGTTCATGACCGCTCATCGCAAAGGGCGTCCATTTGTGGTGCTCAAAACCGCCCAGACCCTCGACGGGAGGATCGCCACTTCGACCGGAGCCTCGAAATGGATAACGGGAGGGGATTCGAGATCAGAGGTGCACCGGTTGCGCAGCCTCCACGATGCGGTGATGTGCGGAGCCTCGACGGTTCTTGCCGATGACGCCGAACTGACTGTCCGTCACTGTGAGGGATGCCAGCCGCTGAGGGTGCTGCTCGACAGCAGGCTCCAG
>JAAXWL010000031.1 GCA_013334975.1 Chlorobiaceae bacterium
GTATCGATACCGATTTCGATTTGGATAAGTGTCAATGGCTCCGAAATATACGTTATTTTAAGCTTGACAAGACATGAGGTATTAGGGAAAACCCATTCCCCATTCTTCATTGCTCATTGCTCATTGCCCATTGCTCAGCACTTTCCCTTTCTCTTACAGTTCCATGGCTTCGAGGGCTTCGTACAGGGTTCGGCAGCCAGCGATTCGGATGGGCAGTTTCCTGATCGCCGGTTTCAGCTCACGGGTGTTCGATTCGGGCATGATGATCGACTTGAAGCCGAGGTGAACGGCTTCACGGATGCGGCGTTCTCCGTCGCTGATGGCTCTCAGTTCACCAGAAAGACCGATCTCTCCGCAGCAGGCGGCCGTCGGTGTGCACGGGCGGTCTTGCAAGCCCGAGGCGACGGCTGCGGCGACAGCCAGGTCGGCGGCCGGCTCGATGAGGCGGAGTCCTCCAGCGATCTTGACGAACACATCCTGCCCGGCGGTCTGGAACTGCAGGCGTTTTTCAAGCACGGCCAGAATGATGGCGATGCGTTTGAGGTCGAAGCCGGTACTGATGCGCTGCGGCATGGAGTAGCCGGTTTTTGACACCAGCGCCTGTACCTCGACCAGAAGTGCTCGTGAACCCTCGATGCCGGCCAGTACAGCGGTACCGGGTACCTCGACCTGTCGGTCGGAGATGAAGAATTCCGAAGGGTTCGGCACCTCTTCGAGACCGTTCTCGTCCATGCGGAAGACACCGATCTCGTTGGTTGGGCCGAAACGGTTTTTGACTGAACGGATGATGCGGTATCGTTGGTATCCCTCACCTTCGAACTGCAAAACGGTGTCCACCATATGTTCGAGAGCTTTCGGCCCGGCAAGGGCGCCCTCTTTGGTGATATGGCCGATGATGAACAGGATGAAGTTGCTCTCTTTTGCTGCGCGGATGAGCGAAGCAGCACACTCCCTGATCTGGGTTATGGTACCGGCTGAACTGTGATAGTCGGTGGAATAGACGGTCTGGATAGAATCGACGATGACCAGATCGGGCTGTTCGTTGCTGATGGCGTCGAGAATGCGTTCGAGCGCCACTTCTGCAACGAGTCTGAGGTTGGTTGCCTTGATCGAGAGTCTTCGTGCGCGTTCACGAATCTGGTTCGGTGACTCTTCTCCTGCCACATAGAGCACCTTTTTTCCGGCAAGGCGCGGGGCGAGCTGAATCATGAGCGTCGATTTGCCGATGCCTGGTTCGCCGCCGACCAGAATGGCCGAAGCCTCCATGAGGCCACCTCCGAGCACCCGGTCGAGCTCTCCAATACCCGTCAGGGTTCGGTGAAAGCCCGCAGGTGAGGCATCGTTGAGGTTCTGCACCTCCGGAAGCGATCCTGAAGGGCTTTTTTTTCGCGTTTTGCTTTCCGGAAGGTTTTCATGGGTTTCGACCAGTGTCCCCCAGCTCTGGCACTCGAAGCAGCGACCCTGATATTTGAGGGAAATAGCCCCGCAGGCCGAGCATACATAGCGAACAGTCGATTTTGCCATCTTGGGTGGATCGTTATGGTGTCAGTGAAAAGTGACTTCATGACAAAACTCGGGTTTCAGAACCGTTCTGTGCGTATCCTGAGGCCATGTTTTGCATCTTTCGGCTATATTGCGTACATAGAGCTGTCAAACGGAGCTTCGGTCTCATTCCGCCAGTTTTTCCCCCTCTGTTTTGCTCAAGATACGATACTGATCCTGTAAGGTTGAAATGATGCATGCTCCAGGATTTCTGGCAAAACCTTGTGCGGTGTGACAGATTATGCGTTGCATGATGAAAGATCAAAGCAAAAGATAGTGAAGCGCCGTAAGAAATACACTCATAATGTTCCTCCTCCCTTTTTTTATCCATCTGAATCAGGGCGTACCGTGCTCTGTATACTTCCTGTAATTCACGTTAAGTATGTCAGTCATCTCCATTGGTGAAGTTCTTGTCGATCGTGCTGTTCTCGATGCACACTTCAGTTGCCCTCTTGACCGGTGCCGTGGAGCCTGTTGCATTGAAGGCGAACTTGGTGCTCCTGTTGACGAGCGCGAGGCCAGATTTCTCGATTCATCGGTCGGGATTGTCAGCCCGAAGCTTTCTGAAAAAAATCTTCGCTACCTGCGAAGGCATGGATGTACGGAAGTGTACCAGGGAAGCATCTATACCCGGACGGTTGAAGGGCAGGAGTGTGTTTTCGTGTTCCATAACGATGGAATAGCGCTTTGCGCCGTAGAAGCTGCCTGGAGAAACGGGCTGCTCGATTCCACCAAACCCTTGTCCTGTCGGCTCTTTCCGATCAGGGTGCGAAAAAAGTTCGGATTGGATTATCTTGTCTATGAACAACATGCCATGTGTCGTGAAGCTCGTCGTGACGGGGTCGAAAAGGGGGTACGGCTTGTTGATTATGTTGGAGAGGCACTCAAGGAACGATATGGACACGATTGGTATATGAGCCTGAAGCAATTCGTCGATTCATTTACCTGAGCTATCATGGCAGAGATCAGGTTACAGCAGCGTCAGATTGCCCAGTTATCGGCACAGCAGGTGATGGCCAGCCAGTTGTTGCAACTGCCACTCAACCAGCTCGAACAGCGAATCTATGACGAGGTGCAGGAGAACCCCATGCTAGAGCTCGTGGAGCCGCAGCAAGAGGGAGGGCCGGTTTCAGGCTCCGGCCAAACTGCTTCAACAGCCGATTCACGGGAGATGTTCGACTCGGTAGCCCGCTTCGAGCGCTCGTCGTTGAAGGATAGGGGTGAGAACCGGTATCAGGAGAGTCCTTCGGCAGGCAGGCAGAGCGGTTCGTCATCCGGTAATGGAGAAGAGCCTTTCTTCCAGGCGGTGCAACATGACACCTTACATGAACAGCTTCTGCGTGATCTTTCACTTCAGGAGGATATTGGCCCGAGAGAGGTACTCATTGCGGCTGAAATTCTCGGCAATCTCGACAGTGACGGATATTTTACTGAAGAGCCGGAAATTATTTTAGACGGACTTCGGGAGGCTGGCATAGAAACCAGTGAAGAAGAGATTCGCTCCATACAGAAAAAGATATGGTATCTCGATCCGCCTGGCGTAGCGGTTTCAAACCTTCGGGAGCGCTTGCTGGTGCAACTGACCGTCTACCGGCGGGAGCATGATGCTGCAGTCGTGCAGACAGCACGCCGAATCGTTCAGGATGCTTTCGATGATTTTCTGAACAACCGGTTTGACCGCCTGCTCAAAAAGTTGAACCTGAACAAACAGCAACTTGAAGAGGCGCTCAAGGCAATTACTGCGCTTGATCCCCATCCGGGGGGGGTATTTTTTGATGAAGGGGGGCATTACATTTCGCCTGACTTTGTGGTCACCTATGAGAACGGAGCGCTAACAGCCGTGCTGAACGACAGGAGTTCTTTGTCGGTAAGGGTAACGGATCAATACAGGGAAGCGCTATCCAACAGGAAAATGCCCAGAGAGGATCGGCAGTACATGCGTCAGAAACTCCATCGAGCCGGTGAATTCGCAACAGCCCTTCAGATCAGGCGTCAGACCTTGCTGAAAGTGATGGAAACCCTGCTGGTGACCCAGGGAAGGTTTTTCATCGACGGGCCGCGTGCGCTGCAACCGCTGGTCATGAAGACGATCGCAGAGCAGAGCGGCTATGATATTTCCACCATAAGTCGTGCGGTCAACGGAAAATATGTTCAGACCCGATTCGGAGTGTTCGAGCTGAAATATTTTTTCAGCGGCTCCCTTTCGACCGATGAAGGTGAGGAGATGTCGTCAAGGATCATCAAACAACGGCTTCGAGACCTGATTGAAGGGGAGCACTCCACCGAGCCCCTCAGCGACGATCGTCTGGCTGAACTGCTCAGTGAAAAAGGAGTGCATATCGCCCGGCGAACGGTTGCAAAATACCGGGAACAAATGCAAATTCCAGTTGCAAGATTAAGAAAAAAAATAGTTTAAATATCATACTATATCATCATTTATGGGCCAGGAAAAACCGCAGATACGATCGACGACGGTAATCGGAGTGCTCAGGGACGGCCATGCGGCCCTCGGCAGCGACGGACAGATGACGCTTGGCAATACCGTACTGAAGCATTCGACCCGAAAAATACGCAGACTTTATCATGGAAAGCTGATTGCCGGCTTTGCCGGGGCAACGGCTGATGCGGTGACCCTGCTCGACCGTTTTGAGGAGAAGCTCGAGGCTTACAGCGGCAGGCTCGAAAGGGCTGCCGTTGAACTTGCCCGTGACTGGCGTACTGACAAGTACCTGCGCCGTCTCGAAGCGATGCTGGCCATCGTGAGCCCTGAAAAAGCGCTTATCATATCGGGTACCGGTGATGTCATCGAGCCGGAAGATGGTATTGTGGCCATAGGAAGTGGTAGTATGTACGCATTGGCTTCAGCCCGTTCGCTTATGAAGCACACCACGATGTCCGCCGAAGAGATAGTTCGGGAAAGCCTGCAGATTGCCGCCGATATTTGTATTTACACCAACGACCATATTGTTATCGAAACCTTGTGAACCCGATGCTCCGGCTGATGCCGGAGCAACTGTTTTCTCCACGAAATTCCGATCGAATGCAATGAAAAAAGATACCCAGGACAGAACACATCAGGATGAAGTCCGGACTGCTCCGGTGAAGCTTATCGATGAGCAGCAGTTAACACCGACCCAGATCGTCGAACAGCTCGACAAATACATCATCGGCCAGAGAGATGCCAAGAAATCGGTTGCCATAGCCCTGCGTAACCGGCTTCGCCGCCAGAATGTGAGTGAAGAGCTGAGGGATGAAATCATGCCCAACAACATCATCATGATCGGGCCAACCGGTGTCGGCAAGACCGAGATTGCCAGGCGTCTGGCCAAGCTTGCACGAGCGCCTTTCGTGAAGGTCGAGGCATCGAAGTTCACCGAGGTTGGTTATGTCGGCAGGGATGTCGAATCGATGATCCGTGACCTGGTCGAGCAGTCTGTGGCCATGGTACGCAGTGAAAAAACGGAAGAGGTTCGCGAAAAGGCGGCTCTCCTGGTTGAAGAACGGTTGCTCGACATGCTGCTGCCTCCGGTCAACGATGCTGATGAGGCAGATGGTGATGCGGGGAAGGAGGCCATGGTTGTGTCCGGTGGTGAGGATAAAGATGGGGAAAAGAGTCTTGAACGTGAGATCAACCGGAAAAGCCGCCAGAAGATGCTCGAACGACTGCGCAGTGGCCGTATGGAAGAACGGCAGATCGAGATCGATGTCAGCAGCGATGGCGGAGGGGGTGGCATGATGCAGATTTTCGGGCCACTCGGACAGATGGAGGAGATCGGCGGCATCATGCAGGATCTGATGAACGGTATGCCCAGAAAAAAGAAAAAGCGACGCCTGACCATTGCCGAGGCTCGCAAGTTTCTTGAGCAGGAGGAGGTGCAGAAGCTCATCGATATGGATGCCGTTGTCAAGGAAGCGCTCAGGAAAGTCGAAGAGTCCGGAATTGTCTTTATCGACGAAATTGACAAGATAGCCGCTCCGACGACCGGCTCAGGAGGCAAAGGACCCGATGTGAGTCGTGAAGGGGTTCAGCGCGATCTTCTGCCCATTGTTGAGGGTTCGACCGTGGCAACAAAATATGGTGTCGTCAAGACCGACCACGTCCTGTTTATTGCTTCGGGTGCATTTCATGTCGCTCGACCTTCCGATCTGATTCCTGAACTTCAGGGTCGCTTTCCCATCAGGGTCGAGTTGAAAAGCCTCACCGAGGATGATTTTTACCTGATTCTGACGCAGCCACGCAATGCACTGATCAAGCAGTATCGGGCCATGCTTATGACCGAGGGGATCGATCTGGAATTCACCGATGAGGCCATACGGGAGATTGCCAGAATTGCCGCCAAGGTCAATGAAACCGTTGAAAACATTGGAGCGCGAAGACTGCATACCATACTGACCAACCTTCTCGAAGAGCTGATGTTTGGCATACCGGAAATGGTGACCGATGGCAGGATTACTGACAGGACGGTCGTCATTGATGGTGGACTGGTCAGGGAAAAGCTGGGCAAGGTTGCTGCCGACAGGGATCTGAGCCAGTACATTCTTTAAGAGCAAAACCGGAACAACCATGACAACGAGTGCTATCCTGGTCATGAACGGCCCCAATCTTTCACGTCTCGGAAAACGTGAACCCCATATTTACGGAACCGAGACGCTTGAAGTGATCAACGAGGGGATAGCTGTGGCTTTTCCCGAAGTGAGGTTCGGTTTTTTTCAGTCTGAAGATGAAGGCTCTCTGATTGAGAAGCTCTTTGAGATCGAAGATGAGGGGGAATGGTCGGGCGTGGTGCTCAATGCTGGCGCCCTGACCCATTACTCGATCGCCCTGCGCGACGCCATAAGCTCCATCAAGGTTCCTGTGGTTGAGGTGCACTTGTCCAATGTGCACAAAAGGGAGGAGTTCCGCCACAAATCGGTGATTTCTGCGGTCTGTGTCGGGGTAATCGCCGGTTTCGGTGTCCAAAGCTACCATCTCGGTGTCAGAGCGCTGCTGGGATGATGGGGAATGGGGAATGGGGAATAGGGAATGGGGAATAGGGACTAGTGAGACGTCATGCTTATACTGACGTATGATACAGCGCCGTTGATTTTATCCAAATCCAAATCCAAATCGGTATCGAAATCGATTTTTATCTGAAAACAGAAAATCCTATTGACTCTATCTGTATAATTATCAAATTTTTATCACATTAAACAACAACACCAGGTGCGTTATAATTAGCCTCTTCCAGTGGAACTCGATTCCGATACCGATTTTGATGATAAAATAAATTACGACTATTTGCCGTTGACGCGACACTATGGATCAGGAAAAACCCAGTCCCCAGTCCCCAGTTCCCATTGCTTATTGCTCATTCTTCAGCACTTTTTCTTCCCCTCTTTTCTTACATTGTCCACTTCGTCCACTTCTTCAATTCGTCCACCAAGTCCGCTACGTCCACTTCATCTTTTCTTCTTTATTGTTACTCCAGCTCTCTGCTGAGCTTTCCGAGCAGTTTTTTTATCTCTTCCAGACGTCGGACATCACTTTTCATGAGTACCGGTTTGTTTTCGGCGGCCCTGAGGATGTCGAAGGCCTCTTTTTTTCGGTCTTCGTCGAGGTACAGCAGGGCGAGCTCATGGTAGTGCCTGATAACTCTCGGATTGAGGCTGATAGCAATTCTGAACTCTTTTTCGGCTGCCTCCCGGTTTCCTTCTGGCATTTCGCCGATGAAGGCGTTACCCAGAAAGCGGTTGAACCATCCGATCCGTGAGACCTGGTAATGGTAGGAGCCGAGCATGGACCAGGCAATATCGTCTTTCGGATTCAGTTTGAGTGCCAGCTCAAGCTCCTGCCGGATTTCAGCTGCCCGTTTCACCTTCTCTTTTGCGCCAACCTTGTCTGCCTTTAGTGCCAGTGCGGCGGCAAACCAGGTATGGGCGCTGGCGTTGGAGTTATCGAGCTGGACCGATTTCTGGGCGTATTCGACGGCTTTGGAGTAGTAAGGAAGCCGCAGCGCTTTCTCTTTCGGATCGATCGCTTCTGCCAGGCTTATATTCAACCTGGCGAGTTTCCAGTAAAGGTCGGCCGACTCTGGCATGGTATCGGTGAGGTTGTTGTAGAGAGCTTCAGCCTTGTCGTAGTCGAGTGCGATGAAAGCCTTGTCGGCTGCATCGATTGAGGTGCTTGTGGCGGCCGGGGTGGCGGTTGTGCCGCTTGCCGGAAGCATCAGCAAGAGCAGCGCGGCAAGAATCGAGATGCGTTTTTTCCGGGGTTGTGTTTTTTTCCTGCTGAAGCGTGACATCAAGGCAACGTTCATTTGAACCATAAGGAATCAGGATAGTTCCTGTGGAGTTTGTTGTCCAGCCCGAGCCAATGCCCGGTAGGAAGTATCATGAGGAGAAGCGAAATGGTGACCAGAGGAGGGATGGTTTCGTTGTAATAGCCTCCTGCTGCGAAATTGAGGAGCATGAAGAGCCCGAATGCAGCATTTACCCGGGTGGTGATGCCCAGAAAAAGGGCAACGCCGATGATCAGTTCGCCTATGGTGACGATCCAGGCGATGGGCATGACAAGCGGAATGGCAAAGTGTTCGAGGTATGAGGCCCAGAACAGGGTGACCGATGCGTCCAGTGATCCAGCCGGAAATGTGGCTGCCTGCAGTTCGTTAAGCCTTTGCGTGAAATGGCGTGTCAGAATATCGCTCCACATCCAGCCATGAATGATTTTATGGACGAATCCGTAAATGAAAAGCAGGGTATAGAGATACCTCAATATCAGCATGACGAGGACGCCGAAAGCCTTGAGTTTGTGTTCGCCGAGGTAATCACGGCTCCACCTGAAATCGGTCATGGTCAATGGAATGGTTTTCAGGGAGTGTGGATCATTTCTGATCTAAGGTACGATAAAAAAAGTATTCAGAGAAGATATTGAGGATCGGTGTCAGCCGTGATGACGAGATTTTTCCCCCTGAAGGTCGCCAGTGTATCGTATTGCGCCTGTCGGAGCAGGGGGGAGGGCAGTTTGATGCCGAAAAGTTTCAGGATGATCTGGTAGCGGTATTTTCCTTTGATTCTGATGATACCTGCCGGAGCCGGCCCGAGAATCGCGCCGCGCCCTTCGGGCAGGAGTGGGAGCAGTCGCTCCCTGAGCGCCGAGGCTCCCTTTTCGGCGACCGTTTCCGAAGGAGCGGCACATTCGAACTTGATGAGTCTCGAAAAAGGGGGGTAGCCGAGTGCCCGGCGCGAAGTCATCTCCGCTTCGAAAAACTGCCGGTACTCTGCACGGAGAACGTGGCTGAAGATATCGTTATCACGGTTATAGAGCTGAAGCAGCACCTCTCCGGGCACCGAAGAGCGTCCAGCCCTTCCGGCAACCTGCATGAGAAGAGCGTAAATGCGTTCCGAAGCGCGGAAGTCGGGAAGATTCAGGCCGATATCGGCCATCAGCACACCGACAAGAGTGACGTCAGGGAAATCAAGACCTTTTGCCACCATCTGGGTGCCCAGAAGGATGCGTGATTTTTTTTCGCGGAAGGCGGTCAGCAATGTTGCATGGGCGTCTCTCGACGAGGTGGTATCGATATCCATCCTGAGAATTGTTTCTCCGGGGAACAGCTCGATGAGCTCCTCTTCGATACGTTCGGTGCCACTGCTTTTGTAGAACAGATTATCCGATCCGCACGAAGGGCAGGCGTTCCGGAAAGGTTCGAAATGACCGCAGTAGTGGCAGCGGAGGGTCATGTCGGAGGAGTGGCAGACCAGCGGGATGTTGCAGAAACTGCATTGCGGAGTAAAGCCGCACTGAAAACAGAGGAGACTTCCTGCAAAACCCCGGCGATTCTGTAACAGGATGACCTGTTCGTTACGCTGGAGGCGATAGCGGATCGCATCGTACAGCGCACCGGAGATGGATGGTGTTACCTGCTGGCTGCCGGGCATCCAGATCAGGCCAATCGAGGGCATTTGGGCATTGTCGATTCTTTCGGGGAGTTCGAGCAGGGTATATTTTCCCTCCAGGGCGTTGTGGTATGACTCGAACGACGGGGTGGCCGAGCCGAGAACGCAGAGTGCGTTACAGAGCATGGCGCGCATCACGGCCGTGTCACGGGCATGGTATCTCGGTGTCCTGTCCTGTTTGTATGCAGCATCATGCTCCTCATCGACGATGATGGCGCCGATGTTATCCAGAGGAGCGAACACCGTCGATCGTGCTCCGAGGGCGATGCGGGCTTTGCCCGATCGCAGACGCTGCCAGGCGTCGTATTTCTCCTGGTCGCTCATCGCGCTGTGCATGATCTGGAGGTCATCACTAAAATAGTGTCGGAAACGGGCTGCTGTCTGTGGGGTGAGCGATATCTCCGGTACCAGCACGATGGCTGTTTTTCCTTCGTCAAGGATCTGTTTGAGCAGTTCTGTGTAAACCAGGGTTTTTCCGCTGCCGGTAACGCCATGCAAAAGAAAGGTATGGTATTTTCCTTTTTTTGCGGCCAGGATAAGGGTATCGAGCGCCTTCTGCTGGTGCTTGCAGGGTGCGGCTATGGTTTTCTGCGGCTCCTCGAAACGCAGTCGTTCCTTTTGAGGTGCGGCGATTCCTCTCTTTTCGGCCAGCCCGAGAGCAACCAGGCCATTGAGAATATCCCTGGTCAAACCGGCCTCTCCGGCAATGAAAAGGCGTTCAGGCATTGATGCAAGAATTTCGAATGCCTCGCGTTTTTTTGGTGAACGATTGAGAAGCTTTTCAGTCTCTTCCGGAAGCACAGGGTTCAGGCGCCATGCCGCAACGGTTTTCGGTTTTGTTTCCGTGAACTGTTTCTGAAGCCTGACCAGGCCCCCTCGTTCAAGTTTAGCAAGTGTTGAGTAGAGCTCCTTTTTGCCCAGTCGCTTGCGAAGCTGTCGTACTGTAAGCCGTTTTTCGATTGCAAGTGACTGGAGGATTTTCCGGCGGAGGTCGGTACTTCTGACCCGGATTTCCGGGCTTTCGAGTCTGAACTCACACAGTTCGGCAACATCGTCCACGATACTTCTGAGAGGGACCGGAAGTGCTGTGGTGATGCAGTCGATGGTTCTGGAGAGGTAGTAGTCGGCCATCCAGAAGAGCAGTTTCAGCATATCCGGTGTCAATACCGGTACGCCATTGTTGAGCAGGTCGAGTACCTCACCGGCAGCGTCCAGCTCTTCCTGCTCCTCCCGGATTGACAGGACGTATCCGACAAAAGCCGATGCCTTGTGGCGATCCAGGCTGACCAGTACCTGGCAGCCAACGTTCAGGAGTTGTGCGACTCCTTCAGGGACGGTCAGGCAGACCGGGTCGTCCCTGTATATCTTTTCTACAGAGACAATCGCCTGCATCGGTATTCAGGGGAGAGTATCGGTGACGGCAGTATTTTTTCCTTGCAACAGGGCTGTGACAAAGAGGCCAGGGAGATCAGTGACCGCCAGGAGGGAATAGTAAATTCTTTATTCATTTTCAGGTTACTTGCAAGAACAGAAAAAAAGCCAGTGGATCAGACTGGCTTTTTTTCTGACTTTTCTGTCAGGAAGCATTACCGGAGGAGAGCGATAATCTCCTTTTTGATCTGCTCGACTTCGCCGATACCCGAGATACGAAAATATTTCGGAGCATAATCTGAACCTGCCAGTGCGAGATCCCGATAATAGTCAACCAGAGGTTCGGTTCGGTCATGATAAATCTTGAGACGCTGGCGCACGGTCTCTTCGTCATCGTCAATGCGCTGAACCAGCTTTTCGCCAGTCAGGTCATCCTTGTCGGCTACAGCCGGAGGATTGAAGACAAGGTGATAGGTGCGACCCGATGCGGGATGTATCCTGCGTCCGCTCATACGTTTGATGATCTCTTCATCAGGAACATCGATCTCAACGATGAAGTCAATGGTGATGCCTTCACTTCTGATGGTTTCAGCCTGAGCTATGGTGCGTGGAAAGCCGTCAAAGAGGCAGCCTTTGGTGCAATCCTCTTTCTCGATGCGTTCCCTGACCAGCGCGATGATGATATCATCGGGAACCAGTCCACCTTCATCCATGATTTTTTTTGCAGCTATTCCTGGCGGAGTTTGCTCCTTGACGGCCGCACGGAGCATGTCGCCTGTCGAAATCTGGGGAATGCCGAAAGCTTCAGAAATGTAATGTGCCTGTGTTCCTTTGCCGGCGCCCGGAGCGCCTAACAGGATTACTCTCATTAAACGGTATCCTTTATGAATTATTTTTCAGGGAAATAACGGTGATTTTCGGTTTTGACGGTTTCGGCGTCTCCTCGCCGACAGGCGAAGCTGTTGAAGCCGGGGCTCCGTTAGCAACCAGGGGAACGGTTGTTGTTGGTGCCGATGATGTTGCTGCCGGTTCGGCACTTTTACGGGAGGACTTGAATTCAATAGCCTGCTTGGCAGTTTTCTTGACTTCGATGGTTTTGGCTTTTTGCAAACTCGGGCGGTGTTCGAGTACGGTTTCATCGAAAAGCTGCTGGAATGCGGATGCAGAGCTTTTGGGGTCTCGGGAGCGGAAGGTGTAATCGTCTTCACTGATGATCTGGGGTCTGAACTCGAAATCCAGAGCGGAGAGCATCATTCTGAGCATCCTTCGGCTTTCGCCAAGGTCACCTCTCGAATCGATTCTGGTATGCGCCTTTGCGTTGACCGTGGTCATGGTGCGTCCGTTGATGTCAGTTTCTTCAACGAGTCCAAAGGTTACATCGATTTTCATGCCAAGCAAAGCGAACGATGAGACCTCCGATCGGATGGTCTTCATGCCGCCTACGGCGGTTTTCTGGTTTTTCAGGCTCCAGCCAACCCAGTGCTCCGACTTGCTGGAGATGAAGTCAGCCACATCGTCCAGAGGACAGGCGTAACGTCGTACCTTGAGTTCAATGAAAACCGGATTCTCGGAGGTGTGGGTTGCATTGTCGGTAAGGCAGTGGTATACCTTGACCATTTCGTCTCTGAAGGGCAGGAAGTTGAATAGATCCATGATGAGATGGGCCGGTTATATATAGTGATTACTGCAGAGGTGAACCGTTGTTACCCGAAAAGGTGGCAAGCTGACCGCAAGCAGCATTGATGGTTGCCCCCTGACTTTTTCTGACGGTGACATGCATACCGGCATCCAGCAACCGCTGAATGAACATGGTTTTGGAGTCGCTGCAACCGGTCTTGACCCCTAAGTTAACGATAGGATTATAATCAATCAAATTAATTTTGCACAATACCCTTTTTGCGAAACGAACCAGTTTTTGGGCATCTTCAACTGAATCGTTGATTGCCGACAGCAACATGCAGACCAGTGTTACCGGTTGACCGGTTTTTGAGTTGTATGAAGCGATCGCTCCGGAGAGCATGTCGAGGGGATACTTTGCGGCAACAGGCATCAGACGCTCCCGGATGTGCTGATCGGCACTGTGCAGCGAAACGGCGAGCCTGGTTTTCAGGCGCGAATCGGAAATCTGTTCCATTTCAGGAACCAGTCCGACCGTCGAGATGGTTATTTTTTTTTCGGAGATACTGAATCGGTAATCCTTTTCGGTCAGCGTGGCGATCGATTCGAACACGTTCTCAAGATTGAGCAGCGGCTCGCCCATTCCCATGAAAACGATATTGGTCACTTTGCATGTGTAGCGGTTTTGGGCCTCCTTGTCTAAAAGATAAACCTGATCGGCGATCTCCGAAGCGAAAAGATTTCTCCTGAACCCCATGGCGCCGGTGGCGCAGAAGGTGCATTGCAGCGGACAACCCACCTGGGTGGAGATACAGGCGGTGACACGATCATCTGAGGGAATCAGGACGCTTTCGACGAGTTCACCGTCAGCCAGCTGTATGAGGAATTTTGCTGTCGGGGTGGAATCTGGCAGAGTCCTGTCCGCAGGCTCACTTATGGCGCCGACCATTGTTGCCGGGCGTATAGACCAGCTTTCCGAAAGTTTCCGGCGCAGTTTGCTTCCAAAAGTACTCATGGTTTCGAAATCGGGGAGCTGATTGCTGTAAAGCCATCGGTGCAGTTGCCTGGCCCGGTAGCCGGGTTCACCGAGACTCTTCATAAGGAGTCCAAGCTGCCGCCGATCCAGCTCCCTGATGTTCGGCAGGAGTGGAATATTTTGTATTTTCTGCAATTCTGGAACCAAAGGCAGTGTCATTGAATTGCCATGCTTGTCGTTAATCAATAAAATAGTTACTTTATTACACGAATTACTTTCTTTTCAATAATCGAAATAATTCACATCAATATAATGTCAAAGGAACCATCGAAAGATAAAAAGGATTACAATCATCAGTTGCTTGATAAGCTCATTCATGCCAGGATTCGATTTGCTGCGATGGCGTACCTGTTAAGTGTCGCTGAGGCATCGTTCATGGAAATACGTGATTCTATCAGGGCGACGGATGGAAATCTCAGTATTCATCTCAGAAAACTTGAGGCGGCTGGTTATGTTGAGTGCACGAAAAGTTTTGAGAGCCGGAAACCGTTGACTAATTACCGGGTGACCGAAAGGGGGCGTGACGCTTTCACGCTGCATCTTCGCAATGTAGGGATGTTCTGTGATACGATGCCGGATTTTCAACCAGCCTGACCAGGGCTCAGACACTCTGTACATGGTATCCAGACAGGTTGACTGTCAGAATCTGTGCCAAGACGCAGACCCCAGACCGGCAGTGAACTCCGGATGTTCTGTCCTGTTGGATTCCGTTGATTATTTTGCCAACCTTTTGCTGATCTGATGATTATACCCGAACATGGCAGGACTTTGACCCAGGAAGAGTGGCGACCGGTTATCGATGAGATGCTTGCCTCCAGTCACATCATCTTATCTACCCATGAGAATTCCGATGGTGACGGACTCGGCAGTCAGGTCGCTCTGTCGCTCGTTCTCAAGGCTCTTGGCAAGGAGGTTGTGATCCTGAATCCTTCTGAAGTGCCCCCGAACTATATGTTTCTTCGCGAGATTCATGAAATCAGACTTTTTCGTGATCACGACGAAGAGTCCATCCAGGAATTTTTTCTTGCTGATCTTCTGATAGTGCTCGACGCAAACCTGCATGATCGTGTCGGCAAGCTCTGGCCTCATGTCGAGTTTGCCCGCGAAGCGGGGCGGCTCAGGATGCTTTGCATCGATCATCATCTCGAACCGGAGGATTTCACCGATGTAACGGTTTGTGAGACCTATGTTTCTTCGACAGGTGAACTGGTCTGCGATCTCATTACAGCAATGGAACAGCATACAGGTCGCCATCTGCTGACCACTGATGTTGCATCGGCCCTCTATACGGCCATCATGACGGATACAGGGTCGTTCAGGTTTTCAAAAACGAGCCCCTATACCTATCGTCTTGCAGGGATGCTGGTTGACAAAGGGGCCGATCCGGAGATGATTTATGACCGGATATACAACTCCCTGACTCCCGAATCTCTTCAACTGCTCGGACTCTCACTCACGAATATTAAAATTGTCGATCATGGACTGATCTCCTGGCTCTTCATTTCCCAGGAGATGCTCGACCAGACGGGGAGCAAGCTTTTCGACACTGATCTCATTATCCGTTATCTTCTGAGCGTGCCTACCGTGAGGGTAGCCGTACTGCTTGTTGAAATGCAGGATGGCCGGACAAAGGTGAGTTTCAGGTCAAGAGGAAAAATCTGGGTCAATCGTCTGGCTAACCATTACGGCGGAGGCGGGCACATGAATGCCGCCGGCTGTTTGCTGCGCATGTCGGCTGAGAAGGCAAAAATGGTGATTCTTGACGATGTCCGTAAATTCACCTTTGAGCATATTAATGCATAACTTCATCAATCATTTTCACTTACGTTCCAAGCATGAAACTCACCGTTACGGCCAGGGAGGTTGGCTCCGTCAAGGCAGATGTCTTCGCGATATTGCTCAGCAGAAAAGAGCTGAAAAATGAGGCAGGCAAGAGACTCAAAAGCCTCGGGATTGATGAAAGTGTTCTCGGTGACTTCAAGGCTGCTGCCGGT
Organism: Chlorobiaceae bacterium; assembly: GCA_013334975.1. Taxonomy (GTDB): domain Bacteria; phylum Bacteroidota; class Chlorobiia; order Chlorobiales; family Chlorobiaceae; genus Chlorobaculum. The sequence continues at coordinate 15,496 of JAAXWL010000031.1, forward strand.
GATATGGTTATGACCTACCGGACGGTTTCCGGTAAAGGTGCTTCGAGGATACTCCTTGCAGGGATCGGGGATGGCAGAAAGAGTGAAGAGTATCGGAAGGCAGCTGAGTCAGTAGCCCGCAAGGCGGTCGATATGCATCTCGGGGTGCTCGCTCTTGATTGTTCTGCAATGACGGAATGGTGCAGCCATCTGAAAAGAAAGCCGCAATTTCTGTCGGCACTTCTTGTTGAAGCCACGCTGTATGGAGCGTATCGTTTCGAGCGTCTCAAGACCGGCAAGCTTGACCAAGAGAAGAAAAAAGAGGCGGAGAAACCCAAAACCATCGAGGATCTGGTTTTGGCCGGATGCGGTGAACAGCTCGATCTCATTGAAAAAGGGGCAGGCATGGGTATGATCACCGGCGCCTGCCAGAATATGGCGCGCGACCTGGTCAATCTGCCGGGAAATCATCTATCTGCTGAAGAGCTTGCTGAAGCTGCACGTCAATCCGGTCAGAGAGGCGGTTTTGACGTTACGGTTTTCGACAAAGAAAAGATCACCGAACTGGGTATGGGTGGTCTGCTTGCCGTCAACAAGGGAAGTCAGCAGCCGCCAACCTTCACCATTCTCGATTATCGCCCGGAAGGAAAGACGAAAAAGAGTGTGGCCCTTGTGGGCAAGGGGGTGACTTTTGATTCCGGCGGTATTTCACTCAAGCCTTCCGAAGGCATGGGTGAGATGAAATCGGATATGTCGGGCGCTGCTGCTGTTCTTGCTGCCGTTGAGGCTGCCGCAAGGCTCGCTTTGCCCCTCAGGATTATCGGTATCATACCAGCCACCGATAACATGCCAGGCGGGTCGGCGCTCAAGCCTGGTGATGTCATCACCACCATGTCCGGCATCACCGTCGAAGTAGGCAACACTGATGCCGAGGGGCGTCTGATTCTTGCGGATGCTCTTGCCTACGCCAGAAAGGAGTACGATCCGGATGTAATCGTTGATCTGGCGACACTTACCGGAGCTTGCATCGTAGCCTTGGGTAATTCGGTAGCCGGCATGTTCAGCAATGATGACGAACTGGCCGATACGCTTTTCAAAGCAGGTCAGACTTCGGGTGAAAAAGTCTGGCGGATGCCGCTTTGGGAGGAGTATGATGAGTTGATAAAATCCGAAGTTGCTGATGTGCATAATATTGGTGGTCGGGGAGCCGGAGCGGTTACTGCCGCCATGTTCCTCTCAAAATTCATTGATGGCCACAAACACTGGGCTCATGTCGATATCGCAGGACCGGCGTTTCCGACAAAGGGAGGATCGAAGACTCCTGGAGCCACCGGTTTTGGTGTCCGGCTGTTGCTCGATCTGCTTCAGGGCTGGTCATGAGGTGAGCGCTGAAATCATAATGCATAGAGAGTAGAGGAGGTTTGAGCCGATATGGCCGCTATCAGACAGAATCCGGTCGTTATTGTACCGGGAGTGCTTTTCTGGGATTCTCTTTACGAGGTTATGAGAGAGGCGCTTTCAGCATGGATACCGAAAGAGAAGATCGCTATTGCTCCGGTCAACCTGCTTGACTGGATCGGTTTTCCACCTTCACCCGAACGCTCGACTAACCGGGTCATGAAGGTACTTGACCGGACTGTCAGGAAGATGTCTGCCCTTTACCCTGGCGAGCCGGTTACTATCGTTGCCCATAGCGGTGGAGGCAGCGTGGCCATGGTCTATCTTCTTGAAAGACCTTTTCAGGGTGATGTCTATGCGGTAAATGGCAGGGTTGGCAGGCTGCTCTTGCTTGGCACACCATTTCACACGCATGAACATTTCGCAAAAATCAAGACGGATTTTATTTTCAGGCATCTCGGTCGTGAATTTTTCGACCGGTATCCGGTGGTTTCGATTGTCAGTGACCGGTACAAGGGGTCTCTTGATGGAGGCATTACCGAAAAACTGTGCTATATGTTCTACCGGGGGGTGACCGAAGAGGGTAATCTTGCTGGTGACGGGGTAGTTCCTGCTGCAAGCTGTTTTCTTGAAGGGGCTGAAAATGTTACCATACCCGAATGTGAACATCTGCCTGCACCGCATACGCGGTGGTATGGCACAAAAGAGGGAGTTGAGCAATGGATAGAGTGGCTTTGAAGCCATTGAAACGCATCGTCGTTTTTGTTCTGGCGGCAGCCATGGTTGCCGGGGTCTCAGCATGCGGTCGTGATGACAGCAAAAAAGAGGAGCAGCAGCATATCGAGTCGATGATGGCCATTCTTGTTCAGGTACAGAAGAATCTGGGGAGGATACGCCAGAAAGAGGCAGTCGTCGTCAGACTCTCGTCGGATGTTGAGGGGCTTCGACCACAGAGTGCCGAACAGGTTGGCAGGGAAATTTACAGTAATATCCGTTTTATAGATTCGACACTTTCGGCAAGCAGGAGCCTGGTCAGTACTCTCGAAAAAGAGAATCGTCAATCCAGGTTTCGTATTGAGGCGCTCGATCGTATGACAGGCGAACTCAAAGGAGACCTCGACAAGAAGGGGCGTGAAATCGGAGTCATGAAAGGTGAGATTTCGAAACTCAACAGGCAGATTTCAAAACTCATGTCTGCCGTCGATGTGATGGACGAAGTCATCACTGAGCAAGAAGATCAGATGTCGAAGGCTTATTATATTATCGGGACGCTTGATCAGCTGGTCGCCAGGGGAGTTGTGCTCTCTCCGGGTCCATTCTACCGTTTTTTTGATTCAAGACCTGTGCTGGCAGGTGATTTCGATATCAGGAACTTCAGGGAGCTGGATATTAACGAGACCAGGGATCTCTATTTCGACAAGCCGGTCAGCAGACTGCACATCATAACACCTCATACGAAGGGCTCCTATGATCTTGTGGGAGGAAAAAACTCCTCACTTCTTCTCATCAGGGATGAGGAGGAGTTCTGGCGGAAGTCACGCTGTCTGATTATCGTTCTTGAATAGCCATGTGACCCCGGAACGGGGTCATGACCTGACCTGACAGATTCGTCGGGTACAAGTGATTTTCGATCAATTCAATCAGGAAATGCATGAAGATTACCATTTTTGGTTCCGGATACGTTGGACTGGTCACCGGAGCCTGTTTTTCCGAGGTCGGCAATGAGGTGTTGTGTGTCGATATCGATGAAAAAAAGATTGCCCGTCTGCTTAAGGGCGAAATTCCTATTTATGAGCCGGGTCTGGATACCATAGTTGCGGAAAATCTTCGTGAGGGACGTCTCAGATTCACCACCAGCATTACCGAAGGTGTCGATTTTGGCCTCTACCAGTTTATCGCCGTGGGGACGCCGCCTGATGAAGATGGATCAGCCGATCTGAGTCATGTGCTCAGTGTTGCCGATAGCATCGGACGCAACATGAAAGATTATCGGATCGTCATCAATAAATCGACCGTTCCGGTAGGGACTGCTGATCTGGTGCGTGAGACAATCAGGACGGTATTGACTGAAAGGGGCAGGGAGTTTGATTTTGATGTGGTTTCCAATCCGGAGTTTCTCAAAGAGGGCGATGCCGTTGACGATTTCATGAAACCCGACCGTATTGTGGTCGGGGTTGACAATCCGCGGACCAAGGAGCTTCTGCGCAACCTCTATGCGCCCTTCAACCGAAACCATGAGCGATTTATCGCTATGGACATACGCTCGGCTGAACTGACCAAGTATGCTGCCAATGCCATGCTGGCCACCAAGATCAGTTTCATGAACGAGATTGCCAATATTGCTGAACTTGCCGGCGCTGATGTCGAGGCGGTCCGACGGGGGATCGGTTCCGATTCGAGAATCGGCTTCTCGTTTATTTACCCAGGTGTTGGCTATGGCGGCTCCTGCTTTCCCAAGGATGTTCAGGCTCTTGAGCGGACGGCAAGAAAGCTTGGGTACGATGCGCGCATTCTGAGCGCAGTTGAGGCGGTCAATCACGATCAGAAAGAAACACTTGTTTCCAAAATCCGCGACCATTTTGGCGGTGACCTCAAAGGCCGCGTCATAGCTTTGTGGGGTCTTGCCTTCAAACCGAACACCGACGACATGCGTGAGGCTCCGAGCAAAAGGCTCATGGAGTCGTTGTGGCGGGAGGGGGTGACCATCAGGGCGTATGACCCTGTCGCCATGGATGAGACGATGCGAATCTACGGTGATCGCAATGACCTGGTGCTCGTTGAAAATGCCGAAGAGGCCCTCAAGGGAGCCGATGCACTTGCTATTGTGACTGAATGGATGATTTTCCGCAGTCCCGATTTCGGTCAGATCAGAAAGAGCCTGCGACATCCCGTTATTTTCGACGGCAGGAATCTCTACAATCCCGATATGGTAGAGCAGATGGGCATAAGCTACTACTCCATCGGCAGGCTTCCACGGCTGGTTAACTGATCCGATGGAGCGGTGACTCCTGTTTTATTCTGGCCGGTGAGCTCTCAAACCGGCCGGGAAAATGCTGCATCGGGCCTTTTCCGTGCCCCAGAGTCCAGGCTACCCCCTCTTTCAGGGCGCTTCTCGTGTAATCGATTGCCCTGGCGACGGCTTCAGGCAATAGCTGCTTCCTGGCCAGACCGGATGCTATGGCCGAAGCAAGGGTACATCCGGTGCCATGAGTGTTGTCAGTGACGATTTCAGGGTTCGAAAACCAGTAGAATCGGTTTTCGTGCAGGAGGCAGTCATTGCAGAATCCGCCCTCTCCGTGTCCCCCCTTGATCAGTACCGAATGGGCGCCTTCCTGATGAAGTTCAAGCGCCATCGCTTCGATCGCCTCCCGGTTTACAGGTCGCTCTTTTTTTTGTGTCAGCACTGCCGCCTCGGGGATATTTGGCGTGATCAGGGTCACGGACGGAAATAGCCGTTTCATCGAGGCCATGCTGGTCGCCGGAAACAGCGATTTACCGCTTGTAGAGCATAAAACAGTGTCGAGGACGACCGGTACATCATCAAGTCCTTCGATAAGCCTTAAAACTGTTTCTGCGGCCTCGCTGGTACCGAGCATACCTATCTTGACCGCGTCGATGTGGATGTCAGCAACAATCGTCTCAAACTGGCGGGTGATGAAACTGGTCGGAATCTGGTGAATGTCGGTGACTCCCAGAGTGTTCTGCGCCGTCAGCGCGGTAATGACGCTCAATCCGTAACAGCCGCAGGCAGCGATAGTTTTCAGGTCGGCCTGGATACCGGCTCCTCCGCTGCTGTCTGAACCGGCGATGGTCAGGACAGTGCTGTAGGGCTGCGGGCGGCTCATTGCCTGATGATGGTGATGAGTTCGCGAGTTGCAACTTCAGGATTACGGTTTGCGGATATTGCTGAAATAACGGCGATACCCGATGCTCCAGCTTTCATCACCAGGGAAGCATTGTCTCTCGTGATGCCACCGATAGCGATGACCGGAAGGGCTGATACCTGTGAGATCGGCCTGATTGAGGCCGTTCCTATCGGTTCTGTGCTCTTCTCTTTGGAGCCAGTCATGTAAATATGTCCAACGCCGAGATAGCTGGCCCCCAGGTGAGCGGCGCTTGCGGCCTCTTCGGGGCTTGAGACCGAGACGCCGATAAGGGCATCTTTTCCGAGCAGGTGGCGAGCGGCCTCTACCGGCAGGTCCTGCTGACCGAGATGGACACCGTCAGCGTGCATGGCAAGGGCAATATCCACCCGGTCATTGACGATGAAAATGGCCCTGTTTTGACGGCAAAGCTCCTGGATCCGGACAGCCCATTCATACAACTCACGACCGTAGGCCTTTTTTCTGCGCAGTTGCACCATACCGGCTCCACCAGCAAGCGCCATACGTGCGAGTTCAACCGGGCAGGAGGAGTCTTCATCGGTGATGAAGCAGAGAAGTCGTCGTGGAAGAGTCATGCAGGCAGAGTCGATTGGAAACGGTTAATGGTGTCGGGAAGCTTCGGGAGATCGAGGAACGGCGCCAGGGCGGCAACTCCATAGGCCCCCTGCTCAATGCAGGCAGGGCTCCTTTCGGGGGTGATTCCGCCAACGGCAAAGACCGGAATGCTCACTGAACGACAGACCTCCCGAAGCTTGACAAGGCCTTGTGGAGGGCCGAATGGCTCTTTGGATGGAGTATGGAAAACCGGACCGAAGAGCAGGTAATCGAGACCCGCTTCTGCATCAGCAAGAGCGGAGGCGAGGCTGTGGACGCTTCGACCGGTAATCAGCGACGGAGCAGTTTTTCTGACCACATCGGGAGGCGCTGATGATTCAGGAAGGTGAACGCCAGCAGCCCCCGAAGCGAGCGCAATATCGAATCGTTCATTGATGCACAATATCGAACCGGACGCTTCAATCGCAGGGGCGATCAGGCAAGAGAGCCGGTAAAGCGTACCGGTATCGATCCCTTTTTCACGAAGCTGAAAGATCACCGGAGCTGAACGGCCTAGCACTCCGGTCTGGCTTAAGGCCACCCCAGGGTTTGAATGGAGGTGTTCGTTCCCGCTGCTCACCATCATCAGGCGGGGGAGTGTTGTGCGTTTTTCCGGCATAAAGGCAATTTCAGGCACGATAACCATTTTTCAGATGGAATCACAATGCCCCGGTTTTAAAACCGGGTGGGGAGAGCGACATGCTCCCCCTCATCATAGTGTCGTGTCAAGCTTCAACTGATGTATTATTGTAAGCCATTGATTTATCCAAATCGAAATCGGTGTGTGCGACGTGAAGTCGCGTAAATGAAATGTTCTATGAACCAACTGTGTCGTCAGTTGCTCCCGCCGGCACATGCGGGCCGAGTAATCGGTCGGTGTGAAGCTGCCGGAAACGCACCCGCAGGAAACTGCAGGCCAATCCGTGAGGAGAAGCCAAATCTGCCAGTAGCAGGCGGAGAGGGTCAAGGGAGAGAGTGAGATGGCTAACCCAGGTGAATCGTCTAAACTGCCGTTACTCGAGACAAGCGAAAGCTATTGATTGCGCTTGAACCAAAAGGTAAGCGAGTAGGTAAAGGATTATTCCGTGCCTTTACACGACCAATAATTCCCGTCGGCGGAGAGACGGAGCCTTCCTCACTCGCGTGTTCAGTACGCGGAACACGGTAAGTCCGTAGTATCACTCGGAAATCCGGGCAATCGAACCGCAAGGAACGACCACGATGTTGCGGGTAAAGGATCGGGGAGCAAGCGAATGCCTTCCGGTAATGGGGAGGATAGGGGTTGCAAGATCACCCCACGTGAAAACGGGCAGACTTCCTCGGGGTCTCACGCTACAGTAATGCTGGAGAACCTGCCAATTGGTGGAAAGCAAATGAATACGGAGAAATCTGTATGTGCGCCATCAAGATCATTGCGATCAGACAGGCTTCAGTTCGAATGTGGAGCTAAAGAGAAGTCCCATCTTTACCGGGTATCGTAAGGTACTTTTGCTGAGGCTTGAGCCGTATGAGGTGAAAGTCGCAAGTACGGTTCTTAGGGGACGGCGGTGCAGCAATGCACCGCTGTTACCCGACCGGTATCGAAATCGATTATTTATATAAAAAACATAAAATCGATCTATGGCTCTATCTGTTACCATAAGCTATAATGCTCGGTAAGTTTATCTTTAGTTGCTTCAAGAGGAACTCGATATCGATTTCGATGATAAAAGAAATTCTGACTATTTACCGTTGACAAGACACTGGGCTGAAGCCCGGATTTTTTAGGGGTCTGTTTACCCCGGACTGAAGTCCGTGGCAATGTGGGGAGGGAGAAAAACCGGTCAGCATATACATGACAGGTGTCGGAGCTTATGCAGCAAACTTAATGGGGCTTGAATTTATAGATGAAAAGTCGCCTGTTTGAATGCCGGATTAATAGTCCCAATCGAAATCGAAATGCGGGGATTGGTCGATTTCCGGAACGATTTCGATGTTGCAAGAGCTGCATTGGTAAGCACAGAGAGTTTTACGATATATTATTGTAGAGATGACACAGGTGTTTACGGCTGTTTTCAACGATTAAACCCAATATTCTTATGACCTCAATCGAGGATAATCTGGTGAAGTCCGGTATCATTCTGCCAGAAATGCCACTTCCGGCAGGTCTCTACCAGCCGGCGAAAAGGATAGGGGAGCTGATTTATACTTCCGGACAGCTACCCTTGGTGGATGGAAAGCTCATGGAACCCGGAGGAAAGGGTCCGGTAACCGATGAGCGGGAACAGGATGCGTACCTTGCGGCTCGGGTGGCAGCCCTTAATGCCGTTGCCGCGCTTAGGGCTGCCGTGGGTAATCTCGACCTGGTAAGTCAGATCATCAAGCTGACGGTTTTTGTTTCTAGTGCTCCCGGATTTACCTGTCAGCACAAAGTGGCCAATGGGGCATCTCAGCTTGTCGGAGAAATTTTCGGTGAATCCGGACGCCATGTCAGGAGTGCCGTCGGCGTAATCGCCCTGCCTCTTAATGCAAGTGTCGAGATCGAATTGCTTGCATTCAGTCCGCTTCCCTGAATAGAATGCTCTTCTGAATAATCAATCATCAATCAAATGACCCCGGCAGGTTTATATGAGCTTGTCGGGGTCATTATTTTTACATGAAAAAAGCTTTCGATAGTAAGATAGTATCTGATAAAATCAGATAGATGAATAATAGAATTAATTATCTGTCTTGATTATCAAGAATATTTAATGATCTCTATCATTAAGCAATGTGATTTATTGTGTTAATAAATGACGCATATTCTTTATTAAAATGATTCTGTAACAGTATAAAAAAAATATTAAACAAAATAATATAAATAATTTAAATAAAAGAAGATAGAGTTAAATGAATAAAAAAGTAATTAAGTGATTATATGGATATTTATTTTAAAAATGATTGCTGTATATAAGAATATATATTGTCTGTTATGTTTTTATTATAATTGAAAAAAATATCTGTTATAAACAGAAATATGAGCGATTATTTGTTTATTAAATCAAGAATTAAATCGTTCATCATAAATAAAAAATTTATCCACAAAGTGTTCATAAACAACTCCATATAGAATGGTTATGTTTGAAAAAACTTTTGTGTAAGATCTGGTTATTATTTATGATAACGAGGGTGATACAGGCCTTGATTATCCGGAAATGACCGGGCAGGCGGTTTTGTTGTGCATTGTTTTTTTTGCGAATTAATCATCTCTTTGGTACCATTAGTAGAGACAGGTATGGTTTTGCCCTATCCGTACATCTGACAGGAATATCCAGCGATCTCTTCTCGGATACTGCTCCGTGTTCGGTGATGTCATGCTTTCTTCTGCTATATTCATTATCATTTGGTTCAGGACGTTTCTCCTCAACACAGTCCTTCCCTGTTCGGCAACCACGATATTTTTTCAATCTGAATTGAATCTATGTTTCGAATATTCAGTGTATTAGTGATGATGGCGGTCGTTCTGGTTTGCGGTATTCTTATCGGAACGAGAATGAATGCCGGATCCGGAGTGCAAGCAGCGGCGGGCAAGCAGACAAAAATGATTGATGCTTACCGGCTTATCAGTACCGGTTATGTCGATCAGGTCAATGCTGACAGTTTGGCGAGCGCAGGGATTCGCGGCATGATTCAGTCGCTCGATCCCCATTCGGTTTATCTGGAACCTGAGAAGGCGGCCTTCAGTAACGCCGGATTCAAAGGGAATTTTGATGGTATTGGTATTGAATTTGATGTTGTTCGCGATACCCTGCTTGTGGTGACGCCTCTTGCCGGAGGGCCGAGCGAAGCCGTGGGGATTATGCCTGGCGACAGAATTGTTGAGATCGACTCGAATCCGGTTATCGGCATCAAGCATTCAGCGGTGCTCAGAAAGCTCAGGGGTGAACGAGGCTCCAGAGTGAGTCTCCGTATCTATCGGCCACTGACTCACCGGATGATGGATTTCCAGGTCA
>JAAXWL010000138.1 GCA_013334975.1 Chlorobiaceae bacterium
GGTTCTACTGCGGAGAATCTTCAGGCCGCCATCGATGGCGAAACTTACGAACACAATGAAATGTATCCTCCGATGTACGAGCAGGCTGTTGCTGAAGGGCACAAGGCCAAGCGTATGTTCGGTTTCGCCGTAGAAGCCGAAAAGGTTCATGCCGCTCTCTACGGAAAGGCACTCGAAGCCGTTCAGGCTGGCAAGGATATCGAAGAATCTGACATCTGGCTCTGTCCGGTTTGTGGGCACATTGAGCTTGGAGTTCCGCCAGAGCATTGCCCTATCTGCAATGTCAAGGCATCGGTCTATATTCAGCTTTCCTGAGCTGATCTGACCACATTCACCGCCCTCAGGAACAATTTCAGGGGGCGGTTTTGTTATGCTTCAAATGACTGTTTTTCCTTCGGAGATTACCTTCGGTCTCAAGGGAGCATCACAGTGTAATGTTGATGGCCCGAAATCAGGTAAAGGGTCTCACGAAGGAACTTCCCGTATGAGCAGGGTTTTTTGTTATAAGGTCTTGACGCAATTATGGCGTACCACGGTATTCTGTGTTCGATACCTACTGTCACGTCAAGCTTAAGATGGCGTATGTTAATGCGCCATTGACTTTATCCGGATCGAAATCGGTATCGGTATCGAAATCGAATATTTATGTGAAAACATAAAACCGGTATTTGGCTATAAAAGTTTGATTTTCAAATGGTTATAAGACAATAAACCACAAAACCGGGAACTTTATAATCAGCCTCATTTCAAGAGGAAATCGATACCGATATCGATTTGGATACCGATTTCGATGATTAAGAAAAGTACGACTATTTACGGTTGACTCTACACTACCACGATTTCGTGAAACGTATTGAGATCACTGTCTCACTCAACAATGAGTTTCTGATCAATCGCAAAGAAGGAAGCTCTTTGCTCGTTATTCAGTACAGTCGGAGCAGATACCGCTGATAACCATTCGTTTGCCAGTCACCGTGAAACTGCCGGTGATCTGGTCAGGAATCCGGAGATTGTCAAAGGATGAGTCGCAGAAATCGATGATCTGGCCGCATCTGATACAGTGCAGATGATGGTGGTTTTCTGTCTGAGAGTCAAATCTCCGCGAAAGTGAATAGGACTCGACCATGGCGATGACGCCAATATCGGCAAACGTCAGGAGCGTCCGGTTGACTGTGTCGAATGAAATGGTGGGCCAGGTGTCAGTTATTTTTCTGTAGATACAGTCTGCCGAGGGATGGCCTGTGGTCTCTCTGAGCAAATTGTAAATGGCGATGCGCTGAGGAGTTACTTTCAGGCCGTTCTGTCTGCAGCGTTCAATGAAAAGCTTCATGGTTTACCCTTCAAGCTGGTTGACGAGAGAGTATTGAGACAGGTGCATGAGATGCTTCCGGATTCCGGTTGCAGGTGTTCTGTTTCCGCCCTTCATTTTGCGGATGTTAATAATTGTTAATATGCATGGAAAAAAGAAAAAAAACAACCGGAGAGGGAGGCGATTCAGAAGGGTGAGTGGTTGTGTTTTACTTTATGCTTTCCGTTATCTACCTTGAAAAACCAGCTCTTTGTCCCTTATTATGCAGAAAAGGTAGATAATCCGGTTATTGAACAACAATGAGTAAAACATCGCAATCACAGGTGTTTTTTACCTGGTTAAGCAGCTTTACATCGTTTTCAAAGAAAGTCAATGTCAGGAATGAAGGATAACCACACTGAGGATACAGGATGGTTCAATAAGCGGTGGCGCTCAGCATCCCTTTTTGTGTCGTTTATGTGGAAGCATATCATCCATGATCATATCCTGGTGAGTGCCGGATCACTGGCATTTCAGGCCCTGCTCTCTCTGGTTCCGTTTATGGCGGTCAGCTTGTCGATACTCAGGGTATTTCCTGTATTTTCATCGCTCAGGCAGTACATCGGCGATTTTCTGTTTCAGAATTTTGCTCCTGCCCAGGGGGCCCTTCTGAAAGAGTATCTCTGGGGCTTCATCGACAAAACCAGTACGCTTTCAACCGTCGGCGGTCTGTTCCTCATCATTATCGCCCTGTTTCTCATTTCAACGATCGACCAGACCCTTAATGGAATCTGGGAGGTTCAGACACCACGGCGGTGGTTGCAGGGCTTCACGCTCTACTGGACGGTGCTCACGCTGGGCCCGGTGTTCATTGGTACCAGTGTGGTGGCAAGTTCGTTTGTCTGGTATTCGGTGTTATCGGGGAGTGAGCTTCTCGGGATGAAGATGAGGCTTGTTTCATTCATCCCTTTTTTCAACTCCGCAGTTGCTTTTTTTCTGCTCTACATGCTCGTTCCGAACCGAAAAGTACGATTTATTCACGCATTTTCAGGAGGATTGCTTGCCGCCATTCTTTTTGATCTCTCAAAACGATGGTTTGCCTTCTACGTCTCGACGTTTGGCACCTTTGAGCATATCTATGGGGCGCTTTCGGTCATTCCGATGCTTTTTTTCTGGATCTATCTTGAGTGGCTGGTTGTGCTTACCGGAGCCGAGTTTGCTTTTTCACTCGGTTATTTCAAATCGAAAAATGCAGACTCTCCGGAGTTTGATCCGCTTTATGGTGTTCCTGAAGTTCTCGATGTGTTGCGTTCGGTCTGGCTCTGCCAGGCAGCAGGAGGCTTTATAAGTGCCAAAATGCTGAAAGCATCGGAAAATAGAGACAATCGTCGTAAATTAGGGTTCATCGTCGAATTCCTGGAGAGAGAGCATTATCTGCACCAGACGACTGATGGAGGCGTTGCCGTCAGTGTTGATCTTCATACGGTAACCCTTTTCGATCTTTACTCCCGTTTGCCGGGAGTAATTGCCGACCGTGATCGCTGCTTGAATGGAAAGCGAAACGGTGCGGGCTTGGAGCAGGTACGTTCCGGTGTCCGTGAGGCGCTCAGAAGCACGATGGAGATGCCTCTGATCACGCTGCTGAACGATTCAACAGGAAAAGAGTCATGAGTTATCAGGTCATCGCACGAAAGTACAGACCATCACGTTTTGCGGATATTACCGCCCAGGAGCATATTACCGGTACGATAAAGAACTCACTCAGGATGGGTCGGGTTGGTCACGGCTACATCTTTTCCGGACTCAGGGGGGTGGGCAAGACCACTGCGGCCAGAGTGTTCGCCAAAGCGGTCAACTGTCAGAAGATGATCGATGACCCGGTCTACCTCAAAGAGGTTACCGAGCCTTGTGGCGAGTGCGAAAGCTGCCGAGACTTTGATGCCGGCGCGAGTCTGAACATCTCTGAATTTGATGCGGCATCCAACAACAGCGTTGACGATATTCGTCTCCTCAGGGAAAACGTTCGTTACGGTCCGCAGAGGGGGCGTTATCGCGTCTACATCATCGATGAGGTGCACATGCTCTCGACCGCAGCCTTCAATGCATTCCTGAAGACCCTCGAAGAGCCGCCGTCGCACGCCATCTTTATTTTTGCGACCACCGAGCTGCACAAGATACCTGCAACCATCTCGTCCCGCTGCCAGCGCTTCAACTTCAAGCGCATCCCGATTCCGGAAATCCAGCACCAGCTCGATTTCATCTGCAATGCCGAGGGCATCAGCGCCGATGCCGATGCCCTGCAATTGATCGCCCGCAAGGCGCAGGGCTCGATGCGTGATGCGCAGAGCATTCTTGACCAGGTGATCGCCTTCGCCATCGACAGCGAAGGGGAGCGTGCTATCCGTTATGAAAAGGTCTCTGAGCTACTGAGCTATATCGATGACGAGCACTTTTTCATGGTGACCGATGCCATTGCCGCCTGCGATGCAGCCGCAATGCTTGATGTCGCCGGAATGGTTAACCGCAATGGCTATGATGAACAGGATTTCCTCGAAAAGCTGATCGAGCATTTCAGGAACTTCCTCATCATCCACAACCTGCGTTCAAGCAAGCTGATCGAACGTCCCGAACCGGTCAGGGAGCGCTACCAGAAGGATGCGTTGCGCCTGACGGCTGAGGCGATCATGGCCATGACCGATTTTCTCATGCAGACCCAGCGTGAACTGAAGTTCTACGCCGAGCATCAGTTTCGGTTCGAGCTGGCGTTGCTCAAACTGATCGAACTGGGGCGGGGAACCACAGTTCCGGACGAAAAAAAAAAGCCTCTCCTGAACCGCTGACCGCTGCTCCGGTTTCAGTAGCCACACCAGCTTTCCGACAAAGAAGTGAGCGCTCCGCTGAGCCAAAGAGTGATCACTCTCTGCGCTCATCCGCACCCCCGCTCAGTTCACTGCCACCGCCACCTCCAGCGCCATCCTTCCCGGCAAAACGATCGACGGCATCGCAGTCCAACCAGAATTCACCGACGGGAACCATCGATCTCGGTTCGTGGAAGCACGCCTTTTCAAAATTCGGCAGCAATGCCGACCAGCATCTTCCATCCAGATCCAAGCAAGAGTCAGCGCTCCAGGAGTCTCGCTCCGGCGATCAGTCTCCTTTTGTTGTCCTTGAACAGTTACGCATGGAGTGGGGGCGCTTCCTCGAACACCTTTCGGCGAAAGGATTGCAGGTGCTTGTCTCGCATCTGCACGCCAGCGAACTGATGTCGTGCAGCCCGTCGGGCGTGGTGGAACTCGGCTGCTGCCGGAAATTCTCGTTCGAAGAGCTTCAGCACGACTCAGCCATGCTCGAAAACGAGCTTGCCGGATTTTACAGTCTCCCTCTCAAGCTCGTGGTGCGCTATGACGCAGCACGTGACGCATGCACTCGAGAGAAGAGCATTTTCGCCATGTTTCAGGAACTGTCAGAAACCAACGAAGTGGTTCGCTACCTGATCACCGAGTTCGGCGGCGAGCTGGTTTACTGAAGTCGTTGATGGTTGCGCCGTTCTTGTAAGGGCGGAATAGCTGATTGTCTGGTCGATGCAGAACGCTTTCGACAGACTCTGGTTCTTATTGAAGGTTGGCCGGTCAAGCGCTTGAGGGTTGGCTTGTGTGCGCCAATTTGGCGTCGTGACTTGATACATACCGTGATTTTTTGTACTTATAAATTGTAAGTCACGTCGTCGAGCTTATGCAGTTCCCCTCCCGAGACGGCCTTCCGAATGAGCAGAACAGACCCGATGCATCACGAGCGACGGCATTGCTGGATATATTCCTGAACCCACAGACACTACTGAGTTTGAACTTGCAGGCAGCGTTTTTTTGAGTGATGACCTATTTATCGCCGGTTTAGACTGATCTGTATAAACCGGCAGGTTTAAAGAGCTGTTATTGCTGTCAAGTGTTTTATAAATAATTAATTAGCTGATCTGTTCTTATGATTTTTTCGTCGTCTTATACAGAAAGAAGCTTTCTGCCTTTTCTGGATT
Organism: Chlorobiaceae bacterium; assembly: GCA_013334975.1. Classification (GTDB taxonomy): domain Bacteria; phylum Bacteroidota; class Chlorobiia; order Chlorobiales; family Chlorobiaceae; genus Chlorobaculum. The sequence goes on from JAAXWL010000138.1 coordinate 5,319, forward strand.
AGGCGGATCAGTCTAAACATTGTTA
>JAAXWL010000032.1 GCA_013334975.1 Chlorobiaceae bacterium
TGGAAAATAATTCCGATTGTTCATTTGTTATGGTTCACAGGGATATTGTTGATAGTGAGGATAATGTCCATTCTGAAGCGCCTTTTTATAATAAAACATGTATAATTCCCGGTTTTGCCCAGGCTTCAGTATATATGGTTGCGGCAATAAATCCCAGTATATCCCAGATTATGTACAAAAGAGAGACTATTAAAGATTTTGCGATAGGTGGTGGGGCATTGAATGTACGGTGGTTTGGGGCACGTTTGCAGGATTTTGAGCTGTGCTGTAAATATTCGATTATTTATATTCATGAACCATTATTGATTAACCGGGTTCATGCGGGCAGTGATGGTTCTTCCATAGACAAAAGTTTGATTCAGTGCGTTGGACAATATTTGCTTGTTCATCAGTTCAGAGACCTTGCGAACGCATATGGCAATGAAATGGCGGCATTGAGACTTGAAGAAGCAAAGACTAAAGTGGCATTTTTATGTTTAAGATACTCAGTTCGATTTTTGCTTGCAGGTAATGAGAGTGTCGCAAAGCAATATTATTATTTAAGTCGAGCTCTTTCTGAAAGTGTTGCTGAAGATGAGGTTTATAAACAGATAAGTCGATATTATGATTGCGATAATGCGACTAAGCGTGAGTTATTGGTGTCGTTCTCTGAGATACCCAATCTGCATGTTAGGGGAAATTCTTATGATCCTCCTGTCGGAAGCGTTGAGATAGATGTATGATATGCATAAATCGCTTCTGTGAGAATGTTAATCGAAATAATTCAATGGCAGGTCAGTATGTTATCAATAGCATTGCCAACGTATAACAGAGCGGGTTTTTTAGATGTTTTTTTGTCGATTCATTCCTCGATGCTGCAAAAGCATGGGGTATGTCTGATTATATCGGACAATGCTTCAACTGATAATACGCGGGATATTGTAGAGAAATATTCTGAACGGTATCCAGTTATTAAATATTACCGAAACGAACAGTGCTGTATACCTGACAAGAATTTTGAAATTGTGTTGAGATATTCTGAGACAGAGTATGTATGGCTGATCGGTGATACTTATCAGGTAACGGAAGAAATCGTTATTTCCGTACTTGATGCTGTTCGGAAAGACACTTACGATGCTTTGATTCTTAATGTCTCTGGAAGAGTTTCGGGAGTTACTCCTCAGGTTTATACGGACAGAAACAAACTGCTCTCTGACATTGGTTGGCACATGACTTGTCTCGGTTCGATGATTTACAGCAAGCCATTGATAACGGCTTCAAATTATAACCGTTACAACGATACGAGTTTTTTGCAGACAGGTATCATGTTTGAGTATCTGTCGTCGAAAGAGATAAAGGTGAAATGGATGCCTGAGCATTCAGTTAACGGTATCAGAGTTGAAGGGGTGAAAAAAACGAGCTGGGAGGATCATCGGTTTGAGTTGTGGACCAAGCGATGGGCTAATTTCGTTTTTTCTTTACCTGCGGCCTATGACCTTGATGCCAAGTTGAAGTGTGCGATGGATCATGGTTTGAAAGCCGAGGTTCTGGATTTCAGAACACTTGCACGCCTGCGCAAAAGAGGTCAATATTCCATGGATGTCTATCGTCAATACTCAAGATACTTTCCATTTACGGTTAGTTATCCAGATTATATCATGAAGCTCATTGCAATTCTTCCTTCCTGGGTATTTCGACTGTTATAAGAAAATACCATAATCATTGTTCTGCTTTTGGGGATGCCGAAGTCATAAGATTTCAGCAGATTCCTCTTTCTGGGAAGCTTTGCCTGCAAACTGGATGTCGTAGAGCATTTTGTATATCCCGTTGTGCTTGATGAGGGTTTGATGATTGCCTGATTCGATGACTTTCCCACGTTCAAGCACAATGATTTTGTCGGCGTTTTTTATGGTCGAAAGACGGTGGGCGACGACCAGGGCAGTACGATTTTCCATCGCATGGTCAATAGCCTGTTGCACTACCTTTTCCGATTCGTTGTCGAGAGCGCTGGTCGCTTCATCGAAGATCAGAAGCTCCGGATTTTTGACCATGGCTCTTGCAATGGCAAGACGCTGCCGCTGGCCACCGGAGAGCTGGAGGCCACGATCACCAATATAGGATTTGTACTGCTCTGGTTTTTCGATGATGAAGTTATGCGCATTGGCAAGTTTAGCCGATTGTACAATACGATCGTGATTGATCTCTCCATGAACGCCATAGGCTATGTTCTGCTCGATGGTGTCGTTGAACAGAATGACTTCCTGGCTGACAACGCCTATCATTTTCCGCAACTGCTTGTAATCGAATTCACGGATGTCTACGCCGTCGATGGTGATACGCCCGGAATCGACGTCGTAGAACCGCATGAGAAGGTCGACGGCTGTCGACTTGCCTGATCCTGACTGGCCGATAAGGGCTACCATTTCGCCTTTTTTTATTTCAAAGGAGACATTTTCGAGAACATTCAGTGCGTCGGGTTGTTCCTTGTTGTATTTAAAACAGACATTCTCGAAGCAAATATTTTCTGAAAAAGAGCTGATATTTCGAGTGCCGTTGATGATGGCCGGTTTGGTGTCGAGTATCTCGAAAAGACGGTCGACTGAAACCATGCCGAGCTGGACGGAGGCGTTTGCATCACCAAGCGATTTGATGGGTCCCATGGTAGAGTACAACGTGAAGGCAAACACGAGCAGCTCGTTGGCGGTCATTACTCCCGCAAATACCTGAAGGCCGCCGAACCAGAGAACCATGGCAATAGCCGCGATCAGCATGGTTTCGTTCAAAGGCCCTATCAGATTCCTGAGCTGAGCAATCCGGATGCCGAGGTTCCTGAAATCCTTGGTGAACGATTTGAACTTGTCCAGTTCGACCTCTTCGTATGCCGTTGATTTGATGACTTTGATGCCGTTGAATTTTTCCTGGAGAACGGAGTTCATGTCTCCCATTTTGGTCTGGAAGTTTTTTGCCAGTCCCTTCAGGTTCTTGCCGATCATGCGGATAATGAACAGGATGCTCAGCGAGACAGCGGTCGAGAAGAGGGTGAGTTGCCAGCTCAGGGCGAGGAGTACCGCGAGGTAAACGAGAACAGAGAAGGGGTTCTGAAGGAAGTTGACAAAAGTAGAACTGATGCTGCCGTTGACGTTCTCAACGTCATTATAGACATACTGCATCAGGTTACCCACTCTGTTTTTGTTGAAGAAATCGAGCTGCATTTCAATAATGCTGCTGAAAACTTCATCACGAAGTTTTTTTGTTGTTTTGGTCTGGATTCTGAAGATGATCTGGCCGTTCAGGTAGACAAAGATGTTTTTCAAGGCGAACGCTGCAATGAGGAACAGGCAGATTTTAAGAAGTGTCAATTCTCTGGTAGGGGCAGAGAACATTCTCTGAAAGACTTGCTGGGCCCAGATTTTCAGTTGATCGACATTGCCCAGGTTGGCGGACACCGGTGACGCCGTTGTGACAGGAGCTGAAACCGGATTGTTGGAGAATACCTCGTTAAGGAGTGGAAGAATCGAGTAGATCGAGACCACTCCAAGCAAAGAGGTGATCATGCTGACCAGGATAACGAGAACGATTTTGCCTTTCGATGGTGCAAGGTATCTGAGAAGTCTCAGCAATAGCTTCATGTGCGTCAATAATTCATATTCATTCTTGAACTTCAATATAATAACGAAAGTGTCGAAAAACCCCTGATTCCTCCGGATTTAACCGGTTTCTCTCAAGGATGAGCCGGTTTAACGGTTTTTACAAGGGGTTTTCGGGGATGGTGTTTGTGAAAATGTAGCAGAACTTGTCGGGTACTCTTTCTATCTTTGACTGACATGAAACAGAACGGCTTTGGTGTAACCAGAGCTCTTCAAAAAAAAACAGAAAAAAGTACAGTGGAGACTTCCGTTCAACAAGACCATACTCTATGTGCTTGCTCAGTATCTGCGCTTATCGCGGTGTACAATCCTGAACCGGAGTTGTTCAAGCAGGCGGTCTGTTCGGTACTCGAACAGACGATGCCGGTGGTAGAACTGGTGCTGGTTAACGATGGTGGGGGCGAGGAGTTCAGAAGTGTTGTCCCGGAAGATTCCAGGATCAGGGTGTATTCGAAGTCAAACGGAGGAGTTTCCGATGCACGGAATTTCGCTCTGGAGCGATGTCGGGGTGAGTACATCGCTTTTCTCGATCAGGATGATTTCTGGTATCCGGACAAGCTGGCAGAACAGGTTGGCGTTATCTCCAGGAAAGGGGAGCCGTGCATGGTCGTTTCGCCAGTGGATGTTGTTGATGCTGCGGGTCGTCGGCTTGAGAAGGCGTCACTTCGGGTACTGAAAAAATATCTTTCAGGGTTATCCGGAAACGATGTACGTCAAGCGCTGGCGGATGACAATTTCATCCATTCATCATCTCCTCTTGTTCATCGAGAGGTTTTCAGCGCTGTCGGCGGGTTTGATGACGCAACCTGCCCGCATGATGACTGGGACCTGTACCTCAGGATAGCTCTTGCCGGATTGCCTGTCTATGGCTATACGCAGAAGCCGTTATCGGTCTGGCGGGCACATGAAGGGAATGAATCTCATAAGCGTATGGGCATGATGCTTTCGAAGTGCACCGTCGAGCAGAAGGCTCTTTGCCTGGGGGTGTCGAAAGAGATCGAAAGTATTCTTCGCTCGAACCTGGTGCTCGATCAGGTTGTGATTGCCAATCTGCTCTACAATGAGCAGGATTTCAGGGGATTTCGTGAATCGGTGCGCCTTTATCTGCCTGAACTGGTTGGCAGATACATAAATACCGGAAGGACGGATCGATTTATCATCGATTACAAAAGACGTTCGCAAAAAACCATCATGAAGTCTTTACGGCGCTACCTGCTCTCTTTTTTCAGGTGAAGTTGGATATCGGTGGTTTTCCGGTGTTGCATATAAATATTCAGTGTATGAATTTTCTTTTTCTTAATTCTGCAAAACGGGGATGGGGCGGCAACGAGCGGTCGATCCAGATTGTTGCCCATGCTCTTGCTGGTTCGCATCAGGTCGTGCTGGCCTTTCGTGATGCTCTCGTTGGTGATCGCTTCGATATACCCAAATACCGGTTACCGTTTCGGTTCGAGCTTGATCCGGAGACGATTACTGGACTGGTTTCGATTGTCAGAAAACACAGGATCGAAGTGATCATACCATCAAAGAGAAAAGACTATGTACTGGCCGGGGTGGTCAGCAGGTTGTGCGGTGTTGGTAATGTGTTGTGGCTCGGTGCGAAAAGAGAGCTTGGCCGGAGTTTGCTCAATGACCTGGTGTACAATCGGCTGGCTGACGGGATTATTGTCAATGCGAGGGAAATTCGCGACGCTCTTCTGAAGTCGCCGTTTATGCGGCATGAACGGATTGCCGTGATTTATAATGGGCTGGATACGGATGCGCTTGATGATGCTCGGGCGGAACGGATTCAGGGACATGTGGGGGTGCGTATTGTCACAATGGGGCGACTCGACGAGAACAAGAGGGGTGATCTCCTGATCCGGGCGTTTTCAAGGATGCTTGTCGATGCTCCGGAATTAAAGGTCGAGTTGGTTTTTATCGGCGAAGGGCCCCGCAGGAAAGCGCTTGCAGCTTTGGCTGACAGCCTTAAACTTGACGGAAAGGTAAGCTTCACGGGGTTTCAGCCGAATCCCTATCCTCTTTTGAGGCAAGGTGATATTTTCGCCATGACGTCGAAACTTGAGGGGCTCTCCATCGCGCTGCTTGAGGCGATGTATCTTGACAATGCACCGGTGAGCACTCTGGCTGGTGGAGGGGTTAAAGAGATTATTTGCGACGGGGTGAACGGTTTTCTGGTTGGAGACGGCGACGAGGAGGCACTGGATTCGGCATTGCTTCGTCTGTGTCGGGATACAGAGCTTCGTAAGAACATGGCTTCAGCAGCACATACTTCTGTCGCTGAGCGTTTTGCTTTGCCCGGTGTGATTTCCGGCATCGAAACATTTTGTCGGGAAGTATGTGTCAAAAGCGTACGAGCATGAGAGTGGGTGTTTTTTTTCAGAACCTCAATGCATTGATACATGAGAGTTTTGGTCGCTATCGTTGTTTTCGTGATCAGTATGGCGGTAGTCCTGTTTGTTCGGTACAGGTTCGAGCGACGCAGGAAAAAGCGTGCTCGCCGGGATCGCGAAGTTTGGTCAATCGGTGTGTACGAAGGAGCAACCCCCTTTGACCTTGCTCCGGCATCTGGCGTGAACAATCCGGTATTGACCGCTGAGGAGGTGCATGATGTTCGGGCACGGTTTGTGGCCGACCCATTTATGCTGACGCTTGACGGCTTGCACCATCTTTTTTTCGAAGTTCTGAACATCGATCGGCAAACTGGTGAAATCGGACATGCTACCAGTGAAGACCTCTGCAACTGGCATTATCAGAGCATAGTTCTCCGTGAAAAATTTCATCTCTCCTATCCCTATGTTTTTTTTGAGGATGGTGTGGTTTATATGGTGCCCGAGTGTGGTGAATCGGGAGGGATAACGCTTTACAGGGCCGATCGTTTTCCTGATCGATGGGTGAGGGTTGCGACGCTGATTCAGGGGAAGGGGCGGTATGCTCCCCTCTATGACTCTTCGCTCGTCAAACACCGGGGACGTTGGTATCTGTTCAGTTACGCACGCAAGGTCAACCGATTGCACCTGTTTTCGTCCGAGAACCTGACCGGCTCATGGCGGGAGCATCCGAAAAGCCCACTCATTTCAGGAAGCCCTCACTATGCGCGCCCGGGAGGCAGGGTTATCGAACATGACGGTGTTCTGTTCAGGTTTGCACAGGATGGTATACCGAACTATGGTAGTAAGGTGTGGGCTTTCCGTATTAACGAATTGAGTGAAGGGGAGTATGCCGAGGAGTTGCTTCCGGAAAAACCTGTTGTCATGGCTGGTGATGAATACTGGAACGACAAGGGGATGCATACCGTTGATCTGCACCGGCAGGGCGGAAGCTGGATTGCCATGGTTGACGGTCTTTCTTTTGCAGGCGAGTGACTTCAGACACCGGTTATGCTTTCTGCTTCTTGCGGGATTGTTCGTAATGGTGATGAATGATGTTTGCCATCTGTTCCTGTACCTGCCGGCGTTCATAAGTTGAGAGGAAGTGGTTCAGGCTCTTTTCACCCATCTTATTGCGCTGCTCCGGATTTGAGATGAGCGATTCGAGAGCCAGCTCCCATTGCGACGAGGAGCTGGCGAGGAATCCGCTTTGTCCATCGATGACGGCCTTAAGGTTTGCGCCTACTGACGATGCGACGACAGGCTTGCCGTAAGCCATGTACTGGAGCAGTTTGAAGGCGCATTTTCCACGGCTCCATGCGTCATCTTCCAGTGGCATGACGCCGATGTCGATCGAGCGAAGCCACGACGCTTCGTCCTCCATCGACCACGGGACGAACTCCCAGCTCGTTTTCAGTCCTTCGGGGCGCTTGCCGCTCATGACCGAGAAGCGCACTGAGGGAAATCTGGCCTGGATCGCTGCGGTGGCGTCGTCGATCATGGAGAGAAAAAAGAGGTTGATTGAGTTGCCAAGCCATCCTATGGTTACGGTACTCTTCTTTTCGCTGTTGCTATCGAGTGCTGCTATTTTATGGTAAGCCGTTGGTATGATGAAGGTTTTTTCCGGATTGAACCGCTTTGCGTATTCAGCCAGAGCTTCACTGCCGGCGAAGACCATCGATGAACGTCTCAGAACAGTGTCAAGTCGTCTGATGCTCTGCCTGGAGCCTGGTTGTGTTGGTTTCGGCTTTACCTTGACGTAGCTTTCTCTGGCATAGATCGCGTCGTCATAATCGTAAATCAGGCGGGAATGGTGTGCAATGATGGTCGTCAGCAGGGGAAGGAGTGGTTTGCGTTGCAGCCAGACGTAGTCATACCGGCCGCTTTGCAGTGCCAGTCTGAATTTTTCGAGATAACTTCTTCCGTTGATACAGCAGGGATGCATCTCGATATCGTACTCTTTCCAGAAAGGGAGGAACTGAGCGATACGGTAGCGGTAGCTGGCCTGGTTTTCGGCGATGTGCAGACAGAGAATCCTGATCATGGAGCAGCTTTTCGGCTATTTTTATGAGTGAATATACGGAAATGAGGCAGACGGCGCGGGGTTTGATGTCAGTTGGCTTTGCATGGCATCAAGAGGCGCCTGATGGCGTCGGCAACGGCATCAGCTTCGATATCGCTGACCAGGCCTGTTTTCGAAATGAGCAGTTCACAGGGTACGTCATAGGGGCCGAAGCGGGAAATATCCTGTGGTGCTTCCCGGTACAGACCAACAACCGGCGTTTTTTCTGCCGAGGCGACATGTATCATCGAGGTGTCAGGAGTGACCAGAAGCCTGAGTTTTGAGACGATGCATGCGGCTTCGAAAAGGTTTCTGGTGGCGGGAGAGGCGAGGATGTTCTTGCAGCTTTTCTCGAGACGCTGTTTTTTTTCGGAATCGTCAGGGCCGGAGAGAACGATGAAGCGCTCATTCGGAAAGCGGGCAAGCAGCGCTTTCCATTGTTCTATCGTCCACAGGCGATTGGGGACTCCTGCGCTGATGTTGATGCCGAAGGTTGGCGTGGCTTCCAGTTCATCCAGGAATGCATTCAGACCATCCGGCAAAGGCATGGCGGGAATTGACGGGCGACACTCTTCCCGGGATGAAACTATACCGAGCACCGTAAGCAGCGCGCAGTTTTTGAGTGCCATGTGGCTGTGGTATTCCATATCGACAAGCCGGTCGTACAGGCCTTCATGGAAAAGGTTTTTATGACCGACCCTGAATCGGGCCGGAATGATGACAGACTGGATCAGAAAATGGGTCGAAGGATGATCTTTGGTGTTGAAGAGCAGGTCGAACCTTCGGGAAAGAACCTCCCTGAAGTAACGCCAGGGCTGCTTTTTTGCCTGATGAACCGAGGTGACATCAGGATCGTTTCTGAAAAAAGCGGCTGATGCCTGGCTGAAAACGATAAGGTGGATTTCAAGCGCTGGTCGCGCCCGCCGGAGGTTTCTGATGAGCGGAGTGAGAAGTATGCAGTCGCCAAGTTTTTCCTGGGCGAGTATGGCAATGGATTCAAGAGAGCCGGTGAACGTTGCCGTGCCGCTTTTGCCAGGGATGATGCCCTGAAGGAGTCGGGCGAACGTTTGCCGGAACTGACGTTTTTTCTTTTTTTTCGGCTTCATCTGCCGCCTGTTTTGTCGCTGATTTTCTGTTTGAGGTGATCTTCGAGGTTGTCGAGCATGGACTGCATGGTAAAATGCTGATAAACCCTTTCATGGCCAGCTTTGCCGTATGCTTCCATGAGGTCAGGGTGGTCGAGGAGTTTGTTTATGGCTTTGACGATGGCCATGGAATCTTTCGATGGAATGATGATTCCTGTATCGCAGTTGGGGCTTTTGGCTGTTGCCCCCATGAGCTCGCGTGTGCCGTTGACATCGGTGGCGATGACCGGTTTTCCCATGGCCATGGCTTCCATGACCACATTGGGCATTCCTTCGAAAAGGGAGGCGAGTACAAACAGGTCGCATCCTTTCATATAGGGGGAGATGTCGTGAGTGAAGCCAAGGAAGATGAAAGAGTCTTCGAGACCGTATTCGCTTACCTGTCGTTTGAGTTCCTGTTCGAGACGGCCTTCGCCGGAAATGACGAAGATCAGGTCATCTCTTCTGCCTTTGAGTATGGAGGCGGCAATGATCAGGTGGCTGTAGCCTTTCTGTTCCGAGAGGCGTCCTGCGCTGTAGATGATCTTTTTGCCGGGGAACCGTTCGGCGAAATTGAAAGGAGCGACGTTTTCCTGAATGTTCAGGCCGTTGTAGAGGACTTTGACGAAGTTGTTGTCAAACCAGCCATATTTGGCATAGCTCTCCTTGATGGTATTGCTGTTGGTAATGATACCGTCAGCAAGCATGGTGAGGGTGATTTTATGCTTCCATTTCTGGCTGCAAAGCAGCATTCCGTGGCGTGCCAGCACAACAGGTCCCCTTATGATACGTGCGGCCAGACCAGCGACGCGTACATCCTTGTTGAGGTTGCAGATAATCAGGTCCGTTCTGTTTTTTTTCATCCATAAAGCGATTTTCAAGGTCGTCAGAGGGCTGAAATCACTGCGGATGTTGAATATTTTGGTTTGAAGGCCCTTTTTGGACGCATGGTCCAGCAGACGGGAGTTTTTTTTGCTGGCCATGACCACGGAATGACCCCTTTCGGCCAGACCGGCAGCTGCGTTGACCATCCATTTTTCTCCGCCCCCGAATTTCTTTCGGTCGATCGAGTTGATGAAAAGTATGTTCATTGACTTGTTTCTGTCATGAGAAAAAAAATCTGCCAGTTCCGGCAGCTTCCTGTTTTCGGGTCTTCCGGAAAAACCCGATCATCTCCGTTTCCATTTTGTTCAGAGAAAAATGCTTCAGTGTAGTGTTTCTGGCATTGACGGCCAAGCTACTTCTGAGAGGTTTGTTGTGATAGAGTCGGGAAAACCGGTCAGCAAGCTGAGCCTCCTTTCCATAGTCGACATAAAGACAGTGCTCGTTTTCCCTGAGTAACTCGCCTGTACCACCGGCTCGGGTGGTAATAATGGCGTTATCAAGCAAGGCTGCTTCGATGATGGCATAGGGAATTCCCTCATTTTGTGATGTCAGCGCGAAAACATCGGATGACAAAAGAAAAGGATAAGGGTTTTTGACGAAACCTGAAAAGACGACAAAGCGATCAATGCCCAGTTTGCTTACCAGGGTCTCAAGCTTGCTGTTCTCACCACCGGAACCCATGATAACCAGGCCGACATCAGTAATGTCGTATTGTTTTATGAAAGTGGCAAATCCCCTGATAAGAAAATCGAAACCTTTTCTTTCGCTGAGTTCCGCCATTGAAGTGATCGTGAAATCAAACTTTTTTGGGGCTGGATCGATTTTTTTACGGTCTATGTCTATACCGTTAGGGATGACTGCTATTTTTTTTGGGTTCATGAACGGTGATTGCAGCAGAACCTCCCTGATGATTTGTGCATTCACCATGATACCATCAGCCAGGAGGTTGTAGACCACATTGTTGACGATCGTGTTGTTCAGATTTCTGACAATGCCAAGAATCAGAATGTTTTTCACACCGGTTATCAGACAGGCAACACCTGCCAGGAAGTAGTCTTTACGCTTTGTGGGGACGACGACCTCAATATGGTTGTTTCTGATGATGGTAATGAGTTTTGTCAAGGTAAACAGGTCAGCTTCGTTCAGGAACGGCAGTTTGTATTTATCAACTGTAAAGCGATCGCCAATTTCATCAGATCGGTAAGCCACACAGACACGGTGACTCTTTCTGAGCACAGTCACCGCTTGCAGTACCCAGGCTTCATTGCCTCCCCATTTTCTTGCAGAGCAGGTAAAAAGAATGTTCATATAGAGAAGTATATATATTCGGCTGTAAACTTCGATCTGTCTGTTTAAGGTTGAGTTTCAGGGATTGCACAGCTGAATATTTTTGTGAATAAAATCTATGGTTTAGGTTTACAGGGCTTCAATTATTGTCGGTTTCCACAACAGTTACGAACAGGCCCTGCGTGGATGAGCTGGAGTGTTTCCTGGCAGAACCCGGCGATTTCATTTTTCATCCGTTCCATCGAGAATTGCTCGATGATTCGCTTTCTGGCTTGACGAGCAAAGGTGTTGCGGAGTTCTGGGGATTGATAAAGTGACAACAGTGCAGCGGACAGCGCTTCGATGTCTCCGTAATCGAGGAGGTAACCGTTGCTGTTGTGGATGATAACCTCCCCGGCACCACCGGCGCGGGTACTGATTGGTGCGTTGCCGAGGTACATCCCTTCGAGAAGGGCATTGGCGATACCCTCGTTTTTTGAAACCATTGCGAACAGATGACCTCTGGCCAGTTCGGGCAGGGGATTGTCGAGGAACCCGGTGAATCTGAGGAGACTGCCGATTCCAAGTTCGTTGGCCAGGGTTCTGAGGGAGGATTGTTCCGGGCCGCTGCCAATGATGACCAGCTGCGCATCACGAGCATCTGAGAGCTCGATGAAGCGGGCAAAGCCTCGAATCAGAAAATCAAATCCCTTGCGACGGGTCAGGATGCCCATCGAACATACCGTGAACCCTTCGGGTTTGCAAGGCAGGCCTGATGGAAACTGCCTGTCGATGGCCTCCGTGTCGATGCCGTTATAGATCACCCTGATGGTATCGGCTTTCAGCCAGGGTACCCGAAGAAGGCTCTCTCTGGTCTTCTGCGCATTGACAATAATACCGTTGACGAGGGTGTCGTACATGAGCCTGTGGAACCAGAAATCAGAGGGAGGCCGGTCGATACCGAGCCGGAGTATGTTGGTGATTCCACAGAGTTTCGAAGCTATGCCGGCGACGAGATAATCTTTGCGCTTGGTCGGTATGAGGACATCGATATGGTGTTTCCGGATGATCCTGATAACCTGCATGATAGTATACAGATCAAGGTGGCTCAGGCACGGGAGCTGAAATTTTGGAACCGAAAAACGGTCACCAACAATGTTGCGACGGTACACAAGAAAGGTGCTGTGTTCAGCTGCCAGTGCGTGAGCTGCCATGAAGACCCACTTTTCCGTCCCGCCCCAGGTTCTGGCAGAGTTGATGAAGAGGATGTTCATGTTTTGTACCGTGTGTCTGCCGTTTCGGAGCTTTTCGCTCAGACGTTGAAAAATTCACGGTACCATGCAATGAAGCGGTCTACCCCCTCCTGTACGGTTGTGGCTGGTTTGTAATCGAATTGTTCTACCAGATCGGCAACATCGGCCCAGGTTGAAGGGACATCTCCCGGCTGGATGGGCAGAAGGTTTTTTTCGATGCTGGTGCCGAGCGCTTTTTCGAGAGCGGCGATGTAGTCCATCAGTTGCACCGGCTGGTTGTTGCCGATGTTGTAGATCCTGTAGGGGGCTGAAGAGGTTCCGGGATCGGGTGCCGATGCGTTCCAGTCAGGATTTGGTGTTGCCGGATGGTCGATGATTCTGGTGACCCCTTCGATGATATCGTCGATATAGGTAAAATCGCGCTGCATTTTGCCGTAGTTGAAGACATCGATCGGACGACCTTCGAGCGCGGCTTTGGTGAACAGGAAGAGGGCCATGTCTGGTCGGCCCCAGGGTCCGTAGACCGTAAAGAAGCGCAGGCCGGTAGTGGGCACGCCGAACAGGTGGCTGTAGGTGTGGGCCATCAGTTCGTTGGACTTTTTGCTTGCCGCGTACAGGCTGACCGGGTGATCGACGTTGTGGTGTACCGAAAAAGGCTGATGTTCGTTCAGACCATAGACCGAAGAGCTGGATGCATAGCAGAGGTGCTTGACCTTGTTGTGGCGGCATGCTTCCAGTAGATTGGCAAATCCGGCGATATTCGAGCTGATGTAGGCTTCGGGATTGGTGAGCGAGTAACGGACACCGGCCTGGGCGGCCAGGTTGCATACCGCATCGAAACCTTCTGAGCTGAAGAGAGCATCGAGAGCCACTTTGTCCTCGAGGCCGAGCTTGATGAAGCGGTAGCCTGGATTTTTGGATGAGGTCACCATTTTTCCGTACTCGATGGCCTTGCTGTCGATACCTGAATAGTCAAGGCGTCCGTATTTGACCTGCGGGTCGTAATAATCGTTAATGATGTCCAGTCCGACAACGTCATCACCTCTTGATGCAAGGCGTTCGGCAAGATGAAAGCCGATAAATCCGGCAGTGCCGGTCACAAGAATTTTCATGAGAGGGATAATGATGAGGCCCTTTTTTCGGGCGATTGCATGTTCTTCAGGTGCGAGCAACCCATTTTCGACTAATAAGATAAACAGTAATTGTTTTTTTGGTAGTGAAGCATCGATTTTTCCGGTGGAAACGGTCAGTATATTTTTTATTGTTGGCATGAGCGGAGCATGACGCTCCTTCCAGGAGGTCTCCGGTTCAGCGTCGCTTATGGTCGGGTAAAGAGGCAAAAGGTCATTGTTCAAACGGCAACTTGTGGTTCATGAATTCAATAGACGATCTGAAGAAATCCGGGAAGCCTGGTCTGTCGGGTATCATTATGGTTCTGCTCTCGATGCTCGTCCTCTATCCGGTTGCCGGTATGCTGCTGACCAGGATGGTGAGTGGCGATCGTTCTCTGGAGATCGGACTGACGGCCAGTACCTCTCCGCTTCTGTTGCGGCTTCTTGCTGTGCAGGCGTTTGGTCAGGTATTGTTGCTGGGCTTTCCAGTGCTCTGGCTTGCCCGCCGGTTCAGCGGTGGAGGGCTTATCAGTCGAGCCAATCTTGCCTGGCTTGGCATAGGTCGGCGCGGCGGTCTGCGCATGGCGATGGTTGCTTCTGCCGGGATGCTGCTGCTTCAGCCATTGCTTTACACGCTGGTCGAATTGCAGAACCTTGTTTTACCCTGGATGGGTGAGGTTGGACAATCGTTATTGAAGGAGCAGGCCCGACTCGATCAGCTCATCAGAGTACTTGCCGGAGGGAGATCGGTGGCGGCATCAATCCTTGCTTTTCTGGTGCTTGTCCTGACTCCGTCGATCTGTGAAGAGCTTTTTTTTCGCGGTTACCTTCAGAAAGGTCTTGCCATGTACCTGTCGTCCTCAAAGGCCGTCCTGGCTACGGGTATACTTTTCGCCCTGTTTCACATGGAGTGGTTCAATATGCTTCCGTTGACGTTGCTTGGGTGGTATATTGGCTATATTTACGTGAAGTCGGACAATCTGCTGGTTCCAGCTGTTGCTCATGCCACCAATAATCTCACGGCGCTGGTGCTGCTGAAATCGGATACTGGCTTTGGCCGTGCGGGTGAGTCTGCTTTCTATCCCCTGACGCTCTGGCAGTGGTGGGTTCTGGTGCTTGGAACCGTATTCATTTTTTCGTTGCTGATCCGGTATTTTTCAAAATTATCGGCAGTTGACGCTCCTGATAACTCTATGCCCGTCGGGCGATCCTGATATGTCTTCCCTGATGCAAAGCAATCTATCACAGAGAGTGGCCGTAGCCCTGGTGGGCATTCCGCTGCTTCTCTGGATCAACATGAAGGGCGACCTTTATTTTCTTGTCATGGTGCTCCTGCTCAGTCTCATGGCGACCTGGGAGTTCCGGCAGCTTGCCGCGCATCGAGCCACTCCACCCTCCATTGCCATGCTTCTGTTGCTGACGGCATTCATCCAGCTCAATTTTTATTTCAGGTTTCTGGAGTACTGGGAGGCGATTCTCGTGGTTATCATGCTCTTGTATGTTGCCGAGTTGTGGCAGCAAGAGGGGTCACAATTTCTGAACATCGGAGCAACGCTTGTTGGTCTTCTGTACGTCAATCTGACCTTTGGGACGCTGCTCAGGTTGCGTATGGATGGTGCTTCCGGTCAGTCGCTGGTACTTCTGATGTTTCTGTGTGTCTGGGGGGCTGATATTTTCGCCTATTTCGGTGGTCGGTCTCTTGGCGGGAAGTTTATTAAAAAGAAGCTTTTTGCCAGGGTCAGTCCGAAAAAAACCTGGGAGGGCTATTTTGTCGGCATAGCCGGAAGCATTATAGCGGCATGGGCCTGTTCATCGTTTCTTGCCGGGTTTTCCCATGACCGGGCGCTTCTCGTCGGCCTGATCATCGGTGTGGTCGGCCCGGCTGGTGATCTCATGGAATCCATGTTCAAGCGGGATGCCGGTGTCAAGGACTCTTCCGGCCTCATTCCGGGTCATGGCGGTGTACTCGATCGCTTCGATACCATCATGTTCACGGCGCCGTTGATCTATTTTCTGGTTACCCATGGATGATCTTTCATGGACTCAACCGTAATGAAACGAATGTTTTTCTTATATTGAAGCTCGTTTTCTGAGGCATTCCTCTGTGATTTTGTCGTTGGTTCAGGTTTCAAGGGTATACTTGAAACGTGGCAATATGCTCAATCCGGATGGCTTCCGAAAAACCGGAAGGTCAGGACTCTCCGGTATCATCTGTTCTTTTTTCGTTTCTGATTGCATGTTCCGTATCGGGCGTTGAACACCGGAAACACCGTTTGCTACCGTCATTTCGGCCCGTCACCTGCGGGTCGCTGTTTCGTGGACGGGTCTCTTGTAATCTCACGACCTCACTCTGCAAGTCTGTCATCGACCATGAAAATCGAAGCCCTTCTCACAGAAAAGCAAATCAATCTGAATCTGCGTTCCGATTCCAAAGATGAGGTGATCGAGACGCTGATTGCCATGGTGGCTGGTCACGAAAAGGTTACCGATATCCGGCAGCTCACCGAGGATGTACGAAAGCGTGAACGGGAGATGTCAACAGGTATCGGCAAGAATATAGGGTTGCCTCATGCCAGGACTTCGGCGGTGAGCGGTCCGGTACTGGCCCTGGTCACCCTCAGCAATGAGGTCGAGTTCGAATCGATCGACCGCCAGCCGGTCAAGATCGTTTTCCTGCTGGCCACACCGGAGACCATGCTCTCCGAACATCTCAAGCTTCTCGGGCGTATCACAAGGCTTGCCGGGAGGGACGAGTTTCGTCACCGGCTTGTCGCGGCGGCCACTACCGCCGAGGTACTTGCATTGTTCCGTGCGGAAGAGAAGGATTTACCCCAGATATAATTCGTTGAGAGCAGGGCAGGTTATGGCGCAGATTCAGGCAGTCAAGGGAGCACGTGATATTTTTCCCGAAGAGATATCGAGGTGGCATCATGTCGAGGGAGTTATCCGGTCGGTAGCTGCATTGTACGGTTTCAGCGAAATCCGCACCCCGGTTTTCGAGTATACTGAACTCTTTCAGCGTGGCATCGGTGCCACAACTGATATTGTCGGCAAGGAGATGTTCTCGTTTCGGCCTGATCCCAACGGACGCTCCCTTACGCTTCGGCCCGAAATGACCGCCGGGGTGATGCGTGCCTGCCTGCAAAAGAACCTGCTCTCTTCGGCTTCGGTACACAAGCTCTATTACATCAGCGATCTTTTCCGCAAAGAGCGACCCCAGGCTGGTCGCCAACGTCAGTTTACCCAGTTCGGTGCAGAACTGCTCGGCGTCTCCTCTCCGGCAGCGGTGGTTGAGGTACTTACGTTCATGATGCAGGTGTTCGGGACTCTTGGTCTGCATGGGCTTAGGCTCAGGATCAATACGCTTGGTGACCTCGAAGATCGGGCACGCTATCGTGAAGCCCTGCGTGACTATTTTCTTCCCTATGAGGCCGATCTGGATGAGTCGTCGAAAGAGCGTCTTGAAAAAAATCCTCTGAGGATTCTCGACTCGAAGAATCCCTCACTGAAGGAGATGATTTCCGGTGCTCCGAAGCTTTACTCCTGCCTGAAGGCCGATGCGGTGGCTGAATTTAAGAAGGTGCTCTCCTATCTCGATGACCGGGGGATTGCTTACGATATTGACCACTTGCTGGTTCGCGGACTCGATTACTACTGCCATACGGCATTTGAGGTAACCAGTTCCGAGCTTGGTGCGCAGGATGCCATTGGCGGCGGCGGTCGATACGACGGCCTGTCGCGGGAACTTGGTGCATCGGAAGAGTTGCCGGCGATCGGGTTTGCCGTTGGTTTGGAGCGTCTCATGATCGTCATGGAAAAACAGGGATTGTTTGCCACCCTCAAATCGCAAGGCCCGCTTGTTTTTGTCGTTGTTCAGCAGCAGGAGCTTGCCGACCATGCTCTGCAGATCGCCTTCAGGTTGCGCCAGGCAGGGATCAGTACCGAAATCGACCTGGCGGGAAGAAGCATGAAGGCGCAGATGCGCGAAGCCAATCGTACCGGAGCGCTCCATGCGCTTTTTGTGGGAGCGTCGGAGTATGAAACCCGCCACTACACGCTCAAAAACCTGATGACCTCCACTCAGACCACCCTTGAACTCGATGACATCATCAGTATGCTGCACGAATCGGCCAGACGGGAGGCGGCGCTCAGGCCATGAGACCGTTGCTGACCATCTATGGCAAGCCAGAGTGCTGTTTGTGCGACCAGGCGATGGAGTTACTCGAAGAGGTACAGAAGCACATTCCGTTCGACATCCGGAAAATGGATATTTCAGGTGATGCTGATCTGCTCGAACGTTACGGCCTGAGCATTCCCGTCATTCTCTTCGATGGTCGTGTGGCATTCAAGCACCGGATCGACAAGGATCGTCTGATCGCCCTTCTTAAAGCCCGATAAAGGTTTACAGCGTTGTCGCGTTATGGTGCAGGTTATGACGGGCTGGTTCCTGTTTTGTACTGTTGTTTGAAAACAGCCGGTCATCCCCTATATTTCTGACAGGGGTTGCATATAAGTTTAGGACAAAACAGGCAAAATCCGAAAGCTGGTTCTCTTAGGAACCAGGATGATGCTCTCTTGATCAAGCAGGTTGAACATCAAGGTGATTTATGAATTGTGCTGTGTGTGTTTATCTGTATTGATTGATCGTTGAGTATTTTTCACTGATTAACCAGTTGTTTTCGTGTTGACCACATGCTGAAATTCATTCTTCTGCTCCTTGCCCTGTGGCTGGCGATACGGTTCGTGGGGCGATTCATCCGTATCACTTACACCAGCAGCCGGAACCGTGATGACGATCAATCTGGCCGTCGCCCTACCTCATTTTCATCTTCAGCAGGCAGGGGGAAGGTTGAAGAGGCGGAGTTTGAGGTCATTGACAGCCAGATCAGACAAAAGAATTGAGGTTTCTGCCAATAGAGTCACAAGCGTCTTTGCATGTGTGGTGTTTTTTTGTACATTGTCCGCTGACCGGTGCACTGGCCTTTGAAATGAACGGTTTCTGAAAGTGGGGTATCCCCACTTTTTTGTTTTTGGTAATCAGCGTGAACCTATGGATGAGACGATACAGAGGGCGATTGGTGAGTCGATAGCCGAAGTGTCGGAGGCGACAGGAGAGGAGATCTACCTTGTCGAAGCCGATATACGCGGAGGAGGAAGATCCATGGAGCTTGCCGTCGACACCGACAGGGGCATAAGCATCGACCAGTGTGCCCGTTTGAGTCGGCTCATAAGGGGACGCCTCGAAGGATGTCAGGACAATCTCCTGCTGGCCGCCGGAGATTTCGAGCTTATGGTTTCCTCACCTGGCATAGGCGAGCCGATCAGGGTGCAACGTCAATATCTGAGGCATCTGGGGAGGTTGCTCAGGATAACCCGTATCGATGCCGGGGGGCAGCGCACGGAGATCGACGGACGGCTCCTTGAGGCCTCCTTCGAAGCAGGCAGGGAGCCTTCGATAACCATACAGCCCGTTATGGCCGGAAAAAAGAAAAGGAGTGCTATCGGGCAGCTGCCGTTGACCTTGCAACTTGCCGATGTCGTCAAGGCTGTTGTCCAGACTGAATGGTAAGGTCATGTGCCGGAAAGCTCCGGAATGAATCGCAGACTATTTTTATATAAAAAAAAGATCACACAGCGATGCCAAGAAAGCAGGTTAAGGGTGAAACTCATGATCAGAAGGCGCAGATTGCCAGCGCCTTCGGCGAAATCGAGCAGTCCAAGGTCTTTCTGGACAAGCGCTCTGAAAGCGCTGCAGTCAAGATGGATATTGCCGACCTGCTCAAGGAGATCATCCAGAAGCAGCTCAGGAAAGATTATGATCCTGAAGTGGAGTCAAATATCTTCATCAATCCGGAGCGAGGTGATTTCGAGGTTTACATCCTGAAGAAGATTGTTCAGGAGGTTGATCTGCCGACTATCGAGATCGCTCTCGATGAGGTTCGTAAGATCGACGATTCGCTGGAACTTGGTGATTATTACGAAGAGGGACCCATCAAGCTTGAAGATCACCTGACCAGAAAGTCCATACAGATTATCAAACAGTCGGTACAAAAGAAAGTGCGTGATCTTGAGCGACTGGTCGTTTATGAGGATTGCCTGGAGAAAGTTGGAGAGGTGGTTGCCGGAGAGGTTTATCAGGTCAGGCCGAATGAAGTGATTTTTACCTATAACACATCGAAGGATCATCGTGTCGAGCTGGTACTCCCGAAAGCGGAGATGATGAAAAAGGACAATCCGCGGCGAACACCGAGGATGAAGCTGTATGTCAAGCGTATAGAGCGGGAGAAGGTGAAGCTTCGCCATGATGACGGTTCGGTTGTCGAGCGTGAGAAAGCTGATGGCGGTATGAAGGTGATTGTCTCGAGGGTCGATGACCGTTTTCTGTACAAGCTTTTTGAGAGCGAAGTGCCTGAAATTCTCGATGGTCTGATCGTTATCAAGGGAATCGCCAGGGTTCCCGGTGAACGGGCCAAGGTTGCCGTTGAATCGACCAGTTCGAGGATCGATCCTGTCGGAGCGACCGTCGGCTATCGTGGCAAGCGTATTCAGAGCATCGTCAAAGAGCTGAACAACGAGAATATCGATGTCATTTATTACACTGACGAACCACAGATTTATATTGCTCGTGCCTTGCAACCGGCCAAAATCGATCCGATGACGGTTCATGCCGATATGAAAACCCGTAAGGCGAGGGTGATGCTGAAGCCTGACCAGATCAAATATGCCATTGGCAAAAACGGCAACAACATTCATCTGGCTGAAAAGCTGACCGGTTACGAGATCGACGTTTATCGTGACGTGATCGACAAGTCGCTTGAGGATCCAAACGATATCGATATTATTGAATTCCGCGAGGAGTTCGGTGACGATATGATCTACCAGTTGCTCGATGGTGGGCTCGATACAGCCAAGAAAATTCTGCAGGCAGGCATTGATAAGATTGAAGAGGCGCTGATAGGGACACAGAAAAGCGAGGAACTGTTTGTGTTTACCAAGGGGCGTAAACCGGTTAAGCCAAGAGAGCGCAGGGTTTCGGATGACGAAAAGCGTTACTGGCGGAAAATTGCCGAGACGATCTACCGGACGGTGCGGGAGCAGTTCAACGAGGAGGATCTCAAGTCGCTTCTCGATGACAGCCGGGACAGGCTGCTCATGAGTGAATTCATGAGGCCGGATGAGATCCGGGACGAAGAGACAAACTGAGAATTACTACGGGATATCCAGGCAGGCGTCAGGGAGGCGGGTTGTGACGGAATTCCGGCAAGAGGATAATTATCCAGGAGAAGCCAATGGCCATCGAGGAAAAGCAGATAAGGTACCGCATCAGTGATATTTCCAGAGAGCTGCAGGTCAGCCCTCAGGAAGTCCTGCAGTTTGTAAAGCAGGAAGGGGGCAGGGTGGCTTCCACCTCCTCAATGGTGGAAGAGGGAATGCGCAACATGATTTTCAACCATTTCAGCCAGGAAAAAAAGCAGGTTGATGAGACCAGAAAGATCAGGGCTGAAAAACAGAAGCGCCTTACCCGACTTGAAGAGCAGTCGAGGAAAGCTTACGAAAAAGAGCAGCACCTCAAGGAGACCCTGAGCAACGCACCTGCCGTGGTGCAAGTACCCGAAATCAGGAAAGAAGGTTCTGCTGAAGCTCCCAGACCGGTTGCTGTGGCAGCGCCTGCCAGTGCTCTTCTTTTCGAGCCCTCCGGAATGGGAGCAACAGATCAGGTTTCCGTGCAGCATCCTGTTTCCCAACCAGTTGTTGAGGAATCGGAACCCACGGAGCCGGTCGGGTTTGCAGAACCTCTCGAATCTGTTGAACCGCTCGAAGAGCCAGAATCGGCCATCCCCTCCTCCGAACAGGAGCCAGAGGTGTTTCCGGAACCGGTATCGGTGGTTCAGGAACCAGTTGTCAAGGAACTCCCTGTCCGATCGGAAAAGGAGTATGAGCCGATAACGCCTCTGGTGCAAACCTTGCCGGATTCAATGCAGACCTATGAAGCTCCTCAGAAAATTGGTGGCCTGACGGTGCTTGGCACGATCGAAGTCATGAGTGAAGCCGAGCGAAAAAAGAAATCTCGTAAGAAGAGTTTCAAGGAAAATGCCGTTGAACTCAAGGGAGAGTTCGTCAGCGTTGTTGCTGCCGGGACTACCTCAGCAGCCACGACAGCTGCCACGGAAGAGGGGAGTGCTGCCGCCAGACCAAAAGGGGCAAAACCTGCCGGCGAGACGACGGCGACGACGACGACATCCGGAGAGGATGCGGCTGCCAGTAAGAAAAAGAAGGGTAAAAAGAAAAAGAAAGTTGAGGTTGACGACAAGGTTATTTCCCAGAATATCAAGAATACGATCAGTGGTATGGATGAGGGAGGAACCTCGGGTTCCCGCCAGAGATTCCGTAAAATGCGTCGAATGGAGCGCGAGCGCGAGTACGAGGCTGCCGAGGCGATCCGTGAGGCAGAGCGCTCGATCGTTCGGGTGACCGAATATGCTTCTCCGCATGAACTGGCCGAGCTGATGGGTCTGTCTGCCAAGGATATTATCCAGAAATGTTTTTCTCTGGGCAAGTTTGTCACTATCAACCAGCGCCTCGACAAGGAGAGCATCGAACTGATCGGTCTCGAATTCGGGTTTGAAGCCGAGTTTATTTCAGAGATTGAAGCGACCTCGGTCGTTGTGCAGCACGATAATCCCGAAGACATGCAGATTCGTCCTCCTGTGGTTACGATTATGGGCCATGTCGATCACGGCAAGACCTCGCTGCTTGACTATATCCGGCGCAGTAATGTGGTTGCGGGTGAGTCGGGTGGCATCACCCAGCATATTGGCGCCTACGAGGTAGCGGTTGAGAACGACCGTCACATTACCTTCCTCGATACCCCAGGTCACGAAGCCTTTACGGCCATGCGTGCTCGCGGCGCCCAGGTAACCGACATCGTTATTCTGGTGGTCGCAGCCGATGACAGCGTCATGCCCCAGACCATTGAAGCCATCAACCATGCCAAGGCAGCCGGTGTACCAATCGTTGTGGCAGTCAACAAGATCGACAAGCCTGAAGCCAATCCCGAGAAGATCAAGACGCAGCTCTCTGAAGCCGGAGTGCTGGTTGAAGACTGGGGTGGTGAGAATCAGTGCCAGGAGATCTCTGCCAAGAAAGGGTTGAACATCAAGGAGTTGATGGATAAGGTGCTGACCGAGGCTGAAATCCGCGAGTTGAAAGGCAACTATTCGAGAGAAATTCCGGCAACCGGTATTATTGTCGAGTCTGAACTTGACAAGGGCAAGGGTGTCGTCTCAACCGTGCTGGTGCAGCGAGGATTCCTGAAAGTTGGTGATCCTTTCGTTGCCGGCAATACTATGGGCAAGGTCAGGGCTCTGATGGACGAGCGAGGCAAGAGGATTCCCGAGGCAGGTCCATCGCGCCCTGTGCGTGTACTCGGTTTCGAAGACCTGCCGCAGTCCGGTGATGCGCTGACGGTGATGATCTCTGACCGCGAAGCCCGTGATGTTGCCCAGAAACGCCAGGTGATCCGTCGCGAGCACGAGTTCCGCCGCAGCACCCGCGTCAAGCTGGACAGCATCGCCCGCCAGATCAAGGAGGGGCTCAAGAAGGAGCTCAGCGTCATCATCAAGGCCGATACCGATGGTTCCATCCAGGCGCTTGCCGATGGCCTCATGAAGATTCACAACGAAGAGGTCAAGGTGCAGATCATTCACCAGGGTGTTGGTCAGATCACTGAAACCGATGTGTTGCTGGCCGCAGCTTCGGATGCCATTATTATTGGTTTCAGGGTGAGGCCGAACGTCAATGCCAAGAGACTTGCCGAGAAAGAGGATCTTGATGTGCGTTTTTACAGTGTTATTTACCACGTACTCGAGGATGTGGAAAAAGCGCTTGAAGGGATGCTCTCGCCTGAACTGCATGAGGAGAGTCTCGGCTCGATCGAAATCCGCCAGGTCTTCAGGGTGCCCAAAGTGGGCAATGTAGGTGGCTCATACGTGCTGGAGGGCAAGGTGTTCCGCGATTCCAAAATCCGCCTGTTGCGTGATGGTGTGCAGATCTTCGATGGCCAGCTCGATTCGCTCAAGCGTTTCAGGGATGACGTCAGGGAGGTCGATGCCGGTTACGAGTGCGGACTCAGCCTGAAAGGGTACGATGATATCAAGGTCGGAGACGTGGTCGAGGCATACAAGATCGTTGAAAAGAAACGCAAACTCTGAGTTGTAACGGAGGCACCATGTCGATAAGAACCGGGAAGGTCTCCTCCCTTCTGCAGAGGGAGATGAGCGAAATTCTGCAGAAAGAGCTGCCCCGCAGTGCCTCGCTGGTAACGGTTACCGAGGTGAAGATTACTGCCGACCTCGGAATTGCAAGGGTCTACATCTCGATCATCGGTTCGGACGAGCAGCGCAAGGAGGTGATGGAATATCTTCATGCCGCAAACAAAGTGCTCCGGAAAATTCTCTCGTCCAGAATCCGTCACCAGTTCAGGCGGATTCCTGAAATCGAATTTTATGAGGATCGTCTCTTCGAACAGGCTAACCGGATTGAGCAGTTGCTCAGATCGGTCAGGGGCGGAGCCTCGGAAGAAATTCACTGAAATAGTATCGTATCAAGCTTAAACGGACGTATATTTTCTGAGCCATTGATTTATCCGGATCGAAATCGAAATCGAAATCGGTATCGGTATCGAAATCGATTATTTACGTAAAACAGAAAGCCGGCCTGTGTACGTATCTGTTTAATCATTAAATGGTTATAACAATAATCCATAATCGGTGAGTTTTTCTTTAGTCTCAGCAAAGTGGAAATGATACCGATACCGATTTCGATGATAAAAGAAATGCTGACTATTTACCGTTGACACGGCACCAGGGGCGGCCCACAATTCAGGAGTATGCTTACCATGACCGTACAAGGTTCGTTCTCCGTCCTGAGTGAGGATGGTGATTATCTGCTGGTCGATAAACCGCTCGAATGGACCTCTTTCGACGTCGTCGCCAAAATCAGGGGGGCGTATAAAAGGTGTGGTATGCCGCGAAAAGTTGGCCACTGTGGTACGCTTGACCCAAGAGCGACCGGTCTTCTTATTCTGGCAACAGGCAGGAAGACCCGAACGATCTCTTCTCTTGAAATACTCGACAAATCCTATGAAGGCGTCATCAGGCTTGGTGCTACGACGGCAAGCCATGATACGGAAACGCCGGAATGCGATGTCAGGGAGACTTCGCATCTTGCCGAAGAGGAGATAAGAGCTGCCGCAGCATCGTTTGCTGGCATGAGGATGCAGCAGCCGCCGATGCATTCGGCGGTCTGGCACAACGGTCAGCGACTGTATGAACTCGCAAGAAAAGGACATGAGGTGAGTGAGCGCAAAGCGCGTCAGATCGTGATTTACCGATTCGAAATAACCGGCATCGCGCTGCCATATCTCCATTTTT
>JAAXWL010000033.1 GCA_013334975.1 Chlorobiaceae bacterium
TTTTCTGGAGGATGCCGTCCGGGCCTGGTGTCCAGCCTGCTTCCCGGAGCAATGCGAGTGCTTTCTGCGGGTCGTACTGGCAGGCGGGAAGCGTTGTGTCGATGAGCGAGGTGTAAGCTGGTGAAAGCGTTGTGTTGACGATGGTGGCGTGTTCGGGGCCCATGAAGCCGTCGATGATCGCTTGCCGGTCAATGGCGAAGGTCATGGCCTGACGCACTCGGCGGTCACCAAAAAAGCGGTTTGGCTGGATGATTTTGCTGGTGCGCCAGCTTTCGCCGTCGATGTTCAGCCAGACGACACTGTCGAAATAGCGGTTTTTAAGCGGCGTTACGGCAATGGAGGGATGGTCGCGTTTCAACTGGGAGATATCTTTCGGGTTGATGCCTCCTGCCGAAATCATAGCGTCGATCTGGCCCGATTTGAGCATGGCCAGCCGTGTGGTGTACTCCGGAACCACCATGAAGGTGACGGTTGGGGTTACGGCAGGATGCGGGAGTAAGGAGGTGGGATTGGAAAGCAGTGTCAGCTTTGATTGGCGGTGCCACTTTCCGAGCATGAAGGGCCCGGCTCCGACGATCGGCAATGTTGCAGCCTGTTGCCTGAGTTCTGCTGGAGGAATCGAGCGAAAGAGGTGTTCGGCGACCGGCATGAGGTCGTTGAAGTGGTCGAGCACGATCACTTCGGCCATCGGTCTGTTGAACCGGAGGATCAGGGTTTTATCGTCGGGGGTCAGGACGGCTTTGTCGAAATCGATCGATCCGTCGGGTTTGAGCAGGAGGTCATTCAGGTAGTCCTGGCGGCTGCTCGCCACGGAGGGATCGACGTAGAGGCGGTAGGAGAAGCTGAAATCTTTCGAAGTGAGCGGCTTGCCGTCCTGCCAGGTAGCCTTGTCATTCAACCGGAAGGTGACGCTTTTGCCATCGGGCGAGAACTCCCAGCTTCTGGCGGCGGAGGGCTGAAAGAGGATCGCCCCGCTTTTATCGTCAAGTGTGGGCCGTACCAGCGAAGGGTAGATCATCGTGCAGAGTTCGCGGGCGAGCGACATCTGGATGAGCAGGGGGTTGAGATGGTCGAAGTCTGCGGCGACGGCGACCACGATCGTTTCGTTGCGCTGTTTGTCCGAGGCTTTCGATCCGCAGCCTGCGAGGAGCGTCAGGAGAAGAAGGGTTATGGCGTGCAGCGTTTTTCGCATGACTAAATCCCGTATTATTCTGTTCAGAAGCGGTAGTGTTACGTCAACGGTTTCGGGGTCAACTCTGTTCATCGAAATCGAAGACGGAAAAAAAACGATTTCGATACCGATACCGATACCGATACCGATTTGGATACTCGTGATTCAACTTTCTGGGGGGAAGACTCCCGTGAATCGTCCGATGCCGAGTGCGGATGAGAGCAGGAACCCCTCTCCGTACATGGCGCCGATCTGCTCGCCCAGAGATCTTGAACGGGCTTCGAGTCCAGGCAGGAACTCTTTCCGGTTGATCATGGTGATGGGCTGGTCGCTCTCCGTTTCACGGTAGAACTGGGAGCCGAATGCCGTGATACCACTTCTTGATCGTTTGAAGGTCGAAGAGACGTCCACGATGATGTCGGGTTCGATCTGCTTGAACTGGATGTAATAGAGCAGGTGCCGGGGCCGGTGGGCGGACTGGGGTCTGCCGTTGTCGATAGTCTCTATTTTGCGCAAGCCGGCATAATAGCAGGCGTCGAACACCAGCTTCGAGGCTTTCATGTGGTCGGGGTGGCGTTCCTCGGGCGGATTGCAGAAAACAGTCTGTGGACGGTATTTCCTGATAATCCGGATGATTTCGTGCAGGTTCTCTTTGGTATGGAGCAGCTCCGAATCGCCAAGATCGAGCATTTCACGATTCACGTACCCCATTCGCTCACAGGCCAGCATGGCCTCGTTCCTTCGGGTTTCGGCGGTGCCGAGCGTGCCCATTTCGCCAGCGGTCAGGTCGCAGACGGCAACCCGCTCGCCTTCATCGATGATTTTCAACAGGGTGGCTCCACAGGCCAGTTCGACATCATCGGGATGTGCACCGAGAGCAAGTGCATAAACGGGTTCGAGAGGTGAAGTCACGGCGGTGTTTTTTATATTGGTTCGGCACGATTTTCAAGCCTTCGAGCTCCTGTGGGGCTTCGAATAATTTCAGACAAGCCCGATGATCAAAGTAAAAATAGTTCGCCTCAATCAAAAGGCAATCCTTCCGGCCTACGCTACTGCCCACGCTGCCGGAATGGATGTCTCCTCTTGTCTCGACGCCTCGGTTGTTGTCGAACCCTCCGGAGCGGCGCTCATTCCCACTGGTTTCAGCATCGAGTTGCCTGAGGGTTATGAGGCTCAGCTCAGGCCTCGGAGCGGTCTTGCACTGCGCCATCTCATCTCTCTGCCGAACTCGCCGGCGACCATCGATGCCGATTATCGCGGAGAGGTTGGCGTCATTCTGATCAATCACGGTCGTGAACCTTTTACGGTCAGCCACGGTGACCGCATCGCGCAAATGGTGGTGACGAAGGTCGATCATGTCGTGCTGGAAGAGGTAGCCGCGCTGTCGGACACAAAACGTGGAGCTGGCGGTTTCGGCCATACCGGGATAGGGAGGAATAGGGAATAGGGAATAGGGAGTAGAGAACCCATTACCCAGTTCCCAGTTCCTATTACCCACATTACCTTTCAGTGAACCGGAAGAATCGCCCTGAAGTCCTTCTGTCCCATAAGTCCCATAGCTCCCATGTTGATTTTCAGTTGAAATGAAACAGGGCGAGATTCAATCTCGCCCTGGTCATAAACCTGAAAGCCTTTCGGCTTCGATTGCCTGTTGCGGTTACGCTTCCGGTTTGCTTTCTGTTGCAGTTGCGGTTTGTCTGGCCGCAGTTGATTCCGAAACGAGCACTACAGGAATTTGCTTGGCCTGCTTTCTTTTTTCATCGCCGCTTCCGCTTCCGCCCATGAATACGGGAGGCATCCCGGAGGAAAAGACTGTGCCGACGAGCTGGTTCAGGCCGGCGCTGACGTTGTCGAAGAGGTTCTTGACCTGGCCGGAATTGACGGTTTCGTTCAGGTTTGAGATCATGCCGGTCCAGAACTTGCCAAGCTCGTTGAAGGAGTTCTGAATCTGCTCGGATTTCAGGGTGTTCGTGACACCTTCGATGAGTTGTCCGGAAACCGTGTTGACGTTGTTGATGATCCCCTTGACCGGCTCAGAGTTGATGGTGGTGGTGACACCCTCAATGATCTGGCCTGTGGCGGAGCTGACCGAGTTGATCATTCCCTGGACGGATTCGATGGTTGAGTCGATCAGAACGCCCATATTGCCGATGAGGTGTGCCATATCGCCATTGCCAGCATTGCTCTCCTGTGCCCCTTCAGCTGGCTTGGGTGCGCTGGCTGCGGGCTTTTTGATTTCTTCGGTTGCCATGATCGGTGTAGTTTGAAGAGTATTAGGTAAATGGAATATCCTGCGGAGCCGGGGCTCCTGTTTGGAATGTTATTCCTTAAATATAGTCATAATAAATTGAAAAGTTTTCTGATGTGAACGCTTGAGACAATACGAATACAGGAACTCGAAGTGGTCAGTTTTTTTCGCGGAGGGCGTTTCGGTACCAGGTGATGATCTCATTCTGGCTGAAACCGAGTGAATACATCAGATGGATGGTGCCGAAGATCGCCTGCAACCTGACGATGCCGTTGTTCTGGTACTTTCTTGACGAAGTGATGACCGTCGAGTCGAGGATGTGGAAGGCGGTTTGTTGCTGGATTCGTTCGATGATGTCGATATCCTCCATGATTTGAAGGTGTTCGTCGAATCCACCGATCTGTTCGAAGAGAGTTCTCCTGAGAAACAGTGACTGGTCGCCACCCCGGCAGATGGTGAATGGAAACTGTGTGAACCATCCGTAGAGCTGCATGAGCCAGTCGGGATCATCAAAGGTCATCCGGAAGCAACCGGCATCGATGCCGTGGTCGACTGCGGACAGAATATCGTCGCAGAACGAAGGGGGCGGGATGGTGTCGGCATGAAGGAACCAGAAGATCGAGCCAGTTGCCAGCCGGGCGCCGGTATTCATCTGGAGGGCCCGTCCTTTTTCCGATCGGCAGACAGTTACCGGATAAGTCAGGGCGATCGCTTCGGTGCGGTCGTCGCCTGATATGCTCACGATGATTTCGCTGTCGCTTCTCTCTGCCGTGGTTGTGGTCAGCATGTCGAGGAGCCGGGCTATTTCGGCCTCTTCGTTCCATGCAGGGATGATGATGCTCAGCCTGATGTTTCGTTCCATAATCCGCTTTTTTCGAGATCTTCGAGGGTGTCGATGTCTGAAAGAGTCGGCAGTTGCTCGCAAGTTTTGCCGTTCTTCCGGATGATGCGGAGTGATTCGTTCAGCACCGCTGCAGTGCTCCAGGTTCTTTCGAGGAACAGTTCCGGAAAGGGCTGTTTCATGCCAACCAGATAAAATCCGCCATCCAGGGCCGGGCCAAGCACTACATCGCAGGTATCGAGTTTCCGGAACGCGAGATTGACGATGAACGGGCTCATTTCAGGACAGTCGGTGCCGATGAGCGCAACGCGGCTGAAGCCCAGCGAAAAGCCTTTCAGCAGGGCCAGGTGCATTCTTTCGCCGAGGTCGTTGCCCTCCTGGAGCCAGACGCTGGTTTTTTCGGTCAGAAACAGATCATTTTCGGGAATAAACTCCGAGTAGAAGACAGCACGCATAGCGTTGATGTTTGCCGTAGCTTTTTCAGTCATGCCACGAAGCATCTCATAAATCGCCAGGGCCTTCTCGTCGCCAATGCTGGCGGCAAGCCGGGTCTTGACACGCCCGGCAACCGGATTTTTCGAGAAGACGACCAGAAGGTGATTGTTCGGTGGACTCATGCGATGTTTTCCGTGAGGATGCCGATGTTGTCAGGACAGGCGGAGAAGTTTTGTCTTATCCTGAACGGAGGGCGGGTTTTCCAACCCGCCATTTAATGGCGAACCTGAAAGGTAGGGATCGCCCAAACATAATTTGAAACAGGACTCACTGTCCGGCAATTCAGTGCCTTTATCAGCGGCCCATCTTTGCGTGCAGTTTTTCGGCGACTTGCTTGCCGCTGAGGGCAGCGCCCTCCATTGAGGCTAAGTAGTGCTGGTCGGTGTAGTCGCCGGCGAGGAAGAAGTTCCGCACCGGGCTGATCTGGTCAGGTCTGAACTGATCGACATCAGGCACGGCTTTGTAGACCGATTCCGGAATTTTGACGATGGTCGATTTGAGCAGCTTTGCATCTCTGGATTTCGGGAACCGGTCGTGAATCTCCTTCATCACTATCGAGGTGATTACTTCGTTCGGCAGCCCCATGAGCTGATGAGCTGGAGCGAGCACCAGACTCATGACGCTGCCGCCAGAGGCCGTGCCCATGCCCTTCTGGAAGTCATCGGGGCAGGTGATCGAGACGTCGGCGAAGGTGGCGAAGGTGGTGCCTTGAGAGAACATGAGGTTGTCGGTATCGGTGATCTTTCGGTCGAACCAGAGCTGGCAGTTGGCCACCGGGCTGCCGACAAACTGGTGCAGGTTTCTGAAATAGTCGTGTTCGAGCCACTCGTTTGGAATTACCTTTTTGACGGTGTGTACCGGCAGGGCGGAGATGTAGGCGTCGGCCTGGACGGTGTGGCCGTCGCGCAGCACGGCACGCCTGACGGTCTGGTCGTCGTTGAGTTCAAATCGGGCCAGGCGGGCGTCGATGAAGATACGGCCACCCTTGCTCTGGATATACTGCCGCATCGGCTCGATCATCGAGTCGCCGGGATTCTTGCGGAAGAACGCGAATTTGGTGGCTGCGTAGTCGGTGCCGAAATATTTGAAGATGGTGATCATGGGACGGGCGCTGATCACATTGGGCTCGATGAAGTTCATGGCCAGAGCGATCGCCTTCCAGAGCTTCTGGAGTGAGTGTTCCGAAGCGCCGTGCAGACGGTGCCATTCAGAATAGGTCATGTGATCCTGGCTTCTGAAGTACTCTTCATTGCCGGCAAGGGCGGGCCAGAGCCCCTTGATGAGCGAAATCTTGTCCCACATGGTGAGGAAATCGGCTTGGAGGCCACCGACCACTTCGGCCCAGGGGCTGGGGAGATTGGCTTTTTTAAAGAAGGATTGCTTGCCGTCAGGTTCTGCGTAGATGAGCGAATGCTCTTTCCAGAGGTAGTTGTCAGCGGCGCCGACCTTTGCGAGATAGGTCTGAAGCTGGCTATATCCTCCGAAAACGATGTGCAGTCCGGATTCGATCGAATCGCCGTCACTGTCTTTCCAGACCGAAACCTTTCCTCCGAGAATCTTGCGTTTTTCATACAACTCGACGGTATGGCCGCGGTCGACCAGCTCGATGGCCGCGCTGAGACCGGCGACACCGGCTCCGAATATGGCTACTTTCAAGGTTGCTTGGCTTACTTGTGGTTGGAAATGCTGTAAAATGATTGCAGAATATAAGGAATTGCCGTTGTTTCCCGAAAGGTTGCTCAATCTGGCCGGGGGACGCCCGGCAGCACTTCAGGACGGATCGTTCTCTTTTTTTTCAGGTTGCTCTTCCCGAAACTTTTTCATCATTCTGTCGAATTCGTCGATGAACCTGACGCCGAGATTGAGCGACTCCTTCACCACGAAATGAAGGTCATGACAGACAGGACGGTTACTGCCCGGAGGCTGTTGGGTGGATTGACCGGATGGATTCGGCAAATCATCATCATCTGCGGAGAATTTTCGGGACAATTCCTTCATGACATTACACTGATGGTTTGGGAAAACGAAGACTCAACAGCCTGACCCCGGAAAGGCGCTCTGGCAGCCGTATCACGCCGAGATAGCAGTTGAGAGACATAGATTATTAACTTACATTCTTGTTTGCAAATAACAAGAAATTTCTCTGGTTCTGGCTGATAGTATCGGGGTTATGCCCTAAAATATTAAGGAAATCGGCCAGCAAAAACCCCTATTATTTAGAAAAAGATTGTTTATTTCTTAGATTTCATTAATTTCCTACAAAATCGAAGATTCTGTTATGTCCGGACACCTTGACCTTATCGATCTGAAGATCATCGAATCCCTCGGCGGAAACGGCCGGGTGCGTCTGAGCGAGCTTGCCGAGGTGGTCGGCCTTTCGATTCCATCGGTGAGTGAACGCCTTGACAAGCTTCAGAAGAACGCTATTATCAAAGGGTTTACGATGGAGGTTGACGAGCGTCAGCTCGGTTTCGACATTCAGGCTTTCGTGCGGGTCCGTGTTGACTCTTCCAGGCATTACAAGTCCTTTATGGAGCATGTCATGAAGGAGGAGGAGATAATGGAGTGCTACTCGGTCACCGGAGAGGGTTCGCATATCCTCAAGGTTATGACGCACAACACGGCTTCGCTTGAAAGGTTTTTGTCACGGATACAGAGCTGGCCGGGAGTGCTGGGCACCAATACCAGTTTCGTTCTTTCACAGTTGAAGAAGAACAACAGAATCAGTGCGGAGATCGTTCGCAATAACCTGCAGGATCGGCAGGTGCTGATTACCTTCGATGAAAAGAAACCGCGAAAGTAACAGAGTAATTACCAGGGTTTACCAATCACGTTCAATAACAATGTAAAGGAGGATCTCTTGAGTAACGAGAAAAAACCTGTGGCGTCCTATTATGGCGCATTGACCTTCGGCACCGAAGCCATGCGTGACAGGCTTCCCAAAGAGGTGTTCAAGGCTTTGCAGGAGACAATCAAGGCAGGCAAAAAGCTTCCCGCCGATATCGCTGGTGTTGTCGCCCACGGCATGAAGGAGTGGGCCCTGGAGCATGGAGCCACCCACTATACGCATTGGTTCCAGCCGATGACCGGCACGACCGCAGAAAAGCATGATGCATTTCTGACCCTCGAAAAAGATGGTACCGTGATGGAACGTTTCTCCGGCGAGCAGCTCATCCAGGGAGAACCTGACGCTTCGAGCTTCCCCTCTGGCGGTATGCGTTCGACCTTCGAAGCCCGCGGATATACTGCATGGGATCCTTCCAGCCCGGCATTCCTTCTGAAAGGCGGCAAGGGCATGACTCTCTGCATTCCGACAGTCTTTATCTCATACCACGGAGAAGCGCTTGACGAGAAGACCCCATTGCTGCGTTCTATGGATGCCGTCAGCAAAGCGGCAATCCGCCTGCTCGATACGCTCGGCATTAGCGGTGTGAACAGGGTCAATACCTATGCAGGCCCTGAACAGGAGTACTTCCTGATCGACAAGAAGTTCTATACGCAACGCCCTGATCTGGTCATGACCGGTCGCACGCTGCTTGGTGCTCTGCCGCCGAAAGGTCAGCAGCTCGAAGATCACTACTTCGGTTCCATTCCTGATCGTGTTCTC
Source organism: Chlorobiaceae bacterium (assembly GCA_013334975.1). GTDB lineage: Bacteria > Bacteroidota > Chlorobiia > Chlorobiales > Chlorobiaceae > Chlorobaculum. The sequence goes on from JAAXWL010000033.1 coordinate 8,363, forward strand.
GAGTTCATGCAGGAGGTTGAGGAGGAGCTTTTCCTGCTCGGCATTCCGGCCAAGACCCGCCACAACGAGGTAGCCCCGCACCAGTTCGAGCTTGCCCCGATTTTCGAACAGGCCAACATCGCTTCCGATCATAACCTGCTGGTCATGGAGGTCATGCGTAAAGTGGCTGAAAAGAAAGGCTTTGCTTTGCTGCTGTTTGAAAAGCCCTTCGCCGGTATCAACGGCTCCGGTAAGCACAACAACTGGTCGATCGGTATCGATGGCGGCATGAACCTCCTCGATCCGGGTGACACTCCCGAGTCCAACATCAGCTTCCTCGTCTTCCTCGTAGCGGTGCTTAAGGGTGTCCTCAAGCGCTCGGCTATTCTGCGCGCTTCGGTCGCCAGCATCGGCAACGACCACCGTCTTGGCGCCAATGAGGCTCCGCCAGCCGTTGTCACGGTGTTCCTCGGCGACCTGCTCGAAAAGGTGCTTGATGCCATTGAAAGCGGCAAGGTTGACCTGAAGACCGAAAAGCAGCTTCTTGATCTGGGCCTCAGCCATGTGCCTCTGCTCAACAAGGATTACACTGACCGTAATCGTACCTCGCCGTTTGCCTTCACCGGCAACAAGTTCGAGTTCCGCGCGGTGGGTTCAAGCCAGCCGATCTCGGTGCCGAACGCCGTACTCAATACGCTCATGGCGGAAGCTATTGACGACCTGAATGGTGAAATCAATGCAAAGCTCGACGCCGGCATGTCGAAAGAGGACGCAATTCTGGCCGCTGTTCGCGATGGCATTACTGCTACTAAAATCATCCGCTACCCCGGTGACAACTACAGTGAAGATCTTCAGAGGGCTGCTGCAGACCGTGGCCTGCCGAACATGAAGAACACTCCTGAATCGGTTCGCGCCTGGATCGATCCGGATACGATTGCCATGTTTGTCAAGTACGGCGTGCTGACCGCAGAGGAGATCGACTCCCGCTACAACGTGCGTATCGAGCGTTACGTGAAAGGCATCGACATCGAGGCCCGTACGCTTCTGCTGATGATCAAGACCATGGTTATTCCTGATGCTTCAGAGTACCAGGGCGAACTGGCCAGCTCGTTCAACAACCTGCTTGCCGCCGCTGAGGCTATCGGTCTGTCCGATGAGGCTTTCAGAAGTCAGGCCGGGCATCTCAGAACACTGGCCGAAGACCTGTCGAAACTGATCGAGTTGAATGCCATCCTTGAAGAGACCGTCGAAGAGATGGAGGAGCAGGAAACAGAACTCGACAAGGCCGATTTCTGTTCCGCAAGGCTTCTGCCCTGCATGAATGCTATCCGCGAAGTAGCCGACAAGCTTGAACTGCAGATCGATCGCAGCCGCTGGCAGCTTCCGACCTACTCCGAGATGCTTTTCGAACACTGAGCACTGGAGTGAAGAGCGTACAGGAGCCCCGGATTTCCGGGGCTCTTTGTTTTAAAGAAAATGTAAGATTGTGGACGAAGTGGACGGAAGAGGAGAGACTACTGTCGAGTCAACGGTAAATAGTCAGAAGTCTTTTTTCATCGAAATCGGTATCGAGTTCCTTTTGAAGAGACTAAAGAAAAGCTCACTGAGCATTATGGCTTATTGTGATAACCATTTTATAATTAAATAGATACAGCCATAGAACGGTTTTCTGCTTTTTACAGAAATAATCGATTTCGATACCGATACCGATTTGGATTTGGAATAAATCAATGGCTTAAAATAATACATCAGTTTAAGCTTGATACGGCATTACTCGCCGATGATTTTGATGAGCACTCGTTTACGGCGGCGGCCGTCGAATTCGCCGTAGAAGATTTGTTCCCAGGGGCCGAGGTGGAGGCGTCCGGCGGTTACGGCCACAACTACCTCACGTCCCATGATCTGGCGTTTGTGGTGTGCATCGCCGTTGTCTTCACCTGTCCGGTTGTGGCGGTAACGAGACGGGTCGTGCGGGGCCAGCTCTTCGAGCCACTGCTTGTAATCGGCATGCAGGCCACCTTCATCGTCGTTGATGAAGACCGACGCGGTGATGTGCATGGCGTTGACCAGGCACAGACCCTCCCTGATGCTGCTTTCTTCGAGGGCACGCGACACCTCTCGGGTGATGTTGACAAAATCCATTCTGGATGCCACCTCCATCCAGAGCTCCTTGTGGTATGATTTCATGGGTTGACGCTCTCTTGATTATTGTTTTGCCGATAAATGCCGAAAAGCTGTATTTTTGACCTTTCAAAATAAAAAGATTTACCGGGGTTGCCCATGTCCGCTCTTTTTCAGTATCCGATGTCGTTTCCCGGTTGGTGGCTTGACTTCTACTATTATGTCACATGGACTCTGGCCATGCTCTTTCTGGCCGGTGGATGGGCCGTTTTTTACCGCTACGGCAAATTCTCCTATGGTGTTGATTTCGGTTGTTTCTGGAAAACAGCCTTGCTGGTCATCATGACGACCATCGCCCTCGGCTTGCCCCAGTATTATAACACCCGTTTCAGTGCAGAACACGGCAATGATGGTGACGCAGTGACGCTTTCAGCGGATCGGCTCGAATATCGTTTCCGCAATGGTCAGAAGAAAATGTTCCTCTTCAGGGATATCATGTCGATCTACCAGGAATCGGTGACCTATAATCCGCCATCAAAAATCTTCATTGTGGCCAAAAATGCCGGTCTGAGGGACTCGGTTTTCGTTACCGAAGGCAAGCACGGACTGCCCGATGCTGAAAAAATGCTTTCGGAGCTCTCATCGAGAAGCGGGCAGACGGTCAAGCGACCCTGAACCTGTAAAATGCCGCTCTATCCATGCTGAGTTCTCAGAGCGAATCGACCGCTGAGCCGCCGGTACGTCTGGTGGTGGATATTGGCAATACGACCACAACGGCAGCCGTTTTCAGAGGCAAAGCAGAACCCTCGGTCGAGTCTATGGCCAGCAACGGGTATGCCGATACCGACAGGATGGCTGATCTCTTCAGGAGGTTGTCTGGCCGGTACGGCGCCCCTGAAGCAATCGCTCTTTGCAGTGTGGTTCCGGGAATTACTGCGGCGTGCACGACATTACTCGGGTCGATGTTTCCGGTTCCCGTGTTGCACATCAGTTCTGCGCTTCGTCTTCCCTTCCGGCTTGACTATGGTGATTGTCGCACCTTTGGTGCTGATCGTCTTGCACTGTGCGCCTGGGGTCGTCATCTCTGCGAGGGCAGGGCGGTGATTGCCATCGATATCGGAACGGCGATCACCTTTGATGTGCTTGGTTCAGACGGGGCATATCGTGGCGGCCTGATCATGCCGGGTATCGACATGATGGCAGGATCCCTCCATTCGAGAACAGCACAACTTCCCCTGGTGGAGATTGGCAAGCCTGACAAGCTGCTGGGCCGATCGACGGAGGAGTGTATCAGGAGCGGTATTTACTGGGGTGCGGTCAGCCAGATCGGCGGCCTCGTCGATGTTGTTGCCGATGAATTGATCAGGGAGTCAGGTGAACCTTCGGTTGAGGTGATTGTCACGGGAGGCAACAGTCGAAGTATCGCTTCGGAGATCGGTTCGGTCAGTGTGATCGATGAGCTTGCTGTTCTTCGCGGAGCTGACCTGCTCTTGCGAATGAATCTGCCGTGAAGTGACAGCTTGACATCTGGGTCGGGGTTCGATGCCGATAGCGATACCGATTGAAAGAGAGTTACTCTCTTTTTTCCGAGAACCACCCCTTTGCGTCGTCGATCGACTGGAGTACGCTCTCTTTTTCTATCTCCTGGTCATGCAGGAAGGCGTGGCTGATGCGGTCGAGGAGGACGAAGCGCAGTTGCCGGTCGATCTTCTTTTTGTCGGAGTACATGCTGCTGAACAGCTCCTCGCGCTCCAACGAGAGGAAGCGTCTGTTGATCAGGCCCCTCGGGAAGCGGAATCGTCCGATCAGCTCCAGTCCTTCTTCCAACCCTGTTTTTTCGAGAAAGCCAAGCCGGTTCGACAGGAAGAGCGCACAGGCCATGCCGAGGGTCACGGCTTCACCATGCCTGAGATTGCGGTACTCCGCAAGTTTTTCGAGTCCGTGCGCAAAGGTGTGGCCGAAGTTCAGGGTTGCCCTGAGGCCGGAGGTCTCCCTGAAATCCTTCTCCACCACATCAGCCTTGATGAAGGCGCTTCGGCTGACGGCTTCGGAGATCCAGGGCTCCTGGAGACGCACGATGTCGTCGAAGCGAGAGACCAGCAGGTCGAAGAAGCTCCGGTCGGCGATGAATCCATATTTTACCACTTCTGCCATGCCTGCGTAGATTTCGCGCATCGGCAGCGACCTGAGGTTTGCCGGATCGATCAGCACCAGTTTCGGCAAGTGAAAGAAACCGATGAGGTTTTTGCCGAGTGGATGGTTGATGGCTACCTTGCCGCCGATGGAGCTGTCGGTCATGGCCAGCAGGGTGGTCGGAAGCTGCACGACAGGAATGCCACGGTAGTAGCTGGCGGCGATATAGCCGCCGAGGTCGCCGACCACGCCGCCGCCGATGCAGAGCAGGTTCCAGCCCCGGTCAACCTCAGCCTCGATCATCTGTCCGTAGAGCTTCCATGCCGAAGTGACGCTTTTGGAGGTCTCCCTGGCGGGCACGACGAGTTCACAGGTGCGGAATCCCTGGTGGTGCATCGATTCGATGATCTCATCGCCGAACAGCTTGCGAGTGTTTTCGTCAAAAAGCAGCACGCTCTTTTTTCCCAGTCCGGAGGCGGTGTAGAGTTCTCCGATCGAATCAATGACCGGAGTTCTGACGATGATTGAGCTTTCCGGAACAGGCATGCTTACTTCTCCTTGTTACTGTTTCGAGAGGTACGTCGGATGTGCTTCTCGATTTTTCTTGTCAACTCCTCGACCGTTACGCCGATTTTTTTAGTATCGGTGATGATCACCAGATCGGCTTTCTGGTAACGGGGCTCACGCTTTTCCAGAAGGATGGCGATGCGTTGCTGTATCTCTTCCCTTGAAAGCTTGTGTCCGTCAGGACCTTTCAGGAGAGGGCGGTCGGTTTTGTGCTGTAACCGGATCGCCAGGATTTCAGGACTCGATTTTAAATAGATCAGCGTGCCGTTTTTTCTTATCAGTTCCATGCAGCGGTCGTTTTCAAGCACCCCTCCTCCCAGCGATACGACGAGTCGTTCCCTTGCACCGATGTGTTTGAGCGTCCTGAGTTCGAGCTCCCTGAATGCGGTTTCGCCATCTTCAGTGAACATCTGGGTGATACTCTTGCCGGCGTTGATTTCGATTTCACGGTCAAGGTCGATGAACTCAAAGCCGAGGGAGTTTGCCAGCAACGGACCTATGGTCGATTTTCCGGAACCGCTGAAGCCAGTCAGAAATATGAGTGAGTGGTGTTTCATCCTGTGATTCGAAGCGTAACGGCAATACGCTGTTGCTTTGCGGCCAATATACGAAAAAAAAGGAGGATAACCGGAACGGTATGATTGATTCTGTCGGAGAAAGATGATAGCTTTGCATCTTCGATTGTTATCATCTGTCTGATTATGAAAAACCTGTACATTATCAAGGCCGGAAGCACCTTTGAGACCGAGGTTGAACGGCTCGGGGATTTTGAGGAGTGGGTGCAACGGGGGCTCGGCGAACTTACTTGTCCGGTTGTTGTGGTTAATGCCGAGGGAGGGGAGTTGTTGCCAGAACCGCAGGTGTGCGCCGGAGTCGTCGTGACCGGCTCACATGCCATGGTGACCGATAACCGCCCATGGAGTGTCGGCATCGAGCGATGGATAAGGGAACTGATCGGGGCTGGTGTGCCCTTTCTGGGAATCTGCTATGGTCACCAGTTGCTTGGCCGGGCTGCGGGAGGAGAGGTTGGCTACCATCCGCTCGGACGGGAGGTTGGTACCGTTTGGGTTGAACTGACTGCCGATGGGCAGCGCGATCCGCTTTTTGAGGGGATTCCCTCCCCTTTCAGAGCCCATGCAACCCATGCACAGTGCGTCTTGCAGTTGCCGCCCGATGCCATCCGCCTGGCTTTCAACGATTTCGAACCAAACCATGCCTTCAGGGTCGGTCATAGCGCCTGGGGTGTCCAATTCCATCCTGAATACACGAGGGAGATCATGGAAGCTTATGTGTGTGACGAGATTGCCGATCTTGAGATTGCCGGTGATGATGTCGATACCCTGCGGGAGAGCGTACCGGAAACTCGCCATGCCGGGCGGGTGCTTACCAATTTTGCCAGTTTTGTATGCCGGAATTTTTCAGTCGCTGTACCAGACCGGTCAGGCGACGTTTCGACTTGCAGTTCTGGATAGCGATAGCCAGTGCCTTTGGCTCCGTGACGATGACGACAAGTTTTCGTCCGCGGGTAACGGCAGTGTAGATCAGATTACGTTCGAGCATCGTGAAGTGCTGCATGGCCAGCGGGATGACGACTGCGGGGTATTCGGAGCCCTGGCTTTTGTGAATGCTGGTAGCGTAGGCCAGCGACATCTCTTCAAGCTCGCTGAAAGCGTACTCGACACGGTGACGGTCGAAGAGCGCTGTCAGGAGGTCATCTTCGACGCTGACACTCTCGATCTGGCCAATATCGCCGTTGAAAACCTCCTTGTCGTAATTGTTGACCGTTTGGATAACCTTGTCGCCGCGAGCGAAGGTACTGCCAAAGCGCGTGACCCTGGGTTCGGCTGCGGGGTTCAGGCGTGCCTGCAAATCGGCGTTCAGGGCGCGGGTTCCGATTCCCCCCTTGTTCATGGGGGTCAGCACCTGGATATCTTTGACCGGGTCGAAGCCGAACCGTTTCGGAATGCGCTCGGTCACGAGCTGCATTACCTTGCCATAAATATCATCCGGTGAACTTGCCGGTATTACGTAGAAGTCCGACAGCTCCTTGCCTTCGGCTGTCAGCGGCAGAAGCCCCTGGTTGATCCGGTGGGCATTGACCACAATCATCGACTCGGCAGCCTGCCGGAAAATTTCGGTGAGGCGCACGGTTGGAATGGCGTCAGACGAGATCAGGTCGGAGAGCACAGCCCCGGGGCCGACCGAGGGAAGCTGATCGACGTCGCCCACGAATACCGCCGCCGCCTGTTCGGGAATAGCCGCCATGAGCTTTTGCATGAGCAGCACGTCAACCATCGAGGTTTCGTCCACCACCACGAACGAGGTTTCGAGCGGATTGCCCCGGCAGCGCCTGAAATCGTAAGCTATCGGATCGAATTCAAGCAGACGGTGGATGGTTTTGGCCTCGATGCCGGTCGATTCGGTCAGTCGTTTGGCTGCCCGTCCGGTGGGAGCGCAGAGCGCCACCGAGACCTCTTCGCGTTCGAGAACCGCAAGAATAGCTTTGAGAATCGTGGTTTTGCCGACGCCGGGGCCGCCGGTGATGATCGATACCTTGCTGGAGAGCACCAGAGTGACCGCGCTCCGCTGGGAGGGGGAGAGTACAAGGCCCGTCTCCTCTTCGATCCAGGGCAGTACGTCGTGCGGATCGAGTGCTTTCCACGGCAGGATGCCCTGTTTCAGGCGGGTGATGCCGGAAGCTACGCCGGTTTCGGCCCGGTGCAGCGATTCAAGGAAGATGCAGGTGGTCTCATCGATCGTTTCACCGACGATGCGCCGGGTCAGCTTTTCGTTGGCGACAGCCTCGGCCACCAGCGGACGGTCGATTTCGAGCAGGCGTGACGCTTCATCGATCAGCGTCTCCTCCGGAACGGCGCAGTGACCATCGAGCGCCATCCGGGCAAGGACGTGGCTGATGCCGGCTTCGGCCCTCATGACCGAATTTCTGGCGACGCCGAGGCTTATGGCAATGGTATCGGCTGTTTGGAAGCCGATACCATCGATGTCGAGGGAGAGGCGGTAAGGATTTTCGGTGACTACGGCGATGGCGCGCTCGCGGTAGCGACGGTAGATCTTCCATGCACGGGCCGTACCGACGCCATGATTCTGGAGGAAGAGCATGATGTCGCGCACAGCCCGCTGCTCAGCCCATGAAGCCTTGATCATCTCAAGCCGTTTTCGACCGATTCCCTGGAGTTCAAGCAGCCGCTCCGGTTCGTGTTCGATTACCTTAAATACGGCATCACCGAACTGTTCCACCATTTGTTTTGCGGTGAAGGTGCCGATGCCCTTGATCTGGCCCGAAGCCAGATAGCGCTCCTTGCCTTTGAGGGTGGTGGGTTGGACCGGCGTCATCTTTGAGGCCTTGAATTGCAAACCGTGAGTACGGTCGTTGTGCCACTCGCCAACGCACTCCATAAACTCACCAGGAGCAGGCGCGGCGGTATAACCAACCACGGCTACCGGCTCCTTGCGCTTTTTGACCTTCAGGCGAAGCACCGAAAACCCCGACTCCTCATTGTGAAAGGTTACCCGCTCCACCGAGCCTGAAATCCTCTCTTCATGGTGATGTTCAGGTTTTTCCATGAGGCTGGTTTGGTGCAGTGGAGGTTGTGGACGAAGCGGACTTCAATGGAGAATGCGGACGAAGCCAGCAGCGTTTCAGGGCTTTTCGGCTACAAGCTTTTGCAGAGATTCGAGCGTTCGGGTGCACTCGGCTTCGACCATACGTTTTTTACCGAGCGAAATCTCTACGGTTATTTTATTGGTATTGAGTGTGGAGAGGCGCACGATCTCTTCGTTGACGCGCATGAACTCACTGAAACCAGTCATGGCTTCACGGATGTAGCCCCGGTTTTTCTTGCCGGTCAATCTGTCGAGCGACTTCAGGGCGGTGTTTACCTTCGCTTGTTCGGCTTTCATGGCGGCCTCGATCCCCTTTTTGTCCGGTATGGCTCCGGCGTCGACGTGGCGTGTCTGGAGGATGGCTATGGTTCGTATGGCAATGCGGGCATCGGAGGAAAGTTTGTCCATCTGCGTTTTTTTTGTCTCCGGATTAACCCTGGCCGAAAGCTTTGCCAGGTTGTCGTCGATTTTGCGCTGCATCTCGGCGCCGATCGAGTTCGACAGGCCAAGCGCCTTCACATTGGTATTCTGCATGGCGGCTTCGAGCAGAGCCGTATCGATGTGCTGAACCTCCTTCCATGATTTTGTGAATTTAGCGACCAGGTTTTTCTCCTTGTCGGAACCGCTTCTGGTGATAATCGATTCGAGTCTTTTCAGGTCGCGATCGACCTCTCGTGCCGCCGATTTGGACTGTTCGGCGAAGTTGGCGGACTGTTCATCACCGGTTGCCATGACAGCGCACTTCTCCTTTTCGGCTGACCTTGCGAGGTTCACCCTCATATCCGCGACGAGAGCCTGCCGTTTTGAGGAGGAGCTATCACGGTTGATGAGTGAAGCATTCTGAAAAAACAGTGTGGCAACAAGAGTGACGAGCGCTGTCGCCACCAGACTCGCCGCCCACAGAAGTCCGGTTTTTTCCCCTGATGTTGCCCGGTCTCCACTCATAGGTAATCGCTCCTGACGATAAAAAAACTGTTCTGATGACCTTCCCAAAGCATTGCATTGCTCCAGGAAGCCATGAAAAGATTATTTTCGATAATTCGAAGAATATACAAAAGGTGAACCACGAATTTCAGGAAAAGCTAGATGTTCCCCTGATTAGACCACCGGGCTGTATCCCGGCAATCGATTTTGAATAACCGGACAGCACTGATGAACCATCATTCCGCCGAACTGGCGATCATCGATCATCTCATTGAGCCCTGGTTTCCTGTGCTCGGGCGCGATTTCAAAGGCTACCGCAACCACTGCTGCCGGGTGTACCTCTTTTGCTGCGCACTGGACGGAGCGGAAAGGGAGCAGCGAGAGAAGATCGCCATTGCCGCTGTATATCACGACCTCGGCATATGGACGGAGGGTACTTTCGACTATCTCCAGCCATCGAGGCGCCTTGCACAATCTTACCTTGCATTAACCGGTCAAACCGAATGGGCAGATGAGATCGAAACCATGATCGAAGAGCACCACAAAGTGACCGCGTGGAGTAACAGCTGTGAGTGGCTTGTCGAATCTTTTCGCAAGGCAGACTGGATCGATCTCTCACTTGGAGCCTTCACCTTTGGTCTCGATCGCCAGTACATAAACGAAATCCGCCGCCGCTACCCGAACGCAGGTTTTCATAGTACCCTCACCCGCCTCACCTTCGAGCGCATAAAAACCAACCCGAAGGATCCTCTGCCGATGTTCAGGTGGTAGAGTGGAGGATCTTCCTGAAAAACTGGCGAATTATTGGCGCACTGAAGCAACCTAAACTCGATTATTTTCTTCGCCGATGTATGTCTGAGGAGAGCTTTTCAAAAGTCGGGGTCGGAATCAATATAGATTTCCAGAATGACATGATTATTAGTATTGACTTGATAAATTCCGTGATTCTTTGTATTTATAAATTGCTATCTTCGGCGCCGGGCTTTTCAGTACCCCTTTCGAGACGGTTCCAGTTAAGACTTGATGCCTCGTTTGCCTTGTTCAATCGTCGATGTGTTCAGACCTTATATGTCATTTATATCGAATGAATTTGAGAGGTTATCCTGTTCTTTGACGGAAACTATTGGAGTAAGGTTGCTTGATGCGGATTACTGACCTCGCTTACTTATGTCTCTTAAGCATTTGTTGTTAGCAACACGGCTATTATGTGCATCTGTCTTCAGCTTGGGCGATCTTGACTTTTGTGTGCGGCTATTCATTTCGGGTATAGCCTCTGGAATACCGGACAAGTTGGTTATTTTCGATCCGGTTTGGAGAAATGTGATTGTCGATCTTATTCCGATTCTAATTCAAAAAGGCCATAATATACCCATAAGCCAAAAGGAGGGTATATGGCACGACCAGCAAGTGGCAAGGATGTATTGGCAACGGCCAAGCAGGCTTTGAAAACGGCGCGAACTGCTGAGGATCTTCGTCTGGCACAAGCAGTTGTTTTGCCGCTGGAATATGGATTATCGATGGATCAGGTGGCCGCCATTCTCGGCATTTCAAAGGTTGGGCCTGCAAATTGAGGACTCGTTTCATCCGATCCGCTGGGCGACAGGTAACTGCGAAGCCCAGGCGCGGCGGTAGTCATGGGGAAAATATGAGCAAGGAGGAGGAAGCTGCTTTCCTGGCGCCATTTCGCGATAAAACAGCTCATGGAGGGATTCTGATTGTCGGCGAAAACAAGCAGGCATTGAATGCGCGATTGTGCCGAGGAGGGCATTGGCATCTACCTATAATCTCCTGAATAGGTATAACTGGCGAAAGCTTGCACCTGATAACCGGCATACAAAAAGCGAAATTGAGGCACGCGCGGAGTGGAAAAAAAACTCTCGGAACTCCTCGCAGTAATCAAAAAGGAATGGGCTGTCGATAAGCCGCTTCGGGAGATGTTTCAGGATGAAGCCCGCTTCGGTCGAATTTCAGATACGCGCCGATGCTGGTGCCCGCGACCAGTTTGTCCGTTGACTATGGCGATGTTAATGCAAGAATATACTTAGGCTTATGCAGAGGTCTCGATGCGTGATGGAATGCTTGACACCCTGATTCTTCCGCACGTCAACAGTGCTTGCATGCAGATATTCCCTGTTGAGGTTTTGGTCAGATATCCGGATGACAGAATCATCATGATCATGGATGGCGCTGGCTGGCATAAATCCTCAACGTTAAAGATGCCAGCAAGCATGAAACGGGTTTCTTTGCTGCCCAATGCACCGGAACTCAATCCAGTGGGGCATTTATGGGATGAGTTGCGCGAAAAAGCTTTCGCCAATGTGCTCTTCAATAGTTTGGAATCTCTTGAAGACCACATGGAGGTATCACTGAGGGCTATGGAACTGGATATCCCACGAGTTCATTCTACCGTAGGTATGGCTCTGGATTATAAGTGCACTGTTGATTTAGAAATGGAATTATGGGGGTACCTGTTTTCGAAGATGAATATAGTATGGTTTCTTCTGCACCAATAATCAAAACAAAGGGGGGAAAGATGTCCAAGTCAACATTGACACCAAGGGATTACATTTTCAGAGTTGCGGTTGATACTGCATTCCGGTCAAAGTATCTCAACAAACCCGATGCCCTGAAAAACGATTTTCAGATCAGCGATGCCGATTTTGAAGGTATCAAGAAAATTGACACGGCAAAGCTCGGCACTGAACTCGAAAAAATCAAAGCAGGGGGAGGCATCAGCGCGGGAGGTCTTATTGCCGGTTATCACCAGAACAGCAGTCATGAAAGCCATTGCAAGGGTGGTGATCCACATTGCAAGGACTCTCACACCAAAGGCAGTACGGTTATGGTTCCGAGAGATTTCGACAAGGTCGTTTTGCCAGCCAGCATTGCAAGCAAGATTACCGGTGTGGCAGGTAAAGGGAAGATCATTCGTTAAGAGAGCGTTTGTTTAAGACTTTATGCCGCAGTCGCAGGCACCTCCTGTCTTTTCGCCATGTGGAGGTGCCATGCGATCTGAATAGAATTGTCCGCATTACCTCTATTCCTGCGGATTGCGCACCATCATCGGGGAGTTTTCTCTTTGACCTTCCATGTTCCTTTTTTTTCTGGTTCTGGCACCGTCAGGGCCTTACGTTAACTGGCGGTTTAATTCGATTGTTCATCGTTGACTGAGATGACTATACCGGTATCCTTGCCTCCACTTTTGTTCGAAGGGGACAATATCGATGCAGGCCTCAGGGGGTTCGTGACCCTTTGCAGCCGGATTGAGGTGTTTGCCGTTCTTGTCGGTACACGGGATGTTTGCTGTATTTCCCTTCGAGAGGCCGATGTTCCTGAGGTGCGGGACTGGTGTCGGCATCACGGCCTTGCGGCTGAAATATCACGCAGGAGGTATGTCCCTGTGAGGGAGCCAGCCAAGGCAGGTTATTCGAACATTGCCAGTTTTGACATCGACCCGTCTGATATTGTTTATACTGACCTGATGGTTTCCCGGAATCCTGAATACAGCCAGCTTGCCGCAGCCTGCCAGGAGAATGGCAGGATTTTTGCTACCATGCTCGGTTACCCGATGTGCTGTATCGATTTTTTTGTTTACTGGTATGCCCGGCGTGCCGACCGGGACAACGATTATATCCTGCCATGCATACAATCGTTCAAGCCATTTTCTTTTCTGAACAACAGTCAGTTGAGCTATTTCGACATAAGCCTGATGAGTCATTTTCCCTGTAGTCCCGAATGTGAGGCAACCAGTCGCATCAGTTCGGAGAACCTGCGGGCCCTGCAACAGCATGCTCCAGCGCTGGCATCAACACTGGAGACGCATCTGAAATCGGTGGTGATCTATACCGAAAGGCAAGGGATTGCCTATTCGCATGATTACGAAGTTCGGGGGAATACGATAAGGCTTGGGCAGGTGTATACCGTTCAAGGGACGCTGATGGAACAGCTCCTGGAGGATTGCCGCGAGGTAGAGGTACGATCCCATGGATCGTTTACCATTGGCGGTCGTCTTTTCAATCGGAACTGCCGGATTGCCATATTTCGCTGAAATCAATTTTTCTGAATGACTCCAGGCAGCCTTTGAACTATGATGGCAAAAGATCGATTCTGGGAACAAAACTACAGCAGCCGCGTCATTGATGGCAAAGTGCTTCTGACCGCTGTCCACGGAGCGTGGGCGATCATCGGGAGGCGTCAGTTCGCCAATCTTGACAAGAGGAGGGCAGGAAAAAAGTTACTCCGTGAACTCGAAGAAAAGGGGCTGATCCATACGGTGGCCAACTCGGGTGATCTCGAAAAAAGACTCGGCAGATGGAAAAGCACCAGTATGTGCGGAACTACGCTTCATATCGTGGTTGCTACCCGGAGATGTAACCTGCAATGCGATTATTGTCATGCCTCCGCATCCGGTGCGGACTCGTCCGGAGAAGACCTTGCTCCTGAAATGGGCAGACGCATCACTGATTTTATCCTTGCCACTCCAGCATCGCAGCTGACGATCGAATTTCAAGGTGGCGAACCGTTTCTTAATTTTGCAGCAATCAGGGATGTTATCGAGTATGCAGAGGCCCAGGCCCCCAAGGTCGGCAAGAAGGTTGCTTTTGCCATTGTGTCCAATTTCACGCTGCTTTCGCCTGACATCCTTTCCTTTGTGGAACAACACGACATTTCACTCTGCACTTCCGTTGACGGACCCCCAGCTCTTCATGATCTCCACCGGCATTTTCCTTCCGGAAAGGGTTCCCATGATCTGGTACGCAGCAATCTGGAGCTTGCAGCCGGGAGATTGAAAAGCATCGGGGTGCTCACTGTATTGAGCAATCAGAGCCTGAAGCATTACCGAGAGATCATCGACATGTATGTACAGATGGGGCGCGATGAACTGTGTGTCAACCCGGTGCAGCAAATTGGTCACGCTCGTGATCATTGGGATAGCCTCGGCATCGAGGAAAATGACGATTTTCTGGCCGTTTACCGCGATATTCTTGATTACACGTTCGAGCTTCTGAAGGGAGGAACATTCATCATGGACCGGATGTTTCTCCTGGCGCTTTCAAAGGTAACGCACGACGTCGATGTTTCCTATATGGATTTTCGAAGTCCCTGCGGCGCAGTCATAGGCCAGTTAGTCTATGACATCAACGGGGATATCTATCCCTGTGATGAAGCAAGGACATTTCCAGAACTGAAGATAGGTCATGTTCTTGAAGATACCTATGAAGACATTCTCGGGTCTTCTTCTTCCATGAGTGTGTTTGAGGCCTCGCTCCATACCGATCCTCTGTGCGAAGATTGTGCTTACAAGCCCTATTGCGGTATCTGTCCTGTAGTAAGTTACGCTGAGAGTGGAAGCCTGAGGCTGCCTGCAAGCCAGGACCCGCGTTGTCATTTCTCACTTTTTCTGTTCGATTATCTGTTCAACAAGCTTATAACGTCTCCGGAGGATATAACAGCAGTGTTACGTTACCAGCATACGAAAAACGCTTTGATGTGTGTGCAGGAAACCGGATCAGACGGTTTGCTGTTTTCCCCTGCATGTACCGATATAAGTTCCGCTAAAGTCAACTGCCGAGAAGGAGGCTGCCGTGATCAAATGTGACATCAAGTTTGGTTATACATGCAACAACCAGTGTGTTCACTGCGTAGTAGCCGACGACAGGAGGGCTCTTGAAGACCTCAACCTTCCGACCGACCTTGGAACCGGAGATTGGCGGGCTATCCTTGATACCTACAGGGATGTTGGTGCAGAGTACATTGTGCTGACAGGAGGGGAGGTTACCATCCGACCCGATTTCGCCGAAATCGTGGATTATTGCTGCAAGTCAGGACTTTTTATAGGTCTTCAAAGTAACGGCAGGGCTTTTGCCGATGCGGAAATGTGTCGGGTGATCGAACCAGTTGAACGGATCTATTGCACAATAGCGATTCACGGATCAACAGCGGCCATTCACGACGCAATTACCGGCGAGCGTGGCAGTTTCGACCAGACGGTAGCAGGATTGCGCAACCTCAGAGCCATCGGTAAAGGGGTGACGGCCAAGATTGTCATTTCAAAGTTCAACATGCATGCTCTTCCCGACATTCTTGACCTGCTCGATAACGTAGACATAAAACAGGCAAATTTTGCTTTTCCCCATGCACTTGGCGATGCACGGATCAATTTCATCGATGTCGTGCCGAGGTATCAGGATATCAAACCGGTACTGAAACACCTTGTGGAAAAGGGCCGTCAGCTTGGTATAGGTATCGAGTTTGAAGCCATTCCCTTCTGTATTGTTCCTGACAGTCCGGAATGTGTGACCGAAATCTACGACCTTGAAAAAAGCATCAGGTTGTTCAAGCCAGTGGCAAGCACGACGCTTGACTGGAACGAAGTTCGTCCAGCGATCAAAAAGAAAGGAAAGGATTGCGACCAGTGCCTTTACGGATTATTTTGCGAGGGATGCTGGAGCGAGTATGTAGATCACTTCGGCGACGAAGAGCTGGAACCTGTCAAAGAGGCAAGTGAGGCAACCATCCGGCTTATCAGCGCAGTCGCAGCATTAACTGCTGACTCCTGATTTTGCAATTATACGACCATGAATAGTGCTTTGATGCATTAGTCCGGATGGCGGTAACTCGTTTGAGTTATTTTTATTTTTTCATAAAGCCACCAACACTCAGGTATCAGTTAAGGTTTGAATATTATTGACATTCAGAGCGAGTTTTGTCAATTTCCAGTCGTTTATGATGGCTCCTCGCCGTTTTAAGTGGGTAGAACAAAATTCAGTTTATCGCTGATCAGGTAAATCATACTGTTGAGATTTTTGATGGTACGGTAAACCCGTGCATGTGCTTTAGCTGCTTTAACGAGGGTGCTGATACCCTCCAGGCGTTCCATTGCTGATTCTGGTTGTGAACCCCATCGCAAAATGCCATCCCAATGTCGTTTGATGGTATAAGCCGCCTCTTTTATTGGCTGCAACTTTCTATTAGTAAAAGATTTTCTTCTTACGCTATTCTCCGTTTCACACCTTTCCCAGTGCTTCGATCAGCCTCTCGAAGCTGATCTTTTTCT
>JAAXWL010000139.1 GCA_013334975.1 Chlorobiaceae bacterium
GAGCGGTCGCGGCTCTCAAGGTGGCGTCCGACGATGTAGGGCGCGGAGAGATCGACCAGATCCCAGTTGTTGATGCGGGCGGTGTGACCGCAGTAGAAGTCGTAGAACGATTGCCGTGCCGCTTCGTCTGAGGTGCGGTAGCGGTCGATGAGCAGGAGCAGGGCGAGCAGGCGGTCTTCGTGCCAGGAGGAGCCGAGCAACCGGTAAATCGTTTCAAGGCCGATGTGGCGGAACTCCCGGCAGAGCTTGCGAAGCACCGGTACACGGATGCCCCGGAACCGGTCGCCCTCGCCATACTCTCCCGGGCCGGTCTTGAAAAAGCGCCGGAGGATCTCCGCCGTCGGAAGATCAGCAAGCGCTTCAAGACGTGCAAGAATCGTGTAAATCATGGTATTGCGCCAGGTTTGATTGTTCCTCCTTTTCCTCCAAATCGGTATCGGTATCGAAATCGGTATCGGATTGAATTTCCAAGCCCTATCGGAATCCTTTTTGTTCGATTTGGATACCGATTTGGATTATCTCAATTGTTTTTATTTCTCTTCTTCGAAATCGGTATCGGAGAGGGCAAGTCATGGGAGCGCTTCGCTGACAAGCTGGGTGGTTGGGGGGTTCCGGTCGTTGTGAGAGTCCCCTGCTTTTGCGCAGCTCATAGCATATATTATAACTCTGTGAATGGTTCAATATATTTTTTATCGTCGATCTCGCAAAAAAACCTTCCTTGCCAGGCAACGCTTTATGAAAAAATCACTTTGCAGCTCCTGTGGATTATGTTCCAACCTGGCATGGCCCAAGGCGGAGAGCCTGCAATGCTGCGTCTTCAGCAATGGCTGGCTCGGCCAGAGAGAGCGCAGACTTTTCGGCAGGGAGCGCTCTCTCGACGATCCGGTCGAAATGCGTTTCGGCATCACCAGAGAACGGTTTACCGCCCAGTTGAAAAAGCCAATTGAAGGCGCTCAATGGAGCGGCATCATCACCAGAATCGCCACAAAAGCCTTCGAGGCGGGATTGATCGACGGAGTCGTCACCCTGCAACGCTCACCCGGGAGCCATTTCTTTTCCACCCCCCTGCTTGCCGAAAGCCTCGATGATATTGCGGCATCAAAAGGCAACAAACCGGTTCTTTCACCCGTGCTTGCCTCACTTGGCAACGCCCACCGGAAGGGGCTGAAGCGGCTGCTTGTTATCGGTGCGGCCTGCCACCTGCATGTGCTCCGGGACTTCATGGAGCGTTATGATTACCTGAACGGCATGGAGATCATGACCGTCGGCATTCCGTGCGTCGATAACCTCGACAGAAAAGAGTTCCACCGGGTGCTTGATAGAATTTCCGCATCTCCCTCGACGGCTGAGCACATGGAGTTCATGCAGGATTTCAGAATCCACATCCGTCACCGGAATGGCAAAATCGAAAAAGTCCCCTTCTTCAGCCTTCCGGACGAACTGGCCAATCCGGATATTTTTCCACCCGCCTGCATGGGGTGCTTCGACTATCTGAACAGTCTGGCGGACATTACCGTAGGCTATCTTGCCGGCAAACTCCTGCCAGACCAGAACCGGCAGTGGGTGCTTGTCAGAACGGAAACCGGAGCGAAACTGCTTGCACTCATCGAAGAGGAACTCGACCGGTACCCGGAATTCGGCAAATGGGAGTGCAAAAGATACATCAAATCGACCGCCGGACAGGCCATCGAAGCCATGAAAGGGCGGCAAAAACAGTATCGGCCTGAACGGAACATTCCGCTCTGGCTTGGCCATCTCCTTTCGGGGTTGCTTGCAGCCATCGGACCAAAAGGAATCGGCTTCGCCCATTACTCGACCGACTACCACCTCATCAGACATTATTACTACATCAAATACCGTCGCCCGGAGCTCCTTGAGACCCTCGTACCCCGACATGTGCCCTTGATTCTCAAGGAGTACGGCCTTCCACTGTAACGGATACGTTCATGCAAAAAAGTCCCTGCGCCTGAAAGGGGCGAGAAACAGTTTCGAGATGAAGCGTGGCTTGCTCAGCCAGACGATACGGGGCGAATAGGATTTTGAGGCGAGCACTTTCCTGCACAGGAAAGAACTGACGGTCTCCACATCGTCTGCCATGACATTGAAAAAGCGACGACGTCTGGCAGCCTCGTCGCCGTCAACCATTACGGTACCCCTGAGCATATCCGTCACCACCATGCCGGGGCTCATCGTTCCCACCCTGACGCCAGAACCACTCGCCTCCCTGGCGAACGAGCGCGTAAAATAGGTGACCGCGCTTTTGGTGGTACCGTAGATCGTCATACCAGCCATCATGAAGCCGTCGCTGCCGAGACCTTCCATGTTCAGGATAAGGCCGCCACCGGCTTTGCGCATCACTCTGAAGGGGATGATTGTGCCGTGAACCACGCCGCCAATATCGAGTGAAAGCACCTGGTTTATTTCATCGGTACCAAGCTCCCAGGCCGGAACCTGACGCTGGGTAATTCCCGCGTTGTTGATCCAGATGTCAACACGACCAAACGTTCGCCCGGCAGCCGCGAAAAGCACCTCGATGCCCTCGGGCTTCGAGACATCGGCGACGCATCCCGCCACCTTGCCACCAAACGCCTTCAAGCTACCCACAGCTCTCTCTGTCGATTCCTCACTGCTCCCGTTCACCATAACCCTGCAACCAGCTTCGAGAAAACGCGCCGCAAGCCCGAGACCAAGCCCACGGCTGCTACCAGTGATGACCACTACTTTCTCCATAGCGCCAATCAAGAGATTCATAAAAATTTCAGCATTGCCAAGATGTAAACAACATGGGACCAATGGGGCCTACAAGACCTATGGGACTCATGGGACAAAAGAGCATTCCTAAAAAACTCATGTACTGTTGACGTACTGTGATCTTTTTTTCGATTTCGATACCGATTTCGATACCGATACCGATTTATCAATTATACACTCATCTTCTATCGTCACTGAAGGGCAGTCCCGACATGTCGGGACTGCCCCGACAAATCTCTCGTCACTCGCTACTTGTCACTTGTCACTTGTCACTCGTCCCCCCCTTCACGCCAATTCGGCCAGAGTTGTCCAGCGGGCCATGTCGCGGTCGAGTTTTGCCTGGATTTTTTGCAGCTCTTCGCCGAGGCGCTGGAGGGCTTCAAAATCGGAGCTGGCGGCGGCCAGTTCGCGGTTGATCGACTCCTGGCGTTTTTCGGCTTCGGCTATCGACTGTTCGAGCTGCTCCATCTCCCGCTTCTCTTTGCTGTTGAGTTTGCGCTGGTTTTGTGACGGCGCAGCGGCTGCGGGTTTCGGCTGGGGCGGCGGCTGAACGGGCTCTTTTTTCTGCGACTGGCTCCTTTCGGCGGCGGCCACCGAGGCTTTCATCTCAAGGTAGACGCTGTAGTTGCCGGGGTAGCGACGCACGACGCCGTCATCCTCGAAGACAAAGACATGCTCGACGGTGCGGTCGAGAAAGTAGCGGTCGTGGCTGACCACAACAAGGCAGCCGGGGAAGGTGTCGAGGTAGTCTTCGAGCACGCGCAGGGTCGGTATGTCGAGGTCGTTGGTCGGCTCATCGAGCAACAGCACGTTGGGCGAGCCGATCAGTTGCCGAAGCAGGTAGAGTCTTCGGCGCTCGCCCCCGGAGAGGCTCCCGATGTAGTTGTACTGCGCCGAAGGAGAGAAAAGAAAGCGTTCGAGCATCTTGGGCGCCGAGACAAGGGTGCCATCCTTTGTCTTGATCTGCTCGGCCTCCTCCTTGATGTACTCGATGACCCGTTTGGATTCGTCGAGGTCGCGGCTCTCCTGGTCGTAGTAGCCGATCCTGACCGTCGGGCCGATCTCGATGCGTCCGCTGTCGGGCGTGACCCGTCCGGCGATCATTTCGAGCAGGGTGGTTTTGCCTGAACCGTTCGGGCCGATAATGCCGATGCGATCGCCCTTTTCGAGCATGTAGTCAAAATCACGCAGCAGCTTCTTTGCTCCGTAGGATTTCGAGACGTCGTGGAACTCGACGATCTTGTTGCCAAGCCGTTCAGCCCCGAAGCCGATCTCCATATCCTGCTTCTTCTCCTTCGACGGGGCATAGACCAGCGCCTCGGCCCGCTGCATTCGCGCCTTCTGTTTGGTGGATCGCGCCTTTGCGCCGGTACGCATCCACTCCAGCTCCTGCTTGGCAAGGGCGTTGCGCTTGCGTTCGTCACGAACGGATTGCTCCTCCTCTGCCGCTTTCTGCACGAGGTAGCTCGCGTAGCCGCCGGTGTAGGTGAGCGCCGTACGACCGTCAAGCTCAATCATGCGGGTAGCGACGCGATCAAGGAAATAGCGGTCGTGGGTGATGAGGATCACCGCCCCGCCGTAGCGACGGATATAGTTTTCAAGCCACTCGACACTGTCAGCATCAAGATGGTTGGTCGGTTCGTCGAGGATGAGCGCATCGCTCGGCACCACAAGGGCATGAGCAAGAGCAACCCGTTTGCGCTGACCGCCCGAAAGGGTGCCCATGGTGGCTGTCAGATCCTCCAGGCCAAGCTTGCCCAGCACCACCTTGGCGTTGGATTCGAGATCCCACGCGCCACTCACATCGAGTTCATGCGAGAGATGGGTCACCCTGTCGATCAGCTCCGACTGGTCGCCCTGGGTATGTTCAAGCTCCTGCAAAGCAAGTTCATACTCGCAGATGAGCCCCATCACCCTGTCGCCCGACTTGAGCACCGCTTCAAGAACGGTATCATCCGGATTGTAGGGCGAATCCTGCGGAAGATAGGCGATACGCTTCTCGCGTGAGACCATCACCTTTCCGGTATCGGGGGTTTCAACCCCGGCCAGAATTTTCATCAGCGTGCTCTTGCCGCTGCCGTTAGCCCCGATGATGCCGATCTTGTCGCGATCGTCGATGCCGAACGACACATCCCCGAACAGCCGCTTCAACCCGTATGTTTTGCCAATCCCCTCTACCGTCAATACAACCATTCCAACCCCTGTTTAGCCCTGAAAAAGGTTCAATATAGGTTATTACGGCGGTAACCGTGCGGCCTCTTTCTCTTCGGCAGCAAAATTGAAATCGCCATCGTCATCGGTAAAAAAAGGGTTCGACTTACAGGTCATCGAGCAAAACAGCGCTTCTTGGGGCAGTAAGTCGAGTTTGTTGTGAACGTCCCCGGTTTTTATCACAATAGGGGTAGGGAAGGCTCTCGCCTCCCCTCCCTCCGAACCGTGCAGGCGGTTCTCCCGCACACGGCTCTCCGGTCGATAGTTTCAGCATCGTGATTGGCTCGCATTCAGCCACGCTTCATGCATG
>JAAXWL010000140.1 GCA_013334975.1 Chlorobiaceae bacterium
TTTCGCGCCTCAAAGAGGGGCTGACCAAAACCCGAGATACCCTCAGGGACAAACTCTCGTTTGTCACCAAAGGCAAGACCGAAGTGGATGACGAGTTTCTTGAAGAGCTCGAGAACATTCTGGTTGGTGCCGACGTTGGCGTCGAGACGACGCTCGATATTGTCGATGCGGTTACCCGGCGATCGAAATCCGAAAAGTATCGTTCGGAGGAGGAGCTGAACCGGATGGTGATGGAGGAGATACGCAAGCTTCTCGTGGAGTCGTGTCACGATCGACCTGTTGAATTCGATGCACCTCTTTCGGCCAAACCCTATGTTATCATGATTGTCGGGGTGAACGGGGCTGGCAAAACCACCAGTGTAGCCAAGCTCGCCCACAACTACGACAAGGCTGGCAAAACCGTGGTGATTGCCGCTGCCGATACCTTTCGCGCTGCAGCCTACGAGCAGCTCAAAATCTGGGCTGACCGGGCAGGTGTGCCGATTATCGGGCAGGGGCAGGGAGCCGATCCCGCATCAGTGGTCTTCGACTCCGTCAGCTCGGCGGTTGCCAAAGGCACCGACGTGGTGCTGGTCGATACTGCGGGACGGCTGCACAACAAGAGCCACCTGATGGAGGAGCTTGCCAAGATCATGCGAGTTGCCCGCAAGAAGATTCCCGAAGCGCCGCACGAAGTCTTGCTCGTCCTCGATGGCACCACCGGCCAGAACGCCGTGCAGCAGGCCCGCGAGTTCACGAAGTTCGTCAACGTCACCGGCCTGGTTGTGACCAAGCTCGACGGCACCTCGAAAGGGGGCATTGTGCTCTCCATCTCCAGAGAACTCAACCTCCCGGTCAAGTACATCGGCGTTGGCGAAAAGATCGACGACCTCCAGCTCTTCGATCGAAGCCAGTTTGTCGGGGCGTTGCTCGAAAAGGAGAGCAAGGAGAACTGATCCATGATACGCGAGTTGCATCTTCAAGGGGTCGGGCCTGTACCGGAAATGTCCTTATCGTTTGCTGACAGGTTGAACCTGTTTACCGGCGACAACGGACTTGGTAAGACCTTTTTACTCGACGTAGTTTGGTGGGCACTGACTCGTACATGGGTTAAAGGTCAGGTCTGGCCCCGCCTCGGCGAGATAAGGAACTGCCTGCGGAAATCAGTTATCATTTGTCGGGTAGTGCTGGTCCGACAAAAAAACCTGCCACAAGCCACTTTTATCTCGTTGATACGCATTGTCACCTCTCCTACGAATGGAGCAACTACCGTTTTGCATCACCATGGATTAACAGCAGCAAAGGAACGAAGGCCGTACTCGATCCTTTAGAGGTCGAGGATGGCTGGTTCGAGATCATTCTGCCTTCCCTTCAATTGGTGATTTCCGACACCATTCCGTCGGAAAAGCGTTCGCTGGCTGAAAACACGCTTGAAAAGCTCCATTTGCGAGATGACGAACGGGTGATCAGGCAGCGGGAGCAGTGGTACCGGTTGTATTGTGGAAAGAAACTGTCGATCGATGGTCTCGAAGAGAGGGCGCCTCTGATTGCGAGGGCAATCAGAAAGCAGCAGCGTTCTAATGCTGAAGGCAATTGAGAGAAACGCCTGAATATCGATTATTTGTCGTCAGAGATCGTAGGCAATGCGGTTTGAAGTGCCGGAAGCAGCGCCTCCGGTTCGGTGATTCTGAACAGATGTGTACCTGATGCGGCATCCTGTGCGCCAAGACGGTCTGCGACAATGGAGGTGTCTGGCATCGAGGCGAGCAGTGAGGCAAGTTGAGTTTCAATGCGCTCCGGGCCGGGGAAAAGAAATGCATGGATGATTTCAGCTTCGGTCCGGTCGAGCAGGTAATCGATATGCCAGTGCAGTTTCTTGTGTCGTTCTCCTGCTGGAGGTTGGTATCTCCATGAAGTGAACAGAGCCGAGAGTGTCGCCCGTATGGCATGGGGGCAGCATTCATCGCTTCGTGACGCATGGCGAAGCACTCTTGAAGCCAGAGGGAACCCCTTATTGCCGAGTGCCGAGCCGACATAGAGATAGTACCCCGGATAGAAATCGATTGGCTGGCCATTCCGGAATTTTCCAAACGATACATCGACCCTTTTCTTGAGATCGATCAAGAGTAAGTAGCTGCCCTGGCGGTAAATCTGCCCAAAAATGGTATAGTGCATTGGCTAAAATTGCATAATTTGGTAATAGATGCAATATTAGCCAATCGGTTCTCAAGATGAGCCGGATTTCGGGCAGGCAGATTCTGTTTTTCGGAAACGATGAGCGGAAAATGTGGTTTGGAACGGGAGAGGGAAAAAGGATGCAACATGATGGCGACAGGGCGCAAGAGCGCCGTGAGATGGTTGAACAGCTCATGCGTTACGGCATCGGTGATCCAGCGATTCTCGAGGCTTTTCTGACGGTCAGGCGTCACCTGTTCGTCGAAGAGCAATACCGGTCGCTCGCCTATCACGATTGCGCGTTGCCTATCGGATTCGGGCAGACCATCTCCCAGCCCTTTACGGTAGCCAGTATGACATTGCTGTTGAAGGAGCGTTGTCCCTCTGGCAAGGTACTTGAAATCGGTACAGGATCGGGATACCAGACGGCGATTCTGCATGTTCTCGGTTACCGGGTGTGTACGATCGAGCGCATTGCAGGACTTTACCAGGAGGCAGACAGGAGGTTCGAACTCCTTGAGATACCGGTACAGAGACGGTTTGGTGACGGGACACTTGGCTGGCCGGACCAGGCGCCCTTCGATGCAATCATCGTTACGGCGGCAGCGCCTCATGAGCCTCGTACCCTCATGAGCCAGCTTGCCGAAGGAGGCGTACTCATCGTGCCTCTTGGCGATCTCGGTTCACAACAGATGACCGTTATCTGTCGAAAGGGTGAGTGCTTCGAGCATGAGCTTTTTCAGCATTTTGCCTTTGTGCCGCTTTACGGGCGCGAAGGCTGGTCGGAATCGGATGAATAACTATCAGTCAATACGGAAAAAAGAGCAATTATGGCATTAATGACCAAACTGAGGGACAAGACGCACATCATCCTGTTCGTTCTTGTGGCCGCTTTTCTGGCCCTGATCGTCTTTGAGTGGGGCATGAATTTTACCGGGCCAGCAAAAAAGGCCGGTTTGGCCGGAAAGGTCAATGGTGTGAGCATTCCCATGGATCAGTATGAGGGAGTGGTCAATGACCTGAGCGTTAATTTCCGGCAGAGCAATCCCGGTGTTGACATCACTCCCCAGATCGAGGCGAAATTTCGTGAGCAGGCATGGAACCTGGCTGTCGATCAGGTGCTGGTAGAGTTACTGCTCAAGAAATATGGTATTACGGTCACTGACCAGGAGGTGATCGATGCGGTCAACAATGACCTGAATCCACCAATGATCATTCGTCAGAATTTTACTGACCCCAAAACCGGCAAAATTGAACGTCAGTTGCTGGAAACGGCTCGTCGTGATCCGCAGGCAAAGCAGTTCTGGCTCAAGGCGCAGGATGGCATCAAGCGGGAAATCAAGATAGACAAACTACTTATGGCCCTGCGGAGTATGGCTCCGGTTACCGATCCCGAACTCACCGAGCTGGTTCAGCGTCAGTTCACCACCTTCTCTGGTTCGTTCATTCCTTTTCCGCTCAGTTATGCCGGCCCGGAGAGCAGCTTTCCGGTCAAGGATAAAGAGATTGCCGACTGGTATGAAGCGCACAAAATTCAGTTTAAGCAGGATCCTGTCCGGAGCGCACAGTTTGTCTATTTTCCTCTGCAACCCTCTGCGCAGGACAGTCTTCAGGCCAGGAAAGAGATCGATGCTTTGATTCCCCAGTTTGCTTCTGCACCGAAAGACAGCGAGTTCGTCAAAATCCAGAGCGATATTCCCGAGGCCGTCAACGTGACTTTTTCAAGAGCCGATTTTACGCCGGTTGCCGGCAACGCGGTTTTTGGGTCGCCGAAACTCTCTCCCGGCCAGATCGTCGGTCCGGTTGCCGACCAGGGATTTTATCGTCTGCTCAGGATCAAGAGTATTTCGAACGGCGAACCGGCAGCCAGCGCCTCCCATATTCTGCTCCGATTCAATCCTGCGGACAGAGCCGATGCTGAGCGGGCGGTCGCTCTTGCCAGGCAGATTTTCAGTGAGCTTCAGAAAGGCACCGATTTTGCATCGCTTGCCGCCAGATACTCTGCTGATCAGGCCAGTGCGGCAAACGGTGGTTTCGTCGGATGGTTTACCAAAGAGCGTATGGTGCCTCAGTTCTCCCAGGCGGTTTTCTCTGGCAGGCCTGGTCAGATTGTCGGGCCGGTCATGACCCAGTACGGATTTCATATCATCAGAATCGAAGGTTTCGATAACCGCCGGATCGTTTGTTCCATGGTCGCCCGACAGATCAAACCCTCTTCGCAGACTTCAGAGTCAGTAAAACGCAAAGCCACGCTGTTTCAGAGTGATGCAAAGTCAAAAGGATTCGACGTGACGGCAAAATCACAAAGTCTCAACATCGGCAAAACAGGAGAGTTTTCACGACAAAGTATGGCAGCCATGCCGGGTATGGATGAGTCCATCGCGAAATTCGCATTTAAAGCAAAAGAGGGTGATATCTCCGATGTTCTGGATTCCGAGAAGGGATTTGTGGTCATGAAGCTTCTGACACGGAACGATTCCGGATATCGTTTGCTCGATGCCCAGCTTAAACCGATGATCAAAGCAGAGCTTGTGCGTCAGAAGCAGGGTGCGGCCCTGAAGTCAAGGATTATCGCTCTGTCGAAAGATGCAGCAGGCTCACTTGATGCGATGGCCGCTCGTGATCCGAACCTGCATAAAATCACTTCGGATCGGATTCTATGGCGGAATGGCACGATCGAGGGGTATGGAGTCGATCAGCAGCTTGTGGAGGCTATGGCCGGTATGACGCTCAACAAGCTTTCTGCGCCGGTACCAATGGCCAACGGTTATGCTGTGGCCGTCATTAACGCAAAAAAGTTTGATCCTGCTGTCGATAGTGCTGCCGAGAAAACGCGGATTCTTCCGCAACTGATGAAGGCCAAGCAGGAGCAGTGTATCTCCGAATACCTTCGTGCGTTTCGTAATGCTGCCAAAATAGAGGATTTCAGGTAGTTCAGTAAAGACCGGAGCATCGAAAAGGTCGTCACGCGGTTTTCCTCTCTGTGTGACGACCTTTTTTTATTGTCTCAGCGGGTATTTCTCTTCCAAACCTGTGAAGGTTTCTGGGGGAAGAACTTCTGAATGGGCTGTTCATCAGTGTCCGGTTGACACGTATAGTGTCGCATCAAG
>JAAXWL010000034.1 GCA_013334975.1 Chlorobiaceae bacterium
TCGCCAATTGCGATCCACAATTTCACCGATTGTCGTCAGTTCTAATAGGTGTACAGGGTCGGGTTTGGGATTGGGAGGAGATTCGGGAGATTGGGTAGCCGCGAGGGCTACCCCTACAGCAGGTATAAGTTTTGGTGGGTTTGCCAATATCTGATCGCCGTTTCGAGTGCAAATCGTTACGAAATACGCACCGCCTTTTGAATAGTCATATTCGGCCAACCGTATTGAACGTCGATGATGTTTTTGATAATCGTAGTTCATCGTGGATCATAACGTGGAGTTGCGCGGCTCTTCGCGCAGGTCCGCTCGAACACAGGGTTCGGCGTCATTTGATCAGTTGCACAAGAAATGAGCCATAGCCCCAAATGAGCGTCCCGACAACGATGAACACCACGCCAGCTATTTCATCGCGAATTACGGAATCGACCCATTCGGCAGTTTCTTTCGTCAGTGCAATTCTGAACATCCCGCCGCCACCAATCATGTTTGCTAGATTCTCTTTCGGCAATTTCAAATGGAAATGTAAGGAGTGCTTCACATTCAAGAACAATCCAGCCAACGTAAATAATGCTCCGGAGCACGAAAACAACGTGTCAATGCCTCGGGCAACCTCGGCCCAAAGCGAAATCAACGCCAGCGAGCCGCAAAATATGGATGCTCTGGGTATTGAAAATAGAACCCAGGCCAAGCCGTTAAAGCACCAGCGCAATATCGGACTCTTAATGTGCGTGTGAGTGTTATCGGTTGTGGGCATGGCTATCCTTCGTATTCTTTGGGGCCACTGATGACGCCGAACAGTGTTTATATGGTTCCGTATAAGAAACCCGATTCTTGATTCGTGTCAGCATAAGCCGCCTGCTATCCGCAGTCATAAAATCAGATAAAACATTCTACTTGAAAATCTTACATCCATCACCTAATTTTATGCTGCGGTGTTATACGGATCAGCAGAACACTTATCTGTTCCAACGCGACCGACCTATCAGCCTTCGTTCTCAAAAAAAGAATTTACCGCAAATCCACCGACAAAACCAACTCCCCTCACTCTTCCTCCCTCACCATCTGAATTACGAGCTTCATCCCACACGCCTGAGCATATCTGCGCAAGGTGTGAAGCGATGGCGAGTGAGACTGGCTGCCGAGACTGGATTCGATTCTTGCTACAACCGGTTGCGAGACTCCCATTCGAGACGCTATTTCTGCCTGAGTCAGACCTGCTTTGCCTCTGGCTTCCAGTAAAGCGGCAAGAGCGGAAAACTCGTCCTCAAGCGAGTCGTAAGCAACTTTGAATTCAGGGTCTTTCGCTCGCTGCTCTGCCGCGTAGGCTTTGGGATCGAACGGAACCGGATTGTATGTATTGTTCTCTTCCATAGTCATGATTGTACCATTTTCTGCCGTTTACGGGCGATTTCAAGCTCTTTCTCAGGTGTTTTCTGAGTCTTTTTGACGAAAGCGTGTAATATGACTACCTGCCGATCAACAATACAGCAGAAAAAAGCCCGCCCAATTCCCTCAGCGCCTCTTGCCCTGATCTCAAAAAGTCCTTTCCCGAACGGCCTGGTATAGGGCATCCCAAGATTAGGCCCAGAAATCACAATCTGTTCGGTTATGCGAACAAAACTCGCGCGAATTCCCGTTGGCCAGCGTTCAATTTCACTCTGGACGGACTTGTTGAAGAATTGAATTCGATAGTTCATACATCATTATAGCACAAATGCTATAAATTCTCAAAACAAGCGACGTTCATAAAACCAAAAAGGCTGCCCGGTCAAACCGATGCAGCCTTTAAACGCTGAAATGTGAAGCCGTTGCTTTACCCTGCGGCGTTCACGATGGCCATAAAGTCTTCGACCTTGAGGCTTGCGCCGCCGATGAGGCCGCCGTCGATGTCGGGCATGGAGAATATCTCCTGAGCATTGGAGGCTTTGACGCTTCCTCCGTACTGGATGCGGAGATGGCTGGCCGCCTGCTCGCCGCAGATACCGGCTACCGTTGCCCTGATCGAAGCGTGAACCTCCTGCGCCTGCTCGCTGGTTGCGGTCTTGCCGGTTCCAATCGCCCAGACCGGTTCGTAGGCGATCACCAGATTAGTGATGTCGCTCACTTCAGCAAGCCCTTCCTTCACCTGCTCGGTGATAACCGCCTCCGTCACTCCGTTTTCGCGCTGTTCGAGCGTTTCACCGACGCACATGATCACCTTGAGCCCCTCGGCAAGCGCTTTCCTGACCTTGAGGTTGACGATTCGGCTGGTTTCGCCGAAATACTGACGGCGTTCTGAATGACCGAGAATCACGTAGCGGCATCCCGCGGCAGCAAGCATCCGGGCCGACACTTCTCCGGTGAAGGCGCCGTCGTTCTCGTAATGACAGTTCTGGGCAGTCAGAGCGATACCGCTCCATTCGATGACCTTGCCAACCTCGTGCAACGCCGGAAAGGTCGGCGCAATGCCAACTTCACACGTCACGCCGTCATTACCGACCTTTTCGGCAATCGCGGTTGCCAGTTCGACAGACTCGGCAATGGTGTTGTTCATTTTCCAGTTGCCTACCACTATTTTTCTGCGCATTTCAGTATTCGGTTACTACCTCTCGGTATATTTTATCAATTTCTGCCACCTTGAAGGTGTGCTTCCAGAAGCGGGCGTCACGCAATTCGACCTTGTCCTGATCGATGGCCGTGACATAGCCGTGCCAGACCCGTTGTTCGTTGGTGACCAGATTGATCTCCTTATCAACCAGGTCACGGTTTCCACCGATCTGCCGTGCGTTATAAATAATCTGTCGTTTTCCCATGAATGGAGTGTTTGATTTGGCACGCTATTTAACAAAAATATCGAGGATTTCATAATGCAGCTCCCCTTTCGGAACACTGATCCTGACCTTGTCACCCACAATCTTGCCAATCAGCGAACGACCAACGGGAGAGCGCACCGAAATCTTGCCCAGATCCATGTCGGCCTCTTCGGAAGAGACTAAAGTATACTCTATAATTTCGTCGTCAACCTGAAGGTTTCGTAATTTTACAGAGGTCAGTATGTAAACCTTGTCGGTTTTGATCTGCTTGGGGTCAAGTATAGAGGCCGAGGCCAGTTTGTTTTCGAGATCGGTAATCTTCGTCTCGATCTGTGCCTGCTCTTCGCGAGCAGCGTCGTATTCAGCATTTTCGCTCAGATCCCCATGTGAACGCGCCTCGGCAATTTTTTCAAGCACCTCTTTGCGGGTCTGGGTCGTCAACTGATGGAGTTCCGTTTTGAGCCTGTTATAGCCATCCCTGGTCAGATACACACGGTCACTCATGTCGATTCCTTTTTTTTGTTGGCGATGCTGATAGGCGGATAATCACCAGACGTTTAAACTGCTGTGGAACATGTGGCAAACAAAAAAAAGTAAAGTCAGCAGCCTGGCTGACTTTACTTCGTCCTGAGCAATTTAAGAATCTTTATCCTGTGGGCAAAGCACTTCAGAGATTAAACGCAAAATACATACGGCTCCAACCCCGTTCAACAAGCAGAAAAAGCAGTTCGCCCTGTTTCTTTTTGCTGACGATCTCATTGAAGGCGGCAACCGAATCGACCGACCTCTTGTCAACCGCAATGATCACATCACCCGGCCTCAGTCCTGCCGAGAAGGCCTGGCTTGATTTCCTGACCGAAGCCACGGTGATCCGGCGGGAATTGGCCTTCAGGTTGAACCTCTGTGCCGTTTCGGCATTCAGCGGGACAACGGTGAAGCCAATCAGTTCATTGATGGCAACCGCTCTCTCTACCGACGCCGTCGCATTGTCCTGAAGTGCTTCGAGCCGAACGGTCATGGAGCGGATCGAGCCCTCACGGCTGATTTTGACAACAGCTTCACTGCCGGGGCTCATGCTGGCAATTTCATTGCGCAGTTCTGCTGAACCATTCACTCGCTTTCCGCCAAATTCAAGAATGACATCGCCGGTTTTCAGACCGGCTTTCGCCGCCGGGCCATCCTGCATCACCGTGCCGACCAGTACACCCTCGGTTGACTTCAGTTGCATTCCTTTGGCGATATTCTCATCGACGTCCTGGATGGTGACTCCAAGGTAGCCCCGCACCACCTTACCATTTTTCACCAAAGAGGAGTAGACGCGGTACGCCATATTGGATGGCACAGCAAAACCGATACCCTCAAAACCGCCAGTACGACTGGCAATGGCCGTATTGATGCCCACCAGCTCCCCGCCAATGTTCACCAGCGCACCACCCGAGTTGCCGGGGTTGATGGCCGCATCGGTCTGGATGAAATTTTCGTAATCGGCAACGCCCACATTGACCCGCCCCTTGGCGCTGACAATACCCTGGGTGACCGTTCGTGCGAGGTTTTCTCCAAGGGGGCTGCCAATGGCAATCACCCACTCGCCGACACGCAGTCTGTCGCTATCGCCGATGGCGATCGGATTGAGACCTGTTGCAGATATCTTCAGTACCGCCAGATCGGTTCTGGGATCCTTGCCGACGATCTTTGCTGTAAATTTACGGTTGTCCGCCGTCATGACCGAAACAGCATCTGCCTGGTCGATCACATGGTTATTGGTCAGGATATAACCATCCTCACTAACAATGACTCCGGAACCAAGCCCGTGGAGCACCTCCTTCCTGTTATGGGATTCATCGGGCGCCGGAAAGCTGAACATCTCTCCGAATGATTTCCCGAAGAAATCGAAAGGGGTCATGATCTGGCGATCGATCTCGGTTTCGGTATAGACCGTCACCACCGAAGGGGTCGCCGATTCTGCAATATTGACAAATGCTTCGTTGAAATCGTTGAGCGTCCGTATCGGGTGGTTTCGCAGATTCTCGGCTGCTATGCTGGATCTCGGTTGGTTAGAAAGTGAAATACCGGCGTTACTGCCACCGTTAACCGAAAAATCGAGATTGGAAAAAGCAAGCGCCCCCGCTGCAATACCCACGGATACCAGCGCTGCCGATTTGAGCATCGTCAGTTTCTTTTTCATGGTTACATACAAATTAATGTTGATCAGCCTGATGTCTCGATACTTTCGAGAGCCGTCAACCCGGCTCTCATTTTGTTCATAGTCTCTTCATATTCGTTTTCCGGCGTCGAGTCGGCCACAATACCGCCAGCTGCCTGGAAATAGATAACGCCATCCCTGATTACCATGGTCCGTATGGCAATAGCCGTCGTCAGTCCACCCCGGAAATCGAGATAACCGACCGCCCCGCCATACAAACCACGCTTCTCCTTCTCCAGTTCGCAGATGATCTCCATTGCCCGCACCTTGGGCGCACCAGTCAGCGTGCCGGCGGGAAAGCACGACCAGAATGCATCCATGGCGCTCAGGCCCTCCTGCAACTCTCCCCGGACATTGCTGACAATGTGCATGACGTGGGAGTACTTTTCGATAACCATCATTTCGTTGGTTTCAACCGTGCCAATTTTGGCGATCCGCCCGATGTCGTTACGACTCAGATCGATCAGCATCAGATGCTCAGCGCACTCCTTTTCGTCGGCAAGAAGCTCTCGCTGGTTCCGTTCGTCCTCATCGAAACTCTCACCACGACGCCGTGTGCCGGCGATCGGCCGGGTATCGACTATCCTGCGACCAGCATGGTCACGCTCCACTTTGACCAGCAGTTCCGGAGAAGAGCCGACGACATAAAAATCGTCGAAATCATAAAAGTAGAGATACGGGGAGGGGTTGATCGTCCTGAGTACCCGGTAGACGTCAAACGGACGGGTATGCAGGGTACGCTTCAGGCGTTGCGATATCTGCACCTGAAAAATGTCTCCGCAGAGGATGTACTCTTTGGCCTTGCGCACCTTGTCATAATACTCCTCCCGCGAGGTATTGGAGATGACCGGTTCCGGAAGTTCAGGGCGAAGCGGTACGAGATCCCGATCGAGCGGTTTGAACATGAGGGCCGCAAGTTCATCGATTCTGGCTTCAGCCCGCTGAAAATCGTTTTCATCGAGGTAATTGGCCACCAGAAAGAGCTTGCGCATCACATTGTCGAAAATGACGAGCGTGTCACAGAACAGAAGGCACAGATCTGGCAGACCTGCTGGATCAGGCAGTTCGGAAGCCGGAATCTTTTCGACCAGATGCATGGTATCGTAACTGAAATAACCGAACATCCCCGAGGTGGTCATGTGCGGCGCACCGCTCTTGCTTCGCGGCATCTCCCCCGATGAAAACATCGCCATGCAGCGATCAACAATCCGTCGGAGGTCATGCTCCTCTTCGACAATGGCGCCCAGCGCCCGGAAACGCTCGTCACGGATATCGAGTGAAACCGAGCCACCAACCGTTCCTTTGAGTACCGCTACCGGATCAACGGCGATATAGGAAAAACGGGCCAGAAGCTCCTCACCCTCGACCGATTCAAGCAGGCAGGAGTAAGGACGCTGCAACTTGAGATAGACCGACACCGGTGTTTCGGTATCGGCCTGGAAGGTTCTGACAAGAGGGTTCAGAATGAAAGCAGGCTTTCCGGAGAAATCCGCCCTGTTTTCAGAAAAATGTCTGATCATGAATTATTGAATGCTACGATAAGGTAAAAAAATCATATCATGGTAATGGTTTTCCTTTTAGTAATCAGGAACCTCTCATCATGAAAAAAAGACGCGGCCCCGTTCTGAAATGGTTCACCGCATTCATCTTCTCGCCCGGAGTGATCTTCGCATCAATCTATGGTATGGTCTGGATTTCTACCAACATCTATCTCGGACACTCCTTCAAGCGCCACCTGGAACACCTCTTCATCTCCGAAACCGGACAGCGCTATCAGCTCGACATCGGCTCACTCCGCTCGGGGTTCGATCTCAACTCGATAACCCTTAAAAAGCTTGCACTGACACCACTCGGAGATAGGGCACAACTGAACACGACGCCATCTGTCATGCATATTCCCGAACTCAGGATCGAGTGCCCTGACCTCAGCTTTTTGCTGTTCAGGCCGGGAGCCGAGAAGCTATCGATGCACCAGATCTCCCGCAAAATACTCTCGAACGCCGGTCAGTGAACCGCCAATCCGATACGCTGCCAGTGAATCGAGGCGATCTTGTTGGCCGGATCGAACAACAGCGGCAAATCGGGGTCCCATGACCAGTACACCATCATCGCCTGGCCCACCATGTCACTTTCGGGCAGAAAACCCCAGTAACGACTGTCGAGACTGTTGTCGCGATTATCGCCCATGGCGAAATAATAATCTTTGCTGACCGTATACTGATCGGCTGCCGCGCCATCGACGAACACCTTGCTGCCCACCAGACTGATCGTATGCCCCTCATCGACGATCAGGTCACGATAGAGCGGAAGCGTCCTTGTATCAAGCTCAATAACATCACCCTTTCGCGGAATGCGTATCGGGCCGTAATGGTCTTTGTTGAAGGCTGACATGGAGGGGAAAATCTGGAAATCAGGCACCTCCTGCGGCATTCTGGTTCCAATGAACTGGGCATAGGGAGGCAAATGCACCTGATGGCCGTTGATGGAGAGTTGCTGATTCTTTATCTGAAGGGTATCTCCGGGAAGGGCCACACATCGCTTGATGTAGTTGAGGCTCCTGTCTTTGGGGAATTTGAAAACGATGATATCGCCGCGGCGAACATCATGAACTTTCGGAAGCCGGATATCGGTAAAGGGCACCTTGGCCCCATAAACAAACTTGTTGACGAACAGAAAATCACCGGCAAGCAAAGTCTTCTCCATCGATCCTGTCGGAATTCTGTACGATTCGACGACGAACATCCTGAGGATCATCGCCACCAGAGCGGCCATGACGAGGGCCTCGAACCACTCCCGCGATTGCGTTTTCTGGTTGTTCCCTTTTGGGGAGGTCTTGTTTTTTTTCACGCCCTTAGCATTTTGTTAAACCGGTATTGCCGGAGTTACCGAACCGGGGAGAGACAAACTGAAGTGTTTGACGTCAACCTGCAAGGCATCCTGCGTCACCAGCCTGATTTTTTTACCCCGAAACTTCATTCATCGATATTCAGAACAGCAAGAAATGCCTCCTGGGGTATTTCGACACGACCAACCTGTTTCATGCGCTTCTTGCCCTCTTTCTGCTTTTCGAGCAGTTTGCGTTTACGGCTGATGTCGCCGCCGTAACACTTGGCAAGCACATTCTTCCGCATAGCCGAAATAGTCTCCCTGGCGATCACCCGGCTGCCAATGGCCGCCTGGATGGCCACTTCGTACATCTGGCGGGGAATGATCCCCCTGAGCTTCTGGCAGAGCTTGCGACCCCACTCGTATGATTTCGAACGGTGAACGATCGAGGAGAGCGCATCGACCGGTTCACCATTGAGCAGCACATCGAGCTTTACCAGATCGGAACGGCGATAGCCGATGTACTCGTAATCCATCGATGCATACCCCTTGGAGATGGATTTCAGCTTGTCATGGAAATCGAACACCACCTCACCCAAAGGGAACTCGAAGTGCATGTTCACTCTCGAGGTATCGAGATAGTCGGTATTCCTGTACTCGCCTCTTCGCTCCATGCCGAGCTTCATGATGTTGCCGATGTAGTCCGACCTGGTGATGATCTGCATCGAGACGTAAGGCTCCTCGACCCAATTGATCCTGGTGGAATCGGGCATCTTCGAGGGGTTGTCCACCTCGACCGTCTGACCGTCGCTCTGGATCACCCGGTACTCCACGTTGGGCACCGTTGTAATGATATTGACGTTGTACTCCCTTTCGAGACGCTCCTGAATGATCTCCATGTGCAGCAGCCCCAGAAAGCCGCAACGGAACCCGAATCCGAGAGCCACAGAGGTCTCGGGGGTGTAGATCAGCGAAGCATCGTTGAGCGAAAGCTTTTCGAGCGATTCGCGCAGATTCTCGAATTCGTTGGATTCAACCGGGTAAAGACCACTGAAAACCATCGGCTTCACCTCCTTGTAACCGGCAAGTCTCTCGGATGCCGGATTTTCAAGCAGCGTGACCGTATCGCCAACCTTGGCATCCTTAACATCCTTGATCGAGCAGATCAGGTACCCAACGTTGCCCACCTCAAGGGTCTCTGACGGATTGCGCTTCAGGCTCATCGTGCCGATCTCGTCGGCCGTAAATATTTTCTCATTGGCAAAAAAGCGCACCTTGTCACCCCTCCTGAGCACACCGTCAACGATCCTGACGTAGGCAATCACACCACGATAGGCATCGAACACCGAATCGAAGATAAGCGCCCTGAGGGGCAGGTGACGGTTGTCGGCAGGTGCTGGCACCCTGGCCACAATCGCCTCCATGAGCTCATCGACACCAAGACCGGCTTTTGCCGACACCTGAAGGATTTCGTCACGGGTGACCCCGATAAGGTCGATAATCTGGCGGGCCACTCCTTCGACATCCGATGATGGAAGATCGATCTTGTTGATGACCGGAATGATCTCCAGCCCAGCCTCAATAGCAAGATAGAGGTTGGCGATCGTCTGGGCTTCGACCCCCTGGGTGGCATCGACAACCAGCAAAGCACCTTCGCAGGCGGCCAGAGAGCGGGAGACCTCATAGCTGAAATCGACATGGCCGGGCGTGTCGATCAGGTTGAGCACATAATCGTTCCCATCATGCGCCGTATAGTGCATCTGTACCGCATGGCTCTTGATGGTGATACCGCGTTCACGTTCCAGATCCATGTCATCGAGCACCTGGGCTGTGGCCATCTGGTTGCGTTCAAGGGTATGAGTCACTTCGAGAAGCCGGTCGGCAAGGGTTGACTTGCCGTGGTCAATATGGGCTATAATGCAGAAGTTTCTGATCATGCCGACGTCTGTTCCTGTCGGGGGCATAACTATCCTGTCTCACCTGTCATAATGGTTGCTGAACCGCTCCGCCGATGGTTGGCGGGCGCAGAGTACTCAAACTTATGAATATACGAAGAAATTGGCGACCTGCAGCGATGGATGGATCATAAAAAGCGGAGAGAGTCATCGCCAGTACGAAGACCTCTGGCAAAAGACTCCCCATCCATAGCCTTTTTGCCTTCAGCCTGGAGGCTGAGCAGTTCGAGCCACCCGTCAGATCCTGAAACGAGCAAACGACCACTTTCTATCCGGAGCAAACCCGGCTCATCCGGAACACCGCCACCGGCAAACGATACCGAGCGGTAGATTTTCAGGTTTCGTCCGCCGAAGGTCGTCCAGGCGGCAGGTTTCAGGGCAAGCCCTCTGATGAAATCGTGCAGGCGCTTCACTGGCTGGTGCCAGTCGATACGGGTATTCTGGCGGGTCAGCTTCGGCGCCCTGGTGGCCAGACGGTCATCCTGCTTCTGGGCAACCACCATACCGGCGGCAATCATCGAAAGGCTCCGCTCAACCGTGCCCGCACCAATTCCGGAGAGGCGATCGAGCAGCTCCGAAGCACTCTCGTCAGGGCCAATCGGCGTGCGATCCATGGTGATGATGTTACCGGTATCGACCGACTGCCGGAGAAAAAAGGTGGTCACACCGGTTTCGGCATCGCCATTGATGATCGCCCAGTTGACCGGAGCGGCTCCACGGTAAGACGGCAGCAGTGAACCATGCAGGTTGAAGGTGCCGAGCGACGGCAGCAGAAACACCTCAGGAGGAAGGATACGGAAAGCGGCAACCACCATCACATCCGGACGGCTGGCGGCAATCGTCGCGGCAAATCCGGGCGTCGAAACATCATCGGTCTCAAACACCGGCAGACCCAGTTCGAGAGCCGCCTGCTTGACCGGTGTCGGTTCCGGCGGAGCGTTCCTGCTGCGACGGGGCTTGTCGCTACCCGTCACTACGAGAACAAGCTCGAACTCCGGACTCATGACGGCAATACGGCGCAACGAGGGAACTGCAAATCCCGGCGTCCCCATGAACACCACTCGCAACCCCACCCTCAGGCCTCCGATTCGATGCGTTTTGAGTCACGGGCCAGCGGATAATCGGCTTTCACCCGTCCTTCAGCTATGGCATCCAGCTCTTTCTGGATACTGCGGCGATCACGCTTGTCCATACGGTCAATGAACAGCGTACCGTCGAGGTGGTCGATCTCATGCTGAATTACACGGGCCATCATGCCGCTGAAATCGGCGGTATGCTCTTCAAACTGCTCGTCGCGATACCGAAGTGTTATCGCGGAGGGACGAAGCACATCGCCCACCACTCCCGGCACACTCAGGCACCCCTCCTCCATGGAGTTGCGCCCCCGGAACTCCATGATGCGCGGATTGATCACCACCATCGGCCTGAAATCGGCGTATGCCTCGATGGAAGAGATATCGACCACAAGCAGGCGGATCGAATGGCCAACCTGCGGCGCAGCAAGACCGATACCGGGCGCCCGGTACATCGATTCAAACATGTCCGTAATCAGCTTTTCGATCGAAGGATCGATCCCCTTCAGGGGTTTGGCCTTCACGGCAAGAACAGGATCACTGTAGGTATTGATCGGTAATATCATGAAACTTGTACCTCTTGACTTGAAAGGTCGCTCTCCTCAGCGGAAAGAAACCGGAAACGAATCAGGGAAACCCTTGCCGGGATAAACCCTGCGGAATCAGAAAAAGTTGCTCCGGCTGGCCGCCCCGGTCACCAGAGCACCATCGCTTTCGGACACCAAGACGCAGCAAACGGCAATTTAGGTTTTTCAGCTCTTTTTTCCCTACAGAAGCTGTACCTGTGCTCCCACCCAACATGAAATTCAGGGAAAAAACGGTACATTACAGGGCAATTCCCGTCAAGTATCAGGCATCCGGAACCGGAAAAAATCGTGAACAACAAGGGCAGCGAATCGACAGCAAAAGTCGAAACCCTCTTTAAATCCTTCATGAAAGAGGAGGGGCTCCGCTGTACCCGGGAACGTTTGAACGTCCTTCGTGAAATCTACCGTTCAGGTACCCATCTCGATGCCGACGAAATCTTCGTCAGGCTGCGAAAACAGGAGGTAGCCATTTCACGCGCCACCGTCTACCATACCCTCGACCTCCTGTTCAGGTTCAACCTTGTTACCAAGATCGACCTCGGCCACAAGCACGCCCACTACGAAAAGTCATGGGGCGTAGCCAACCACCTGCACATCATCTGCCTGAAATGCGGTAAGGTATCGGAAGCCACAAGCAACGAACTGCCCGGCATGATGGAAAAGCTCTGTACTGAAAACGGCTACTCGCTCGGCAACTTCAGCCTGCAACTCTTCGGAGAGTGCCTCGACAAAAATGCCTGCGACCTGAGACTCCACACAACAAAAGCAACAGAGGACTGAACTCCCTGACACCATGCACTGGCTCTACCTAATTCTCGCCATTGTCGCCGAAGTCTCCGGCACAACGAGTATGAAGCTCTCGGCAGGCTTCACCAAACCACTGCCTTCGGTTTTGATTTTCGTTTTTTACGGTTTGAGCCTTACCTTCCTCACGCTGGCACTCAGGGTAATGCCCGTCGGCATGGCCTACGCCATCTGGTCGGCACTCGGTACAGCGCTCATCACGGCAATCGGCGTCCTGTGGTTCGGAGAGGGAATGAACACCATCAAGGTAGTCTCTCTCGTGCTCATCATCGTAGGAATCGTCGGCTTGCATTTCAGTCAGGAACCCATGAAGTAAGGCGTAAAAGCATGACGCATCAAAACCCGGTTTACAAAAGAGTTGTCGTCAAGGTCGGCACCAATGTCATCACAGGTCGTGACGGCAAGCTCGATCACGCGATCCTCGACAGCCTGACCTCCGAGATCGCCTCGCTCATGGCGGACGGCATCGAGGTCATTCTCGTCACTTCGGGAGCCGTCGGCGCAGGCCGCGGCATCGTGTCGCTCTCGGGCAGCCTCACCCCCGTCGAAACCCGGCAGGTACTTTCCGCTACTGGTCAGATCAGGCTCATCAACGCCTACAACGACCGCTTCGAAAAGCACGGCATGATCGGAGCCCAACTGCTCGTCACCAAAGGGGACTTCCGCGACCGGCAGCACTACCTCAACATGCGCACCTGCTTCGAGGCGCTGCTCCAGCAGAAAATCGTGCCCATCGTCAACGAAAACGACGCCGTAGCGGTCACCGAGCTGATGTTCACCGACAACGACGAACTCTCCGGCCTCATCGCCTCGATGCTTCAGGTCGACGGCCACATCATCCTCTCCAACGTGGACGGCCTGTTCGACATGCAGAGCGAAGGCCACACGGTCATCGAAGAGATCGACCCCGGCTCGAAAAACTTCAGCCACTACATCCGGCCCGGCAAATCGGAGTTCGGACGCGGGGGGATGCTCACCAAATGCACCATCGCCCACAAGCTCTCCCGCCTCGGCATCACCGTGCATATCGCCAACGGCACCAAACCCGGAATCCTGCGCACCATCGTCGAAGGCGGCCGAACCGGCACGAAGTTCATCGCCCAGAAAGCCAAGCAGAGCCGCAAACGCTGGATCGCCCTCAGCGAAGGGCTCGAAAAAGGGGCGGTCATCATCAATCAGGGAGCCATCGACGCCCTCACCTCCACAGAACACGCCACCAGCCTCCTGCCCGTCGGCATCACCGCCGTTGACGGCAACTTCTCACGCGGCGACGTCATTCGCATCTGCTCCGAAAAGGGAGAAGTCATCGGCTACGGCATGGCCTCCTCTTCCGCCGAAAAAGCCCGAACCAACCAGGGCCAGAAAGGCCACAAACCAGTCATCCACTACGACCATCTGTATCTTGTGCCGTAGAATTCAGAAAGAAACGCTCGAGATGACAATCCTGATGGAACAGGAATCATCAAACATCGCTCTTTTACGCCCGATTAAGCTCTTTGGCGGCTTTTTCAAGCAAACGATGAGTTTCCGGAAATGTTGCCTTTCTGATCGCCTCGTCAAAAGAGAGCCAGAGGTACTGACGATTTTCCCTGACTTCAGACCATTTCCGGGTTTCTTCGACAAATTCCATCAGAAACCACCGCACCATAAGCCTCTGTTGCCCCTGATCCAGAGGCGCATCCTCAATCCACCGTTCCACCCGGGCCCAGTGACCACTCTCTTCCCTGACTTCACGAACGGCAGTTTGTCGAGGGTTTTCCCCAGGCTCGATATGTCCTTTGGGTAAAACAAATTCCAGCCGGTTCCTGCTCGCTTCGACCAACAGACATTGTAACTCACCGCCTTCATGCCGGTACACCACTCCACCTGCATGGGTAAGTCCATCTTTTCGTATAAACGGCTGCTGAGGCGTTGTGCCCATCGCTTCAAGCGTGATGACAAACCAACAGGCTTGCTGGGTTGCTTTGAAACGCTGGTCGATATAACGCCATAGAGCAGGAATCATTCCTGCAAAACATACCAGCGCAACAGCATCATGCTGCAAAGCATAAAACAGGGTCAAGACCCCTGATACCACCACAAAGCTGCGAAAAAACTTGGAGTTGGCCTCGAACCTGTTGACTTCGTGCAACCCTTCCTGAAATTCTTTTGTCAATCGCGCCTTGCTCCATTGAAAAACATTGATCGAGTTTTCGGCTTCAAGCTTATTCAAGGCCCGCGCCTTGATCACCTGTGCCTGCATCACGGCAGCGTCGGGGTTCCGGTTGAACAAGAGACCTGAGGTTGCGAGCTTGCGCTGCCAATGTTTGGAAAGTGATAGCTCTTCTTCATGGGAGAGTCGTTTGATCTGACCCCAGTAAGTCCAGTCCCGAAGCGGGTTATAAATGAGATCATCAAGCTTGGCGCTCAGCAGAAACACAAGGTGACCAAGAAGATAGCTGGCAAAAAGAAAGACCGCCCCCGTTTCAGTGTTGTTTATCGGAAATCCGCCAATCAGACCGAATTGTTGAGCAACACTCTCTTTGGTAAGGTACGCGAGCATTGCCCCAGGCATGAAGATCGAAAAGAAATCGACCAGGCCGATGAAGAATTTCTGGGGATCAAAGCTCATGGTGTCTGGTGTGTTTTGAATAGTTCCCGATCTCTTTGCAACTGTCAGTTATCCGGTTCATGGAAAGATGGTCATAACGAACCGACCACTCAAGCCCTCAGAGAAAAGTGTCTAACCATGGAGCATCTCATCCGGGCGCAGAGTTTATTTACTCATGATCTCCATGCAGCCTGACCCAGGCG
The DNA here is from genome assembly GCA_013334975.1 of Chlorobiaceae bacterium. GTDB lineage: Bacteria > Bacteroidota > Chlorobiia > Chlorobiales > Chlorobiaceae > Chlorobaculum. The sequence continues at coordinate 15,034 of JAAXWL010000034.1, forward strand.
GAGAAACGGTTCATCCAGCCTTGCAGGAAGTCACGACTATTCGGGCCGATATTGCCATCTTCGTCGAACAGCCCTTCATAATAGCTGATGAAGCCTTCGGGCTGGGCCATCGTTGGCATATCGAGCACGGCAAGGATGTTGCGCAGGTGCTGCTGCGCCAGAGCCGTGCCACAGGGGCTTGGTGACAGGCCGATGATTCCCGCTGGCTTACCTGCCCAGCGATTCTTGCCATAAGGGCGCGAGCCGTGATCAATCGCGTTCTTGTGCGCCCCGGAAATCGAACGATTATATTCGGGTGCAAGCATCAAGACGCCATCAGCTTCGGCGATCTCCCGCCGCAGACGCTGCACAGCTTCCACCGGATGCTCCTCGTCATCCTGATTGTAGAGCGGCAGGTCGTCGATCCTGAGATCATAAAACGAAAAATCAGCAGGCGCGAGCTTTGCAAGGGCATCAGCAAGTTTGCGGTTCAGCGATTCCCGCCTGATGCTGCCAACGAGAACGGCAATACGATAGGTGTTCATAAGAAAAATGGATAAGGGTTATCAGCGGCCATGAAACCGAACAAGCAGTGGCCCTGTTTGGTTTCACTATCATGCAACACCATTGGCATTCTCCATTAAGAGACACAAAGGACTTCAGGGACGTCAAGGAGAACCATACGAAGAGAACAACGTGCCGCTCCCACTCAGAACTTGCCTGCCTCCTTATCAGCTCTGATTGAAGATCGAAACTTCTTGTATATTTCATCAGCATCCAATTTTATCACCGAACCAAAATCCGGAGGGAACCCCATGAACGAAACCATATCCACGATTATCAGGCGGCGCAGTGTGCGTTCTTTCCGCCCTGATCCGGTCGGTCAGGCTGAACTCGATCAGATACTCGAAGCCGGCCGTTACGCGCCTTCAGCCATGAACCAGCAACCCTGGCACTTCACGGCCATCCGCAATCCCGAATTGCTTGGGAAACTCGAAGAAAACTGCAAGAGCGCCTTTCTCGAATCGAGTGTCGAAGCGCTGAGAGAGGTCGCAAAACAGGAGGGATTCAGCGTCTTCTACCATGCACCGATGATGATCATCATCTCTGGTGATCCGGGCGCTATCGCTGCCCAGTACGACTGCACCCTCGCCATGGAGAACATGATGCTCGCCGCCACTTCGCTTGGGCTTGGCAGTTGCTGGACACACGCCGTAATGATGTTCCACTCCACCGAAAAAGGCAAAGCCATCTTCAGAGAGATCGGCATCGACTTCCCCGAGAATCATCAGCCCTACGCCGCCGCCGTCTTTGGCTGGCCTGCGGAGCCATACCCCGAAGCTCCCCCGAAAAAAGCGGAGTGCATCACCATCATGGACTGACGATCTCCACATCTCCGATAAAAAGAATCGACCCCCGGCATATATCAGGGGGTCGATCTGTCCGAAACACATCACATCCCGTGAAACCCATGAAAACCCTGCTCCGAAGCATATCTGTCGCCCTGGGCACACTGTTCTGTCTGCTTCCGCAGACCACAACGGCCGAATCATCACTGCTCATACGCCCCCAGGCCGGATTCGGCTCTCTCGCAGGAGCCGGTGTCAGCCATGCCGGAATCAGGGTACTGATGCCGTCCGGGAAAAACCAGCGCTATGGAGTTGAACTCAACCACTTCATGACCGGCAACGACACTTCATTCACCTCTGCCGGAATCTTGCTCGAACAACGGCTTCGCGGATGGTTCAACATGTCGGTCGGCACTATCGGCTACATCGATTATAACGGATGCAACCCCTTCGGCCTGGTCACCAACCTCGGCTGGGAACCACAAAGTACCGGTTCGATCGAACCCTTCATCACCTTCAGAAACGACATCATCTTTTCCGAAAGCACCGACTCGATCTATTCGATCAGCGCCGGAATTTCCCTGAAATTCTGAGTCAACAGACACCCGACAAGGTATTGGAAATCAGGGAAAACCACCATCAGCCAGAAGGATGTCGATGGCAATTCTTTCGGCATCAGGGTCGAAATCGGTATCCAAATCGGTATCGGTATCGATTTCCACTTGTATAAGGCTGAAAAAAACTCACTGTGAATTGTGCTTTATTTTCATAAAAATTTAATAATTAAACAGATACAGCAAGAGACCGGTTTTCTGTTTTCACATAATTAATCGATTTCGATACCGATACCGATTTGGATAAATCAATAGATTCGAAATATACGTCAATTAAAGCTTGACACAGCACTACCGTAATCAGCTTTATATAACAATTCCCCCAGGAGACCTCAATTCTCGGAATCCCTCAGCACCTCTTCGCCGAGTTCACCTACTTTGTCGTAAGAGTATGTGTTGGTTGAGAGGTGTGAACGGCGAACACGAATCGGGCGGGCATTGACCTTCTGCGCAGCAGTGATGTCGGAATCCGAATCGCCGTAATAGATCGTGACTTGCCTGGCTTTGATAAACGATGTCTTGTCCGGGTTGCTGGTCAGCATGACATCGGGGTTCTGGATACCGAAACACTGAGTGATAATTTTCGGCACGATATTGACTTTTGAGCTGTCGCGGGCGGAGATGAAGACAATCTTGTCTCCCCGCTGTTTGTGCATCTCGATCAGTGCTCTGCCAGACTTTTTCGGAATGCTGAAGTTGTCAAACTGCCCGTTCATATCGTTCCAGAACACCGCAGATTTCAGCGGACTTGAGCCATACTTGTTCGAACCACCGGGACCATCCTGATTGAACTGACCGTAATAAAAACCGGGGCTGGAGAAAAGCACGGTGTCGTCGATGTCGAATCCGGCAACAACCTGTTGGGCGGGAAGTGAATCCCTGATTTTTTCTACTGTGACGTAATGAATCCGGGAACATGCCGTTACCGCAAACAGGGAAATCAGCGCAATGACGATTCTGAATTTTCCGGCCATGAGTTACCTCCTCGTCGCTGTGTTGAAAAAACAGGTCTTTTTCAGAAACAAATCGAGAATCCGGTGATCGAAATACGGATGAGCATCTAAAGACAACTGCGGCAAGTACTTGCATTCCCTTCGATCTGGTTTTTTTACCATGACATGACAGCAGCTCGATCAGTGAATGATTCCACCCAGAATCTCCGCGATTTTTGCATGACCTCGTACATTGGGATGGTCATCGACATCGAAATAGTATTCAACACCAAATTGCAGATCGACAAATCTCAGGTTCGGGTTTGTTTCTCCTCTGGTGACTTCAGCATAGTTCCGGTATTTCCTTCCATACCGATTTGAATAGATGACGATGACCCTCTTGTTTTCGATCCAGGGAAAAAGCGAGAACACCTTTTTCATCGCCAGATAGTGAGGTCCGAAATCATACGATTTGTCATAAGGGGTAAACAGAGCAACAGCCGAATGTACCGGCAAGGTGAAGGTACCTTCAAGCCATAGATTCAGTTTTGAAAAAAAATCGGCAAATACATCCCTTTTGGTGCTGCCAAACATGACATCGAACTTTTCGGGAGAGGACGGACTCCGGTCAGCCAGCTTTGCCCGGTTTTCATCGAGGTCATTCTCGCAATACTGGATGACAATGGTGTCGATCTTCTGAAGCAGCCCCGATTTCTGAAGGCTGAGCAGTTCACGATACGTACCGTAGCTCGAAACAGCGAGATTATAAACATGCCTGTCGAGTCTCTTTTCCAGTCGGGCGGCAAAGGTTTCGGAATCCTGGGCGCCATAACCCATGGCGTGCGAATCGCCCAGAACGGCAATGCCTGGCCGGTCATTGTCGATGACATTGCCGCTGACCCTGCCATAAGGTCCATAGGTCACGAACGTTCTGTATTCAAGATTGTTGAACGCGAATCGCCCCTGTTTCGGCTTGTACAGAAGATCCCTGTCGAACTCCATCCGCTCCCGTCGACTCTGGTAGACGTCACGCCACCCTTTGTGATAGAGGTATCGCTGATAGGTTTTGAGGACGAAATCCTTGTGAGCAACACCCCGGTTGATTTCGATCATGCTGAAGGCAAGCAGCATCAGGGAGATCGTACCATAGAGAATGACGACAATGAACGACCAGGCAACGATCCTGACGATCCTGTTTTCAGTTGCACTCATAAGCGGCTTTATCCTTCTTTTTAAAAAATATGGCTATTCAGCACTGATTTCCGTCTCCCAGGTGACAGGACATCCAGAGGCTTTGAGCATAGCGGCTACGCTGCAATATTTATCCATCGAAAGCCCGACAGCCTTATCGAACTCAGCTTTGCTGCAATCGGGACTGCTGAGCGAGTAGGTGACGTGAACGGAGGTAAAAACGTGAGGATGAACTTCCGCCCTCTGAGAATCGAGGCGGGCATCAAGAGTCAGCACCGCCCTTCTCATTTTACCGAGAATGGATATAATGTCCATCATCGAACAGGCCGCCAGGGACTGGAGTACAATCTCCATCGGAGAGGCGTACATGGCGGGATTTGAAGGGTCGAATGTTGCGTCGAAAAACGTCCGCTGCCCTTTTTCGTTGAGACCGACAAGCGGCAGGTTCCTGTCGAAAGAGACGGTTGCTTGCATTGGCTTCAGAACATACGGCGAGTTACAGAAACAAGAATTACACGGCGCCGAACCGTCTTCAGATACTGGCAGAAGATGGTAGTTACGTTCGGTCAAACGCCTTCTGTAAAGATAAACAAACCGGCTGTGTTCTTTCTATTCCTATGAACATCACACGTTCATCATAACAAAAAATCCGAAAAAAAAGGAGATCAGCGATGATCGGCTCAACCACCTCCGGCAAAGGTCAGAAGATCGACTTCGTCGTTTTCCTTTACCATGAACTCCGCACGCTCGGCGGGCCGGACAATACCGGAATTCACCACAACGGCAACCTGCTGCCGGTCTGCCCCGGTGATCGACAGCAGATCACTAATGGTCGATCCGTCGGGAAGTTCAATCGTTTTGCCATTCAGTCTGATCGATATCATGCTCTCTGACCCGGTTTATCCGGGACACCTCTGTTTTGTTGATGGTTTTGACGCTCAGATGTAGTATTCGGTGTTTTCGACAAGCCCTGACCTGATAGCGTACATCACCAGTTCGGGGCTGCTCGATATGCCCAGCTTCCGGAAAATGTTCTTGCGGTGCGTCATGACGGTGTGGAAACTGATCTGCTTTTTCACCGCTATCTCTTTGGTGGTCAGCCCTGAGCTGATCAGACGCACAATATCAATTTCCGATTTTGTCAACTGGCTGTTCTTTTCCACCGCACCGTCCTTTTTGAGCAGAATGTCGAGAACTCCTTCAGTATAGTGCTTCCTGCCCTTCAATGCAGCCTCGACAGCAAGAAGAATATCTTCCCTGCCATCGGTTTTCAGCGAGACGTTGCGGATGCCTGCATGGTTGAGATCCTTGACCTGCGCCTGATTTATCGAAGCGGTCAGCACAAGGACCGGCGTTCGCGGAAACTGCTTTCTGATGTCGATCAGATCTGATGCCGACAGTACATCGAACATCACATAGTCGGTTATGATCAGCTCGACACCCCCTTTCTGCAGATGCGTCAGCAACCCCTCTTTCGTAGTGACGATCTGCACCGTATGACCGTATGAAATCAGCAGCGATTGCAGGGACTGGTTGGTCAGATACTGTGTATCTGTAATAAGAATCATTCGTTATGGTATTTACGGTTCCGCCATTTTCATCGTCTCCTGATAGCACCGACGACGTTGGCAAGCCGATCGATCTCTTCCTTCGTGTTGTAAAATGCCAGTGATGGACGAACGGTTCCTTCGACACCAAAGCGCCTCAGCGACGGCTGGGTACAGTGATGTCCGGTACGCACGGCGATGCCTTCCCTGTCGAGAAGACGACCGACTTCGTCGTTCGGAACCCCGTCGAGCACAAACGAAAGCACGCCGACCTTCTCCCGCGCCGTTCCGAGGAGCCGCAACCCCGGTATGGCCTGGAGGCGTGCAGTGCCATACCGTGTCAGTTCATGCTCGTAACGGGCGATGTTTTCAAGGCCGATCTTCCGTACGTAATCCAATGCGGCTCCCAACCCCACTGCGTCTCCGATCGAAGGCGTGCCAGCTTCGAATTTTGCCGGTGCTTCATTGTAAATGGTCTCCTCGAAGCGGACATCTTTAATCATATTGCCGCCACCCTGCCAGGGGGGCATCAGTTCGAGCAACTCCCGTTTACCGTAGAGCGCACCAATACCTGTTGGAGCGAAAATCTTGTGACCTGAAAAAACAAAGAAATCGACGTCGAGATCCTGGACATCGACCGGAATGTGCGCAACAGACTGAGCCCCGTCGACCAGCACTTTCGTATCATACCGTCTGGCAAGCCGGATCATCTCCCTTACCGGAAGGATCGTGCCGAGTCCGTTGGATGCCTGGGTGAGCGAAACCAGACGGGTGCGCGGGCCGAGCAGACGGGTGTACTCCTCCATCAGGATTTCACCGCGGTCGTCAACCGGCACAACACGGATCACGGCCCCCTTTTCCCTGGCAAACATCTGCCACGGAACAATATTGGCATGATGTTCCAGAATGGAGAGCACGATTTCGTCTCCCGGCTGAATGAATTTCCGGCCCCATGTCTGCGCCACCAGATTGATCCCCTCGGTAGTGCCGCGTACATAGATGATTTCCGAAGCCGATCCGGCATTGATGAAGCGCCGTATCTTTTCACGCGCACCTTCGTAGGCATCGGTCGCACGCGCGGCCAGCGTATGGGCGCCACGGTGGATGTTGGAGTTATCGGTAGCGTAGAACTGTGAAACCGCTTCGATAACGCTCAGCGGCTTTTGGGTCGTGGCGGCGTTGTCGAGCCAGGCTAATGGTTTGCCGTGTACATTCTGGTGAAGAATCGGAAAATCACGCCTGACAGAGGAGACATCGAATATCTCTGATGCGCCTGTGGGCCGAGTCTCCTTCACATCGAGAAAATAGTAGCGTTCCACGCCCTGATGTTGTACATCAGAAGTCGCAGGATCAACTCCGCCGACTCCACCGGCAGCCCTCTTCAGCAGCTCATAGGCAATGCAGGTACCATGGTCGAGGCCTGCTGCTGAGGATCCCTCGTGACTGATGTTTCTGAGAAATTCAAATGAAATGTCATCACCCTCAGGAGCGGTGACCGGGAGTGGTGACTGAAAAAGAGCAGCACCATTCTGAGGCCTGAATCGGGAAAAAGGACCAGGAGGCTCCCATGCGTTCACCTGTCGTCCGAGAAGCTCGTCAAGACCGTAAGAACCATTCGTATTGGCTGTATAAGCCTGCTGTTCGGTCAGTCGGTCTGCGTGAGATTCAAGAGGTGCCTCTTTAGGAGTGCCATCTCCCGGAAGAAAGTAGAATGCGTTGCCCTCCCTTACCGGCACTTCGTCGGCAAACCACGGCAGTTCGGGCTGCCACGGAAAATGGCCGACCTCACTGAAACCGGCAGCCTCGCTCGAATGGCCATGAACACTCGACACCGCCGTTCCCGGAGCATCGAGGAGGTCGGATTCGTTTCTCGGCACACTACCCGCTTCCGGAAATTCATTGAACAACCGGCTCGCCACCCCGGCAATAAAGGTTGGGTTGAGCAGCTCGGCAGTAGTGCGAGCGGAATTATTTCGTTCGTTGGACATAGGTTTCCTGGTTCAGGTTTTCATATTCTCCCTTTACTTGCTCTTCCCTGCGCTCTTGCGGTGTTCGTAGTCGTGGTAGTAACCGACTTCAACGTTTTCGAGCACGGCCAGCGCATCGTCGGTCAGAACGGCCAGAGACGAATACTGGGTCAGAAGATAGGAGGCCACGCCAAGCTTGTCCAGCCCCATCAGCCTTGCCGAAAGGCTCGGGCTGATCTCTCCCGGTATACCTGCCTGATGCAGGCCGACCACCCCCTGCTCATTCTCTCCAACACGAAGAAGCAGAATGTTGGTAGTGCCGAGTCCCGATTTGTTGTTCTTGTTGATTTCAAGTTTGTCGCACGGAACGATCGGTACACCGCGCCAGGTGATGACCGGGCTGCCGAACAGGTTGATGGTCACCGGTGGAACGCCGCGCCAGGTGCATTCACGTTCGAATGCGGCTATCGCCCTCGGATGGGCGATGAAAAACGCGGGCTTTTTCCAGACCAGCGTCAGCAGGTCGTCAAAATCGTCCGGAGTCGGCGTACCATACCGGGTGCTGATGCGCTGCACGGGATCGGCTGAATGCAGAAGACCAAACTCACGGTTATTGATGAACTCCCACTCCTGTCGCTCCTTGATCCCTTCGATCGTCAGTCTCATCTGCTGCTCGATCTGGTTATAGGGATCGTTGTAGAGATCGGATACCCTGGTATGAACACGGACCACCGTCTGGATAGCGTTCAGGGAATATTCCCGAGGCTTGTTGGTATAATCGACATAGGTTTCGGGAATTTCGACGTTTTCGGCAAATCCGGAGACGAGGTCAATATGCTTTTCACCATGCTTGTTGACCGTAGAACGGATTTTCAGATACTCTTCTACTGCCGTTCTGAAAGAGTCCCGATAGGCAGGAGCATCACGGAAAATCTGCTCCACATCCTTGTTTGAAACCGAAAAAATCGATCCGGGAGTTATGGTGCGTATCGTCACCGAGGAAGGTTTGTCGGAAACCAGCTCCTCCTCTCCGAAATATTCACCTTGCGACAAAAGGGCGATGCGCAGCTCTTCGCCATGCAGACCTTTACTCAGAATTTCGATCTGACCGTGAGCTATAATGAAAAGCTTGTGGCGATCCTCACCTTCCAGAATCAGCGTACTGCCAAGTTCAGCCTCTTCGAGTACGAATTTTCTGGCCAAACCCTTGATGATTTCATCCTCCAGCGATGAAAAAAGCGGGATACTTTTGAGCGATTCCGGTTTGAAAGAGGGGATACCTCGATGAAAATCGATACCGATGCGCTCGGGTTTCTGCAGTTCAATCTTGGTACGATTGACTCTGTAGGTACCCGAAGCGACATGTACCCAAGGGAGCAGTTTGAGGAGCCATCTCGGAGTGGTAGACATCATCTGGGGCACGGTCTTGGTCGTGTTGGCCAGATTCCTTGCCACTGTTGTAGTCACACTGCGCTGGAGCAGACTGTTGGATTCAGGTAAGGTGTTTGCCATTGGTAATGGTTTAATGGTTCTATTGTTATTCAAATGCCAAGTCCATTGATAAAGGTGCTTTCAACAGCTTTCTGCTGCTGAAGCCTCGAATCTGGTGGCACACTTTTGGTAACCCAGACGCTTCCCCCGATCACCGAGTTTCTGCCAATGGTTATCCGACCGAGAATGTTTGCGTTCGAGTAAATCACCACATTGTCCTCGATGATCGGATGACGGGGCAGGTTTTTGACCGGGTTGCCATCCTTGTCGATTTCAAAGCGCTTTGCCCCGAGCGTTACGCCCTGGTATATCCTGACGTTGTTGCCGATCTCGCAGGTCTCTCCGATCACCACGCCTGTGCCGTGATCGATGCAGAAATACTCTCCGATCCG
>JAAXWL010000141.1:0-2557 GCA_013334975.1 Chlorobiaceae bacterium
GTTTTTCAGGCCGGGATGTATGTGATCGGTATTTTCGGAGCCATCAATATAATTTACGGCGCTTTCTGCGCACTTGCACAGCAGGATCTCAAGAAAATGGTCGCCTACTCCTCGATCAGCCACATGGGATACGTGCTGCTCGGTCTGGCCGCCGGCAACAGCGAAGGAATGCTCGGTGCACTCTACCAGATGTTCAATCACGGCACCATCACCGCCATGCTCTTCCTTCTGGTTGGTGTCATCTATGATCGTGCCCACACTCGGGCTATCGACAAATTCGGAGGACTGGCCTCCTACATGCCGGTCTATGCAGGTGTGGTTACCATAGCCTGGTTTGCTTCTCTGGGTCTGCCAGGTCTCTCCGGTTTTATCTCCGAAGCATTCGTTTTCGTTGGCGCCTTCAGGGAGCCGATCACCAGACCTATTGCGATTGTTTCCGTACTCGGTATCGTTTTTGGTGCAGCGTACCTGCTCTGGTCGCTCCAGAGGATGTTCCTCGGCAAACGCAAGCCGGACGCTGCCTACGAACTCGAAGTTGATTCCCACGGTCACGAGCACATCCACTTCCACGACTGGAAAGGAAAGCTGGATCTCGATGCCCGTGAGTTGACCATGCTCGTTCCGCTGGCCATCATCATTATTGCACTCGGAGTCTACCCGATGCCGGTCATGGGCCTCTTGACGACAAGTATCAACAAGCTGGTGCAGGTTCTTGCTCCGGTGGCCATGTCGGCCGTGAATTGATCCGGTTTTTCCGTGTAAAAGAATAAACGTTGGAGACCTATGTTCGAAATGCCATCAGGCGCTGAAATACAGAGCATCATCTCGATTCTCAAGAGCGGTGCCGGATATTTTATCCCTGAAATCTATCTTTCGGCACTCTTCATGGTGCTGATCATTCTGGATCTCTTGTCGGGAAAAAAGAATAGCCGGCTGCTTGCACCGGTGACCATTGCCGGTCTTCTCGGAAGCCTGTACTACATTTTCCAGCAGCACTCAATGCCGGACGCCGAGATATTTTTCGGCATGTACTCGCTTGACCGGTTCGGAATCTTTTTCAAGTACTTTTTCGTTGCATCGGGCATTCTTGCCGTTCTGGTCACCATGATCGACCAGCAGCTCAAAAAGATGGAATCCGGCATGGGTGAGTACTACCCGTTGGTTGTTGCCATGGTTATCGGCATGATGATGATGGCCTCCTCGGCCGATATGCTGATGCTGTTTCTTGCCATGGAGCTGGTCAGCCTCTCAGCCTATGTACTGACCGGATACCTGAAACGCGAGCCCCGCTCTTCGGAGGCTGCCCTGAAATATCTCGTCTATGGCGCCGTATCTTCAGGGATGTTGCTCTATGGTTTTTCGCTGATTTATGGTATGACCGGACAAACCAGTCTCGTCAGGATCGGCATGGTGCTTTCATCCCGTGGATACGATCCCCTGGTCATGATGATTGCCTCACTTCTGGTGATGGCCGGTCTCGGTTACAAGATGGGTGCTGTTCCGTTCCATTTCTGGAGTCCCGATGTCTACGAGGGTGCTCCCACCCCGGTTACCGCCTATCTGTCCGTTGCTTCGAAAGCTGCAGGTTTCGCGATGCTCATGCGCTTTTTCTTTGTGGCCATACCTCACGGCATGACTGGCTATGCGAGCTGGTTGCATATTGACTGGCTCAAGATCATGATGCTCATCTCTGCTGCTTCGATGATCTACGGCAACGTGGTCGCCATCTGGCAGAAGAATGTGAAACGTCTTCTGGCATACTCCTCCATCGCCCACGCAGGTTACCTCCTGCTTGGCATCATCACGATGGACACTCTGGGCACACAGGCGACCCTGCTCTATCTTGCCGCCTATCTCTTGATGAACTATGGTGCATTCTATGTCATCGTTCTCATTTCAAACCAGACGGGCAGCGAGAACCTCGACGATTACAAAGGACTTGGCAAGAGAATGCCTCTTGCCGGCGCAGCCATGACGGTTTTTCTGATCTCTCTTGTTGGTTTGCCTCCAACCTTTGGCTTCATTGGCAAGTGGATGATCTTTACGGCCCTGCTCGGCAAAGGCTCCCTTTTCATGTGGCTTGCTCTGGTCGGTATTCTGACCAGCGTTATCTCGCTTTACTATTACATGCTGATTCCGCTCAACATGTATCTCAGAGAGTCAGAAAAATTTGAAGACAAGGTTATTGAGACTGGTTTAGGCGCCAAAATCGTCACGGCGACCCTGATGATTCTGACTCTGTGGTTTGGTATTTTCCCCCAGGCAATCGTCAACTATGCAAAATATTCATCCGTACTGTTCGGAGCGTTGCTGAACTGAAAATATTTCTACCCAAAGTTTTTCATTACTTAAAAAACCCGGCTGACATCAAGGTAAGCTGGGTTTTTTTTGTTTGTATCGGGCGATATGATTAATAAATTTCGTAATGCGGTTCGGTTTTATGAATAACAATTGTTATGTATATTGAAGCTATAGTCGTTTCAAAGGTGAAAAGAGGTAATATACTTTAACTTCGAAATCGGTATCGGTATCGGATTCCACCTGAAGTGGCGAAAGT
>JAAXWL010000141.1:2657-5114 GCA_013334975.1 Chlorobiaceae bacterium
GAAAATGATATTGAAGTCCTGATCGAATCCTGTTTTGGATACCCTGGTGAGCCAATTGGTTCGCGGATCAATGAGTTTCTGATTTACTGAGAAGAACGGCGTTCTTTGCCTGTTATCAACATTCACGGAGGTCTACATGCCCACAAAGCAATCATTCTCGGAGGTGTTTCAGTCTCGGGGAATCTCCCGAAGGGATTTTCTGAAGTTCTGCAGTCTTACTTCGGTATCTCTTGGTCTTGCGCCTGCGCTGCTCCCCAAGGTTGTTCATGCCATGGAGACAAAGCCCCGTACTCCGGTTATCTGGCTTCACGGGCTTGAATGCACCTGCTGTACTGAATCCTTCATCCGTTCGTCACATCCCATTGTCGGTGATATGGTGATGAACATGATCTCCCTCGATTATGACGATACGCTGAGCGCAGCAGCCGGCCATCAGCTCGAAGCAGTTCGGAAACAGATCATGAAGGATTATCACGGGAAGTACATTCTTGCTGTCGAAGGGAACATCCCGACAAAAGATGATGGGGTTTACTGCATGATTGGCGGTGACTCGTTTCTGAATGTCGTGAAGGAGACCGCAGAGGGGGCAGCGGCAATCATCGCATGGGGATCATGCGCCTCGTTCGGCTGTGTCCAGAATGCCAAACCGAATCCGACAGGAGCAAAACCGGTTGCCGATATCATCAAGGGTAAGCCGATCGTCAAGGTGCCGGGCTGTCCGCCGATTGCCGAGGTGATGACCGGCGTTATCACCCACGTTCACACCTTTGGCACGCTGCCTGAGCTTGACAGGCTTGGACGTCCGAAAGCCTTCTACGGCACCAGGATTCACGACAAGTGTTACCGTCGGGCATTTTACGATGCCGGCATGTTCGTCCGTGGCTTTGACGAAGAGTCGACAAGGAAAGGGTGGTGCCTCTACAAAATGGGTTGTAAAGGGCCGACGACCTATAACTCATGCTCGAAGATTCAGTGGAACGAAGGAACAAGCTTTCCGATTGCATCGGGTCATCCCTGCATCGGATGCTCGGAGCCGGGCTTCTGGGATAACGGACCATTCTATACAAGGCTTGCCGATGTGTCGTTCCTCGGCACAGACACCACGGCTGACCAGATCGGTATGGTGGCTGTCGGCGCGGCCGCAGCGGGCGCGGCCGCACATGCTGCGGTTACCGCCGTGAAAAAGAAACAGCACGATCAAGAGTAAGAACCAGTAAACCAAGGGAGTTCAAGGCATGGCCAGTAAAATTGTTGTTGACCCGATTCCCCGTATTGAGGGGCATCTGCGGATAGAGGCTAAAATGAACGATGCCAACGTCATTGAGGAGGCCTACAGTACGGGCACCATGTGGCGTGGTATAGAAGTTATTCTGAAAGGACGCGATCCTCGCGATGCATGGGCTTTTGCCGAGCGTATCTGCGGTGTCTGTACCACAGTTCATGCGCTCGCTTCGGTGCGATGCGTCGAGGATGCTCTCGGCATCGAGATTCCGCCAAACGCCAGGATCATCAGGAACCTGATGAACGCCACCCAGCAGACGCAGGATCACCTCGTACACTTCTATCACCTTCATGCGCTTGATTGGGTTGATGTGGTCAGCGCCCTTAAGGCAGACCCGAAACAGGCTTCCGATATTGCCCAGAGTATCTCGCCCTGGCCGAAGTCGTCGGTGGGATATTTTAAAGATTTGCAGCAACGTCTGGTTTCCTTTGTCGAAAGTGGCCAGCTTGGCATCTTTTCAAATGGTTATTGGGGGCATCCGGCCTACAAGCTTCCGCCGGAGGTCAACCTGATTGCCGTTGCTCACTACCTTGAGGCTCTTGATTTTCAGAAGGAGATTGTCAAGATACAGACGATCTTCGGCGGCAAGAATCCGCATCCGAACTATGTGGTTGGCGGTATGGCATGCGCCATTGACCCGAACAGCGACACAGCCATCAATATCGAGCGTTTCTCCATGATCAGAAAGATCATCGATGAGACGCAGACCTTCATCGATCAGGTCTACATTCCCGATCTGCTCGCCATTGCCGGTTTCTACAAGGAGTGGCTCTATGGTGGCGGCCTTGGCAACTTCATGAGCTACGGCGATTTCCCTGAAACCAACCTTAACGACTTCAAATCGCTGCTCTGGCCAAGGGGGGTCATCCTGAACAAGGATTTGTCGAATGTCATCGACGTCGATCCACGGGATATGTCACAGATCAAGGAGGAGATCGGTCATAGCTGGTACTCCTACTCCAAAGGCTCCGACAAGGGACTCCATCCCTGGGAAGGGGAGACCAAACCCAACTATACCGGCCCCAAGCCTCCCTTCGAGTTCCTTGACACCGACAAGCAGTACAGTTGGCTCAAGACGCCGCGCTGGAAAGATCATGCGGTCGAGGTCGGACCGCTTGCCCGCGTGCTGGTGGCTTATGCCAAAGGTGATCCGATGATCAAGGATACGGTCGGTA
>JAAXWL010000035.1:0-10918 GCA_013334975.1 Chlorobiaceae bacterium
TTCTGCTTTTGGGCGTTGGCACTCTTGGTGTGGTGTACAAAAACCGCCGCAAAGCTGCCCTTGAAGCGTGATATTTTGGGTTGCGATTTTGGTAGCATGAATTGAGTGGACGCGGTGGACTTTATGGACGAAATGGACGAAAAATGAAAGGGCGATATCGATAAGTTGGTACCGCCCTTTTTCATTCTTAATTCTCTTTGTCTTCAATTCATAATTCAGCATTCATAATTCATAATTCTCCTCACCCCGCCTCCTCTTCCCAGCATTGGTAAAGCGTCTCCAGTTCGCGGCACACCTCTTCGTAGTCGGCGTTTGCTTTGCGGTTCTCTTCAGCCGGTTTTTCGTAGAATGAGGGCTGAGCCATCATCGCTTCGTGCTGTTTTTTAGACTCCTCCAGCCGCTGAATCTCCTTTTCGATTGCCTCGATCTTCTTTCGGTTCGCTTTGGGCGGGGCGGGTTTTTTTGCTACCGGTTTTGCGGCTGCGGCTTTGCGTTCGGCCTCCTGTTTGGCGACGGCCTGGGCCTGCTGCTTTTTCTCCTCTTCCCACGCTTTTTCAGCCTTTTCGAGATATTCGGCGTAGGTGCCCAGATAGACCTGCACCGAGCCATTCTTGATTTCGAACACCTTGTTGACCAGGCTGTCGAGGAAGTAGCGGTCGTGCGAGACCAGAAGCAGCGTGCCGTCGTAATTTTCAAGCGAATCGATCAGCATCTCTTTCGAGCGCATGTCGAGGTGGTTGGTCGGCTCGTCCATGATGAGCAGGTTCGATGCCTGGAGCAGGATTTTGGCCAGCGCCACTCTCGATTTTTCTCCGCCGGAGAGTACGGAGGTCTTCTTTTCGACGGCGTCGCCGCTGAAGAGAAAGCATCCCAGAATGTCGCGAACCCGACGTTGAGCTTCCGAGGAGGGAGCGGCATCGAGCATCTCTTCGAGGACGCTTTTTTCGGGTGAGAGGTTATCGGTCTGGTGCTGCGCAAAGTAGTTCATGCTGACGTTGTGGCCGGTCTGGCGTTTGCCCTCGAATTCGATTTCGTCGGCCAGAATCCGGCAGAAGGTGGTCTTTCCCGCACCGTTCGAGCCGACAATGGCGATGCGGTCGCCGCGCATGATTTCGAGGTCGATATTCCTGAGCACATTTTTCATGGCGCCATCCGGCAAACGGAACGATTTGGAGACCCCCTCCAGACGGAGCACCTCGCGGCCTGACGGACGCGCTTTCGGGAATGAGAAGGATATCTGCGACAGATCCTCTTCTGGGGCCTGCAAACCCTCTTCGAGTTTCTGCATCTGGCGCAGGCGGCTCTGGGCCTGGCGAGCCTTGGTTGCCTTGTAGCGGAAGCGGTCCACGAAGGCTTTCAGATCAGCCATCTTCTTGATGTCGTTTTCGTATCGCGACATCAGGAGCTGATAGCGCTCGGCCTTCTCTTTTTCGTAATAACTGTAATTTCCCTTGTACTCGGTAATCTCCTGGAAAGCGATTTCAAGCGTTTTGGTGGTGAGCTTGTCGAGAAAGAAGCGGTCGTGCGAGACGATGAGGTAGCTGTGCTCATAATTCAGGAGATATTGCTCCATCCAACGCAGTGAATCGATGTCGAGATGGTTGGTTGGCTCGTCAAGAAGCAACAGCGTCGGATTCTGTAAAAGCAGCCGGGCGATGTGCAGGCGCATCTGCCAACCGCCTGAGAACTCCTTTACTTTTTTGAGGAAATCGGCGCTACTGAATCCGAGACCCGAGAGAATTTTTTCGGCCTCTGATTGCATCCTGTAACCGCCAAGCCGCTCGAAATCGTGGGCGGCATCGCTGAAGCGTTCGATCAGCTTGTGGTACTTCTCGCTCGAGTGATCCTGATCGGGGCAGGCCAGCTCATGCTCCATTTTCGTTATCCTTTCGGAGAGCTCGTGCAGGGTTTTGTTGGCTTCAAGTGAATATTGCAGTGCGGTTTTATCCAGATCGCCTTCGAAGGAGATCTCCTGGGGCAGGTAACCAATGGTCGTGGTAGCGGATTTCATGATCTGCCCATCGCTGAGAGGGCCGTCCTCTGTGAGCTGGCCGCTGACGAGGCGCAGCAGCGTGGACTTTCCTGTGCCGTTCAGTCCGACCAGAGAGGCCCGGTCTTTGTCACCGATTCTGAAGGAGGTGTCGCGCAGAAGCACCTTGGTGCCTGCTGAGAGAGAGAGATTTCGTGCTTCGAGCATATCAAATGGAGTCTTGTTTGCCCTGAAGATACGATATTTCGCTGAAGCACCATGCCTCTCTGCCTTTTGGTTGGACGGCATGTTCGTTCTGTTGATTGAATCGATGTCATATATTTCCCAGGTGATTGTTTCATTATTTTTACGAGAGCTTGAAAAGCCGTGGCTTGACGTCCAACCGGTAGATGTCCTTCGAAGTGTTCCATAACGTTTCCCTGCTCATGAGAAGATCAGAACGACCAGTTTCAGCTTTGTTTTTCGGTGCACTGCTGCTTTTTACCCATTTTTCGGTCGCATTCGCCTCGACGGTTGAAACGCTTGACTGGGCGCAGTGTCTTTCGGAAGCGGCCGGTCATCATCCTGATATCCGCTCGGCGACTGAGAGCGTACGGCAGGCTGAGGCGCAGCGTGATATGCTCAAGGGTGGCATGTTGCCATACGTCAGTGCTACCACCGGAGTCGAGCGTTCAGGATCGAGCGCTTCGTCGGGGAGTGGGGCATGGTCTTACGGAGTCAATGCAAGCCAGTTGCTGTACGATGGTTCGAAAACCTCAGGGCAGGTGAAATCGGCCAGCGAATCGATCAAGGCGACGAAGTACAACCAGGAAGAGGTTTCGGTGTCCACCCGCTATGCTTTGCGGACGGCTTTCGTTCAGTTACTGACGGCGCAGAAGCAGGTTTTTCTTGCAAGGGAAATATCAGCCAAAAGAAAGCAGACCCTTCGTCTGATAGCTCTTCTTTACAAATCGGGTACGGAAAATATCGGTTCACTCAGCAAGGCACAGGCCGACCTGGCAGCGTCGGAGTTTGAAGTGAACCAGGCTGAAAGGGGGCTTGATCTGGCCCGGGTGGTGCTTGGTACGCAGTTAGGCCGCACTTCGTTCAGCCCGATAAGTGTTACCGGTCAATTCACGGCAAGCGAACAGAACAGCAGTACGCCCGATTTCGATCGCATCGTACGGGAAAATCCTGCCAGGCTCAACCTTGTTGCACAGAAGGATGCCGCAGGCTACAGCTTGCAGATAGCCAGGAGCACCTTTATACCATCGGTCTACGTGACCACCGGGTTTGGTAACAGCGGCTTCAGTCAGATATTTCCCGATCGTACCGACTGGCATGCAGGGATCGATGTCAGTGTACCCATCTATCAGGGTGGCTCCGGAAAGGCGGGGGTCGCCAAAGCGAGAGCGGCGTTCAACCAGTTGACATACGGTGAAGAGAGCCTCTGTTTTTCAATCAGAAGGAGCCTTGAGCAGACGTGGAAGAGTTTTCGCGATGCTTCCGACAATGTGTCTGTCCAGAAAAAATATCTTGATGCCGCCTCCGAGCGGGCTCGTATTGCCGATGCACAGTATTCTGCGGGACTGGTATCCTTCAATGAGTGGACCATCATTGAAGACAGTCTCGTCAACGCGAAAAAATCGTTTCTTAACGCCCAGTCCAATCTGCTGATCGCCGAGGCGGCATGGGTTCAGGCAAAAGGAGGTACTCTTGAAACCAGGTAAACCGGTTATACTCTGGGGGGTGGCGATTGCTGTTGTGCTCATTTCAGGGTTTTTCTTGTTCAGAACGGCTTTTAATGGAAAGCCTGAGGTCACGTATCGCCAGTATCGTCCTGAAATTGGCACTATTCGTCAGCTGGTTTCGACCACGGCAACCATCAAGCCACAGAACCGTCTCGAAATCAAGTCGCCCGTTAACGGTCGGATCGACAGAATACTGGTCAACGAGGGTGATTTTGTCAGAAAGGGAGAGGTGCTCGCCCTGATCAGCTCAACTGAACGGGCCGCGTTGCTTGATGCGGCCACACTGAAGGGCAGGAACGAAATCGACTACTGGAACAGGGTCTATAACCAGACCGCTCTGATTTCACCGATCGATGGACAGGTGATTGTAAGCAGCCTCTATCCGGGCCAGACCGTGACGACCAGTGACGCGGTGCTGGTGCTTTCGGACCGGCTCATCGTCAAGGCGGACGTTGATGAGACCGACATCGGCAGTGTCAGACCTGGCCAGAAAGCCGATATCAGTCTCGATGCCTATCCCGACATCAAGGTCGAAGGAGTGGTGGACCATATCTATTATGAATCGACTCTGGTCAGCAACGTGAATATCTATCATGTGGACATCGTACCGTCCAAAGTGCCTGATGTATTCAGGTCCGGTATGAGTGCCAATGTCGATATCATCGTCAGCGAAAAGGAGCATGTTATTACTCTGCCACTCTCTGCCGTCAAGACCCGGAATGGCCATTCGTTTGTACTGAAGAGGGGGGCCGATCCCGATTCGGTGAAATGGGTTCCAGTAAAGACCGGCCTGAAGGATGACAATAACGTTGAGATTGTCAGTGGCCTTTCCTCTTCCGATGTCGTTCTGGTCAGAAACAGCACCTATGCTCTGCCGAAAAGCAATGCGGCCAACTCCCCGTTTATGCCCCAGGGGGGCCGGACTTCACAGCAAGGCAAAGGACGATGATCGAAGTTAAAGACATCAGCAGAACCTATACTATCGGCGAGAGTCAGGTTCGCGCCCTCAACGGGGTGAGCCTGAAGATCGATCAGGGTGAGTTCGTGGCCATCATGGGAGCTTCCGGATCGGGCAAATCCACACTCATGCACATTCTCGGCTTGCTCGACGTGCCCGAAAGCGGTCGGTACCTCCTCATGGGCAAGGAGGTGAGTGGGATGAATGACGATGAACTGGCTACGCTCAGAAACAACGTAGCCGGATTCGTGTTCCAGCAGTTTCACCTGCTCAGCCGGATGAGCACGATCGACAATGTGATGCTGCCCTGCATCTACAGTGACCAGCAGGGAGATTTTCGCGCCGATGCGCTCAAGCGTCTTGAAATGGTAGGCCTCGGCAAACGCTCGGATCATCGACCGAACCAAATGTCCGGAGGCGAGCAGCAGCGGGTGGCTATCGCCCGGGCACTGATAAGGAATCCTGTGATCATTTTCGCCGACGAGCCAACCGGGAATCTCGATACGAAGAATTCGCACGAGATCATGCGCATTCTCACCGAACTGCACCAGGAGGGAAAGACCATCGTTATGGTGACACACGAGCCAGACATTGCTGAATATGCAGGCAGGGTGATCACCATGAAGGATGGCCAGATTATCGAAGACAGACGGAAAGAGGGGATGACAATCCGGCCCGAGATCTCAGAGTCGATCATCAAGGTCGATCACCAGCCACTCTTCAAGCCATCAAGGATGCTCGGCTTTGTGGTACAGGCTGTCCATTCAATTACGTCCAACAAGATCAGAACGTTGCTTTCGGTGCTTGGCATCCTTGTTGGTGTTGCTTCGGTTATTGCCATGATGGCCCTTGGCGCGGGGGCGAAAGCCTCCATGGAGGAGCGTCTGAAATCCATGGGGTCGAACCTGCTTTCGGTGCGGGGTGGTTCGGCTAAAATCGGTGGCGCCGCGCAGGGTACCGGCACAGTTACCCGTTTCACGGAGCAGGACGCGCAATCCATAGCGGAACTCCGCACGCTGGTCAATCGCGTTTCCGGAGTTGTTAGCGGGGTAGCACAGACGGTGTACCTCGACAAAAACTGGAGTACCAGTGTGGAGGGCGTGGACTACGATTACGGTGAAATGCGTTCCACGATTCCGGACGTTGGGCGTTGGTTCACTCGTGAGGAGATTCAGGCTCGTCAAAAGGTGGCGATTCTCGGTACAACCGTCGTTTCGCAGCTTTTCGGTAGTGAAGACCCTGTGGGAAAAACCATCAAGATCAACAGGATCAATTTCAAGGTCATCGGCATCGCCCCACCCAAGGGCTCCTCCGGCCCGCGTGACCAGGATGACCAGGTATTCATTCCCGTGACGACCGCCATGTACCGTGTACTCGGAAAGAATTACCTCGACGGTATTTATGTGGAGGTGTCAAGCGCCTCCAACATCGAGCCGGCAAAGAAGGCGATTGAGACCCTGATCCGCAAGAGGCACAAACTTCCTGTCGATGACAAAGAGTCGTTCAACATCAGGGATATGACGCAGTTTCAGCAGATGCTGAGTTCAACCACAGAGACCATGAGCATGCTGCTTGGCTCGATTGCGGCAATCTCACTTGTCGTCGGCGGCATCGGCATCATGAATATCATGCTGGTCTCGGTGACCGAGCGCACCAGAGAGATCGGGCTCAGGAAAGCCATCGGGGCACGCAAGGGGGACATCATGCTTCAGTTCATCATTGAATCGGTCGGCATGACGCTGACCGGCGGTATTCTCGGCATCCTTGTCGGCATCGGTGTCTCGGTCATCCTTTCGACTTTTGCCGGCTGGGCAGTGAAGACATCGCTCTTTTCTGTGCTGCTCTCTACAGGTTTTTCCGTGCTGATCGGTCTCTTTTTCGGCCTCTGGCCCGCAAGAAAAGCCGCTGGTCTGAAGCCGGTTGAGGCTTTACGCTATGAATAACAAGTGACCAGTGACCAGTGTCGAGAAAATCCAGGGAGAATCGTCCTGATCTTTTCTGTCCCACTTGTCCCACTGGTACCAAGAGTCCCATTCGTTCCATTTTTCTTTTTTCAGAAAAGTGCCCAGAAAATCCGATTTCGATACCGATACCGATTTCGTGAAAACCGTCAACCACCACAGAACCTCTTCCTCCTATAAGACCTGTTCCCATATTCCCGCCGTGATCGAAAGAAAAAAAATAAAAAAAAGTGTGCAAGAATGTGAGGAGAGCAACGTCGAATCAAATGTAGAGGACAAGCAGTGAATGATAATGTGGTAATTGTGGTATGACGTGCAGCTATAGATGAGGTTCTCTATATGGAGTGAGTGACAGCAATCTACCGGCTCTTCTTCGCCGAATAGTGGTGTTATGGAACATGAAGCGTAACGAAGATGAAGACGGCAGTTGAGTAATGAACGACGGAGAAGGACGGGTTGTTGCTGGTATGGCAGGGCGAAAGGCTGGTTGATCCTTTCGCCTTGCTTTTTTTTGCCCATGCTCCGCTCCAGAGTGTGTCAACGGCAAATAGTCGGAATATATTTTTTCATCGGAATCGGTATCCAAATCGGTATCGGTATCGATTCCCACTTGAAGTGACTAAAGAAAAACTCAGCGAGCATTATAGAATATTTTAATAACCATTTGATAATTAAGCAGATAAATCCGTAGACCGGTTTTCGGTATTTACATAAATAATCGATTTGGATACCGATACCGATTTCGATTTGGATAAAATCAATTGCTTATTTTCATGCGTCAGTTTAGGCATGACTTTTTTTACCAGGGTGTTTCTTCAGTTTGACGAAGAAATAAAAAAACCCGGCATCACTACTTGAGGCCGGGTTTTTTATTTCATGCCGGTTTACGCGCGGCTCAGGCTGTGACGAGCGCCTGCTGGACCTTCTGGGCGGCGTCTCTCAGCCCTTTGGCCGAAATGAGATTGAGGCCCGACTCATCAAGCATCTTCTGGGCGGCTTCGGCATTGGTGCCTTCGAGGCGGACAATGACCGGAAGGTGAATGTCGATGTTTCTGGCAGCCTGGATGATGCCACCAGCAACACGATCGCATCTGACGATGCCACCAAAGATGTTGACCAGAATCGCCTTGACGTTTTTGTCGCTCAGGATGATCTTGAATCCCTCTTCGACCGTCTTCGGGCTGGCTCCTCCGCCTACATCGAGGAAGTTGGCAGGATGGCCGCCGGAAAGCTGAATGAGATCCATGGTACCCATGGCGAGGCCTGCGCCGTTAACCATACACCCGACGTTGCCATCGAGACGGACATAGTTGAGGTTCGATTTCGAGGCTTCGTACTCCAGCGGGTCTTCTTCGCTGATATCCCGGAGTTCGAGGTACTCCTTGTGGCGGTAAAGAGCGTTGTCGTCGAAATTGATTTTGGCGTCCAGAGCCAGCACGTTGCCCTCCTTTGTTATGACCAGAGGATTGATCTCGGCCAGAGAGGCATCGATCGAGGTGTAGGCGGTGTAGAGTGCGTCAATGAACTTCACGGCATTACGAAACTGTTCGCCCTTGAGTCCGAGAAAGAAAGCCGCCTCGCGAGCCTGGAATCCCTGTAGTCCATAGACCGGATCAACATGGATCTTGAGGAGCTTTTCAGGGGTCTCTTCAGCCACCTTTTCGATCTCCATTCCACCTTCGGTCGAGACCATAAGCACGTTGCTCGATGTGGCCCGGTCAAGGGTGATACCGAGATAGAACTCTTTGTCGATATTCATTCCCTCTTCGACGAGCAACCGGCGAACCTCTTTACCTTCGGGTCCGGTCTGATGGGTGACGAGGGTGGCACCAAGCATTTTCTGGGCGATATCGAAAACCTCTTCCGGAGATTTTGCCAGCTTGACACCGCCAGCCTTGCCGCGGCCTCCGGCATGAATCTGGGCCTTGACGACCACCACGGAGCTCGACTGTTCCTCGAAAAGCTCAATCGCGGCCTGTTTTGCTTCTTCAGAGGAAAATGCTACTATGCCCTTCGGAACGGTCACACCAAACTGCTTCAGGATTCCTTTTCCCTGATACTCATGAATATTCATAGTACACGTTCTATGGTTACGAAAGAAAGATCACCGGAAGAGCCCGGCGTCAACGTGGAAAGAAAAGAGGTATAAACCCCATGATAATAAAAAAAACCCTATTGCTGAAACCGCTGCGGCCTGATGCGCAGATTTCTTTTTATCGCTTATGCATGATCTGAACTACTGTATGGAACTGGCTTTCAGGGAGGCCATCAAGGCATACGAGAGCAAAGAGGTTCCGGTTGGGGCGGTGGTGCTCGATCCGAATGGATCGATCATCGGCCGGGGTCACAACCAGGTGGAAACCCTTTCGGATGCCACGGCTCATGCCGAAATGATCGCGCTCACCTCGGCGATGGGTACGATGGGAAGCAAATACCTCGAAGGCTGTACCCTTGCCGTTACCCTTGAACCCTGCCCGATGTGCGCCGGTGCAATTGTGCTCTCAAAAATCGGCCGCGTGGTGTTTGGCGCCTGGGACCCGAAAATGGGTGCAGCCGGAACCGTCCTCAACATCACCGGCTGCCGGTCGCTCAATCACCAGCCCGAAGTCTACGGCGGCATCATGGAGCACAAAGCCGAGAGCCTGTTGCAGGATTTTTTTCGCGGTCTGCGTGGAAGGTGAAGAGGGGAAGAGAGTGTAATGTAAGAAGGGACGAACACGGACGAACACGGACAAATCCCTTCTTCCTCTTACATTGTCCACCAAGTCCACATCTTACATTACATTCTCTTCACTACTCCCTTCCACTTTCCATGATGATGTTCCGCAGTGAACTGGCCAGGTGTGAGACGATATCCTGGGCGACGCTGCTCCCTGGAGTCGGAGCGGTTACCGTGTCAAGGCTCTCGAGGCCGGCTTTCTTGACGGCGTTGCTGATGGTAACCGAGAGCACCGGATTGCACTCCCTGACTATCTCCCTGAGCATGAAGGCGGCCTCGAACATGCTTTGCTGAACGATCTCCTGCTTGTCTTCGAGTGAGAGTATCTGGCAATGCTTTGAGGTGATGATGCCGGCAAGGCATGTCAGGTAGGTATTGGTTGCTCCTGCCAGAAACAGATTCAGGAAAAATGGTGTCAGAAGATTGCCACCCGGAAGCAGCGATGAAAGGGTGTTGCTGAACGAGCACTGGATGATCGGCTTGATATGGGCCGGCAGCTCCTCCTTGTTGAAATCCGACAAGGGAAGGCAGGCGTAGACAGATCTGAGTAGCAGGTAAAACTCTTTTATCGACTGGTGTCGATGATACTTCTCATAGACACTCCAGACAAGTTTCAGATTGTTCATGAGTGAGGTTGTCGTGCCATAAGAGGTGTTTTGCGCAAAGGCTCCGATGAAAAAGTTTTTCGTGGCAACCTCTTTTGTTGCATTGAGGGCATCGACCTCATGAAGCTTGAGGGTGGTTTTGATCCAGCGAAGATCTGGCGCCTTTTTTCCGGTCTCGGGATTGGCATGATGCGGGGCAAGCGACTCTCCCAGATAGGCGACCCAGGCTTCGAAGTGTGTGCCGCCGACACGATCAGCCAGCAGAGGCACTTTTGGGGCGGCCCACAGCCGGTAACCGGCTGTGATGACGATGATGAAAAAGAGGAGCCACAACCCAGAGAAAACGTATCCTGCGTAGGGGATGATCTCTCCAATCACCACCGACAGTGTATAGATCTGGTTGACGGCGAAGGCAATCAGGAGGAGCGTGATGAAGGAGGCAAGGAGCCTCAACCATGAAAACAGTTTATTTTTCATGCCAGTTATATGGTGCTGCTCAGCTCAGTCCTGTCGGCTCGATCATTCTGGTCTGATCATCGTTACCAATGCCGGTTCCGGTCGTAACGTGATTCCTGCACAGAACAGCCCACATGAACATCCCTGAATTGACGAGAAGGATCATGGTGCGCATCCATGATCAAGAAGTTATGGAACCCTCAAGACCCGAAAGAGGGAGATCGTCTCTTTGCACGTCTTGAAGTGTGTAAGGTTTAAAATAAGAAGTTTGAGAACTCCAGCAATGAGAGAGCACATCTGATTTGGATGAAAGACATTAGCCCTCCTGAGGAGCGCATGTGCTGCTGGCGTACCATGATCTCCTTTTTTCGATAGCAGCTTCGACTTTGATTGGGGCACCATATTGAGTCGACCGGCGCTCTCATCAATGAGTTTCTGCTCTACTGTCATGTCAAGCTTCACCTGGCGAATGTTAAGGTGCTCTTGACTTATCCAAATC
>JAAXWL010000035.1:11018-23377 GCA_013334975.1 Chlorobiaceae bacterium
TATCCAAATCGATTTTTTATGAAAACAAAGTCGGTTTCTGGTTGTATCTGTTTAATTATCAAATGGTTGTGTACAGTAAACCACAATTCACTGTGAGTTATTTCAGCCTCTTCAAGTTGAAATCGATACCGATACCGATTTCGATGATAAAAGAAATTCCGATTATTTACCGTCGACGCGACACCAGGTGCTGACAAGACCCTTTCTGCACATGATCCGGGTTGTCTCCGGAGTCAAACTTGCACTGCATGAGTATATACTTTGCGATGTGAAGTAGTACTCTCTTTGTATATGCAGGTGGTTGGTGGGTATAGCCTGAATAGTGTTTAACTGTAAATAATAAAATACTTTTATAAAATATGACACGATTCTTTTGTATAAAATCGGGTAGTTGATTGTATATTTAGTTGTAAGGCTTGAAGTAAATAAGTTCTTGTATAGCCATGAATAGGTCTTCTGCGGTTTCCACCGCAATGCTGGTCGTGCTCTGGAGCTGGTCTTTTCCCGCTCGGGCCTTGAATTTCAACCTCCATTTTCTTCCCTCGAATTCCCCCCAGTCAATCACGGCATTTACACAGGCAAGCCAGATATGGGCATCCTTGCTGAGCGATGCGGTAACGGTGAACCTGACGGTTGGTGTCAGTTCATCAGGCGCCGGGGTGCTGGGTTCATCAACCATGTCATATTTCTCCTCTTCTTATCTGGACGTCTACAGCAAATTGCAAGCGGATGCCACCAGTCTGAATGATAAGAAGGCTCTTTCCTCGCTTTCTTCGTCAGGCTCGCTCGGTTTGCTGATCAACCATACTTCGGATGATCCCTATGGCTCCGGTTCGGTATCCTGGTACCTCGACTCGAATGGTAGTGCCAATAATTCGACCATCATGTTGTCGACGGCCAATGCCAAGGCTATGGATTTGTTCCACTATTCCGGTATGGACGGAACCATCACCTTCAACAGTTACTATTCGTTTGATTATGATCGTTCAGACGGAATAAGCGTCGGCAGCTATGATTTTATCGGTCTTGCCGCGCATGAAATCGGTCATCAGCTTGGCTTCGTCAGCGGTGTGGACTATCTCGATTCGACAACGTTTCAGAAGCAGAGTTATACTGCGGACCATTTTACCTATGTTGAGCCGCTCGATCTTTTTCGGTATTCGCAGTCGAGCAAGGCTCTCGGTGTGATCGACTGGACAGCTGACACCAGGGAAAAGTACCTCTCATTAGACAATGGGGCGACGGCGATAGCAAGCTTTTCGACCGGAAAGTACTATGGTGACGGGCGTCAAACGAGTCACTGGAAGGACTATCTGGACATCGGTATCATGGATCCTACGGCGGCTCCGGCAGAGTGGCTGACGGTGAGCAGCAATGACGTGCTGGCCATGGATATTATCGGATGGGATGTTGTCAAGACATCGAATGCTGTGCCGGAACCTTCAGCCTGGCAATTAGTGGCCGTCGGTTTTTCTTGCGCCGTAATGGTCAGAAGATATCGCGCGCCGGACAAATCAGCACATTGAAGGGTGATCGGCATCGAAATCGATTCTCCTTAGGGTATGCCCGGATGTCCAGTCTGAATCGACCGGACATCCGGCATTTTCGCTTTCTATCCAGAGTGCCGGCAATAAGTGGCGTATCCTGAAAGCGGTGGCTTTCAGGGCTGCTTAACAATTTCAGGTTTCCTGATGGAGTGGTTTTCGCTCTTGAGATAGTCAAGGAAGATATCTTCGGCTGAAGGCAGTTGCCAGGAACCGTCAGGCAAGCGGTTGGTGGTCTCTTTGAGTCGTGAAACCGTATGGCCGCAGGTCCAGCACTCATAGCGGGACATTCCGGTGCAGAGGCAGGTGTGGCATTTGACGACAAACCGGGTATCTGCTTCCGGGGTTCTCGATTCGAGCGCCTGATAGTAGGCTTCGATATAGGAGCATTTACCTTCGTTGTCGAGCAGGTAGCCGAGTCCCTCGCAGTTCGGTTTTATTCCGTATTGCAGGGTAGGGGATTGTTTGAGCATCCGCATGGCATAGCCGGTGGGCGATGCGGTATTGACCTCGACATCCTCTTCGATGGCATTGAGGTAGTGCTGCTTGACCACATCCGGCAATCCCGCTTCCCTGGCGATGGTGAAGCGTGTTGCCACCTGGACGGCTGCTGCCCCCATTTGCAGGTATTCGAGCGCATCGGTGCCGGTGAAGATACCGCCTGCAGGGATGACTGGTATGTCTAGATTCTCCTTTTTCAGGAAGGCGAGGGTATCGATGACGATGCTGTTGAGGTTGTAGGACTGCCAGTCAGTGGGACTGAATCCGAGATGACCTCCGGCAAGGGGGCCCTCGACCACGATGTAGTCGGGGAGTCGTTGCAGGCGTATGGCCCGTTTCAGGAAAATGGAGAGCGCCCGTACCGACGAGATGATGATGCCAATTTTTACGTCGCGGAACCGTTCATGTTCGCAGATCAGGTCCAGGCTTCGCAGGTTCAGTCCGGCGGCGAGCGTTATGCCATCGATACCGGCATCCATGGCCGCTTCCATGCGAACCTTGAGCGTTGCCGAGGAGTTGTTCATGGTGAGCTTCTCCATGCAGTTCATGAAGATCGCTCCGTTACCGGTTTTGCGGTTCACGGTGTGCGAAACAAATCGCTTCTGGGCATCGGCAAGTAGCTCCAGATCGAACTGTACGATCGATTTGTCGCGATTGTTGACATTGGCAGCGTACTTCAGCCGTTTTTCGCTGACGTAGGTGGTGCCAAACATCTGGTCGCATACCGCCATGACTTCAGCATCGGAAATATGGCCGATACCGCCCAGCCGTTCCGCTGAAAGGGCGAGCTCCGAAGTCGAAATATTGACTCCCATGCCGCCGATGATAATGGGGACAAACTCTTTTCCGCCGAGCCTGAATCTGAAATTGTTGACGTTCATGGTGTTCAGATCTGATACATGCTGATTACTGAGGTACTGCCCGGAGGGCGCCGCTGAAGTGTTCCGCCGTCCAATGGGCAACGAGAGCCGGTGCCATAAAGTCAGGTTCGGTCATCAAGCGTCAAAAATCATTTAAGATAGAACATTTTGTACGATAATGCCATAAAAGGGATGGCCGCAGGGGAAAAAACCATGCGCTTCAGGTAAAAAAATGGTTGTTGCCCTCATCTGAGAGAATGTTTGAGAATGGTTTTTGAGAATATTAAATTGACAGGCCTGAAAATGGCACACTCTTTCCTTTCAAGAATTAACTTACGAGTCACAAGGAGCGTCATACTATGAAGAAGCTTGTCCTGCTGAGGCACGGCGAAAGCCAGTGGAACAGGGAGAACCGTTTCACCGGGTGGGTGGATGTCGATATTTCCGAAAAGGGAAGGGAAGAGGCTCGTACCGCAGGTCAGCTCCTCAGGGACGGGGGATTTGTTTTTGATGTGGCTTATACTTCGGTGCTCAAGCGTGCCATCAGGACACTCTGGACGGTGCTCGACGAGATGAACCTCATGTGGATTCCCGTTCATAAATGCTGGCGGCTCAACGAGCGTCACTACGGAGCCTTGCAGGGGCTCAACAAGGCTGAAACCGCCCAGCGTCACGGTGATGAGCAGGTGCTGATCTGGAGGAGAAGCTACGATACCCCGCCACCGGCGCTCGACAAGGATGACGAGATGTATCCCGGCAAGGATCCCCGATACGCAGGCCTCTCTTCTGACGAGTTGCCCGCCACGGAGTGCCTGAAGGATACGGTCGCCCGTTTCCTGCCTTACTGGCACGAAACCATTGCCCCGATGATCCGCGACGGCAAGCGTGTCATCATCACGGCTCACGGCAACTCGCTCAGGGCGCTGGTCAAGTACCTCGACGGGATTTCCGATGAGGATATCGTCGGATTGAACATTCCCACCGGTATTCCTCTGGTCTACGAGCTCGATGATGATCTCAAGCCTTTGAAAAGCTATTATCTTGGTGATCAGGAAGAGCTGAAAAAGGCTGTACAGGCTGTAGCCAGTCAGGGTAAAGGCTGATTGCCGCGACGACAGCAATACCAGCAATCCTGAAGGTGACTTCCGCATCCACGGGAGGTTTGGTTTTACTGTTTTTTCCTGATTGTCCACGGTTTCGATCGGAGGAGGGCAAAAGGTCAGGATTTTTTTCTCCAATACTTTATATTCTGGCCTTTAAATTAAGGAACGTCCTGTTTTTTGAATTTTTCTGAATAGATGTGCCTGAAAATATGAAAGCAAAGCATGAAGGGGGGCTCTACGATCCACAGTTCGAGCATGATGCCTGCGGTGTTGGATTCGTTGCCAGCATCAAGGGAGTCAAGTCCCATCAGATCATCCGCCAGGGCCTTCAGGTTCTGGTGAACATGACTCACCGCGGAGCCACCGGTTATGAAAAGAACACTGGTGACGGCGCCGGTATCCTGATGCAGATTCCCGACAAGTTCATGCGCAAGGTCTGTGCCGAAAGGAATATCGAACTGCCCGATCCTGGTCAGTATGGCATCGGCATGGTTTTTCTGCCTCCGGATCTTTCGCAGCGCCGGGCGATCGAGGATATCTGTCGCCAGATGGTGCAGGCTGAAGGACAGAAGTATCTCGGTCTGCGCAAGGTGCCGACCAATAACGCGACCCTCGGCCAGACAGCCCGGTCACAGGAGCCTGTGGTCAAGCAGATATTCGTTGGCCGTGGCAATGATGCCATGACCGACACCGAGTTCGAGCAAAAGCTCTACATTATCCGCAGGCGTATTTTCAAGCGCGTTCGCTTCACCTCCGGTCTTCTCGGCAGCAGTTTTTTCTACGTTTCGAGCTTTTCAGCCCGAACGATCGTCTATAAGGGGATGCTCAATCCCGAGCAGGTCGAGGAGTTCTATCCCGAACTGAGTGACCCCGACATGGAGAGCGCCATTGCCATGGTGCACTCCCGTTTCAGCACCAACACCTTTCCGAGCTGGGATCGCGCCCACCCTTATCGCTACCTGAGCCATAATGGTGAAATCAACACCCTCAGGGGCAACGTGAACTGGATGAAGGCGCGCGAAAAGAACATGCAGTCCTCCATTTTCAAAGGGGCTCTCGAAGAGATCAAGCCGATCCTTCTTGAAGAGGGCAGCGACTCGGCAACCCTCGACAACGCTTTCGAACTGCTCGTCATGTGCGGCAGGCCGCTGGCCCATGCAGCCATGATGGTCATTCCGGAGCCCTGGTCGGGCAACGACTCCATGGATCCCGAAAAGAGGGCTTTCTACGAATATCACAGTTGTCTCATGGAGCCTTGGGACGGCCCGGCTTCGGTTGTTTTCACCGATGGCATCCAGATCGGCGCCATGCTCGACCGCAACGGCCTCCGCCCATCCCGTTATTATATTACCAGCGATGACCTGGTGGTTATGGCCTCCGAAGTTGGCGTGCTTGAGATTGATCCCGAAAAAATCGTCAGAAAGGACCGGCTTCAGCCCGGTCGCATGTTCCTGGTCGATACCAAAGAGGGACGCATCATTTCCGACGAGGAGATCAAGCGGAGCATCGCAGCCGAAAAACCCTATCGGGAGTGGATCGAGAGGAACGTTATCGATCTGGCCTCACTGCCGGATCGCCAGTGCATGAAGAATCCCGATGAGGATCACTTCAGCATCACCGCCCGCCAGAAAGCCTTCGGCTACACCCAGGAGGATATCAACCAGCAGGTGCGATCGATGGCCCAGAATGGTATCGAACTTATCGGCTCAATGGGTAACGATACGCCACTTGCCGTGCTTTCCGATCGTCCCCGGCTTCTGTACGACTACTTCAAGCAGCTCTTCGCCCAGGTGACCAACCCTCCGATCGACTCCATCAGGGAGGAGATTGTTACCTCGACGACCGTTATGCTCGGCACCGAGGGCAACCTGCTCGAACCTGACGAGATCAACTGCCGGCGTATCAGGATACCGCATCCGATCCTTACCAACGAAGACCTCGAGAAGATTCGCGGTATCGACAAGCCCGGCTTCAAGGCGATCACCCTGCCCATTTTCTACAATATAGAGCACGGCGGTTCTGGAATCCGTGAGTCCATGCAGGACCTCTATCGACAGGCAGAGAGGGCGATCAATGAGGATGGAGTCAACATGATCATACTCTCCGACAAGGGTGAACTCGAAAAACTGCGTGCACCGATTCCGGCTTTGCTGGCTCTCTCGGGATTTCATCACTTCCTGATCAGTGCGGGTCTCAGAACCAAGGTCGGCTTGATAGTCGAGTCTGGCGAGCCGCGTGCCGTGCACCATTTTGCTATGCTGGTCGGTTATGGAGCAGGAGCGATCAATCCCTATCTGGCCATTGAAACCGTCAGGCAGCAGGTGAGCGAGGGACGAATCAGGTTTGACGAGAAGAAAGCGATCAAAAACTATATCAAGGCGGTGGTCAAGGGTGTGGTCAAGACCATGGCCAAGATGGGTATCTCCACGGTGCAGAGTTACCGAGGCGCCCAGATCTTCGAAGCGGTTGGCCTGAATACCGAACTGGTTGACAGTTATTTCACCAAGACTCCCTCCAGAATCGAGGGTATCGGTCTCGACACCCTTGCCGAAGAGGCCAAGAAGCGGCACGAAACGGCATTCCCGCCCGGCGGCAACAAGGTCAACCGGGGCCTGGAGCCAGGCGGCGACCGCAAATGGCGTCATGACGGAGAGTTCCACCTTCTGAACCCCGAAACGCTTCACTATCTCCAGCACTCCTGCCGGACGGGTGATTACGAGCTGTTCAGAAAGTATGAAAAGCTCATCGATGACCAGAGCGAGCACTACTGCACCATCCGCGGACTGATGGAGATACGCTTTACTGAAAAGCCGATACCGATCGAGGAGGTCGAGCCGGTGGAACTGATCGTCAAACGGTTCAAGACCGGCGCGATGTCCTATGGCTCCATCAGCAAGGAGGCGCATGAAACCATGGCCATTGCCATGAACCGCCTTGGCGGCAAGAGCAATACCGGCGAAGGTGGTGAAGACCCCGAACGCTTCCAGCGCGATGCCAACGGCGACTCCCGCATGTCGAAGATCAAGCAGGTCGCCTCCGGTCGTTTCGGCGTCACGAGTGAATATCTCACCAACGCGGAAGAGATTCAGATCAAGATGGCCCAGGGGGCCAAACCCGGCGAAGGCGGCCAGCTTCCCGGCACCAAGGTCTATCCGTGGGTTGCCAAAACCCGCCACTCGACCCCCGGTGTCGGCCTGATTTCACCCCCACCGCATCACGACATCTATTCGATCGAAGATCTGGCCCAGCTTATTTTCGATCTCAAGAATGCCAATCCCTCGGCAAGGATTAACGTCAAGCTGGTCTCCACGGTCGGGGTCGGCACCATCGCCGCAGGAGTCACCAAGGCTCATGCCGATGTGGTGCTCATCAGTGGTCACGATGGCGGCACCGGCGCTTCACCGGTTTCGAGCATCATGCACGCCGGTATGCCCTGGGAACTCGGTCTTGCCGAGACTCACCAGACCCTCATGCTCAACAACCTGCGAAGCAGGATTGTCGTCGAAGCGGACGGTCAGCTCAAAACCGCGCGTGATATCGTTATCGCCGCCATGCTTGGCGCCGAGGAGTTCGGTTTTGCCACCACCTGTCTGGTCGTCATGGGGTGCATCATGATGCGCTGCTGTCAGGACGACTCCTGTCCCGTCGGCATCGCCACCCAGAACCCCGAGCTTCGCAAGAACTTCAGGGGCAAGCCCGAAGATGTGGAGAAGTTCATGCGCTTTCTGGCCCAGGGAGTCCGCGAGTACATGGCGAAACTCGGCATCCGCAAATTGAACGACCTTGTCGGTCGGACTGACCTCCTGGCCACTTCGCGTACCATCGATCACTGGAAGGCCAAAGGGGTCGATCTCTCCAAAATTCTGCACCAGATCGATACCGGCGACAACGACACCTCCTACTGCACTCGACCGCAGGAGCACGGTCTCGAAGAGAGCCTCGATATGACGACCCTCATGGCGATCTGCGAACCGGCCATCAAGCGGGGTGAAAAGGTCTCGACGACGCTGCCGATCAGGAACATCAACCGGGTCGCCGGCACCATTGTCGGCCACTCGGTCACCAAGGCGTGGGGCAGCAAGGGACTTCCCGATGACACCATCCATCTCAAATTCATCGGATCGGCAGGCCAGAGCCTTGGGGCCTTCATCCCGAAAGGCATGACCATCGAGCTGATCGGTGACGCCAACGACTATATCGGCAAGGGCCTCTCTGGCGGCAGGATCATCGCCTATCCGCCGAAAGCCGCAAAATTCGTGCCTGAAGAGAACATCATCGTCGGTAATGTGGCCTTCTATGGAGCCACATCGGGAGAGTCCTTTATTCGCGGAATGGCAGGCGAGCGCTTCTGCGTGCGTAACAGCGGCATGGAGGCGGTAGTCGAGGCCGTGGGTGACCACGGTTGCGAGTATATGACCGGCGGCAAGGTGATCATCCTTGGTCGCACCGGAAGGAACTTCGCTGCGGGCATGTCCGGCGGCGTGGCCTACGTCCATGATGTCGATGGCGCCTTCAGCGGACGCTGCAACAACGAGATGGTCAGCCTCTCCCCCGTTGATGCAGGGAACGAAAGCGCATGGCTCCGTTCGAAAGTCGAACAGCACGTTGCCTTGACCGGCAGCAAACTCGGCGCAGGGCTACTTGCTGAGTGGTCGAACGCCCTCCAGCGTTTCGTCAAGGTATTGCCGAACGACTACAAACGTGCGGTTGAAGCCATGAGAGAGGTCGAGGCGCTGGGCATGACCGGTGATGAAGCCGTTATGGCCGCATTCGAGAAAAACGTACATGATCCGTCCCGCGTATCGGGGAACTAAACAAGGCAAGCCTGAGAAACAGCATTACGCAGCATGGGTAAAATCAAAGGATTTATGGAGTACCGGAGAGCCCTCCCTGGTGACAGGGAGCCTCTGGAGCGAATCAGGGACTGGAACGAGTTCCACGACGAGATGACGGCAAACCAGCTCGCCGATCAGGGTGCACGCTGCATGGATTGCGGCACCCCCTTCTGCCACTCGGGCATCATGCTTGGGGGTATGACCACCGGGTGCCCGATTCACAACCTCATTCCCGAGTGGAATGATCATGTCTACCGGGGTTTCTGGCGCGACGCATATGACCGCCTCGTCAAAACCAATAACTTTCCGGAGTTCACCGGCAGGGTCTGTCCAGCTCCGTGTGAAGGCTCCTGCGTGCTTGGCATCATCCAGCCGCCGGTAACCATCAAAAACATCGAGTGCTCCATCATTGAGCACGCCTTCAGCGAAGGGTGGGTTGAGCCAAAGCAGATCGCTATCAGGAGTGGAAAAAAGGTGGCCGTCGTCGGTTCCGGCCCTTCGGGTCTGGCCTGCGCCGACCAGCTCAACAAGGCCGGCCACTCGGTCACGGTCTTCGAGCGCGACGACCGTATCGGGGGCCTGCTCATGTACGGCATCCCGAACATGAAGCTCGACAAGCTGGCAGTCGTCCAGCGCCGCGTCGATATTATGAAAGCGGAGGGGATCGAATTCGTTGTCAACACCGAGGTCGGAATCGGTTATCCGGCTGACCGGCTCCTGGCGGAGTTCGATGCCGTTGTGCTCTGTACCGGCGCCACCAATCCGCGTGACCTTAATGCCGAGGGGCGCGAACTGACGGGCATCCACTATGCCATGGAGTTCCTTCGCTCCAGCACCAGAGCGCTGCTCGACGGCGCCAGCCCCGCGCTTTCCGCAAAAGACAAGGATGTAGTGGTCATTGGCGGTGGCGACACCGGCACCGACTGCGTCGCCACCTCACTGCGCCAGGGGTGCAGGAGCGTCATCCAGCTCGAAATCATGCCCAGGCCAGCCGACTTCCGCCAGGACGACAACCCCTGGCCCGAATGGCCGAAGGTCTTCAAGGTCGATTACGGTCAGGAAGAGGCCGCAGCCGTGCAGGGGCAGGATCCGCGTCGCTACCTGATGATGACAAAAAAATTCATCGGAGAGAACGGCCAGCTCACGGGAGTCGAAGTCAGCAATGTCGTCTGGACCTGGACTGACGGCGGTCGCACCATTCCGTTGCCTGTTGCCGGCACCGAAGAGATCGTTCCTGCACAACTGGTGCTGCTCGCCATGGGTTTTCTTGGCCCCGAAGCGCAGCTTCTTCAGGCGCTCTCGGTTGAACAGGACGGACGCAGCAACATCAAGGCCGAACAGAAAGGGTACCGCACCAGCGTCGAAAAAATCTTTGCCGCTGGCGATGCACGACGTGGCCAGAGCCTGGTGGTCTGGGCGATCAATGAAGGTCGTGCTGCAGCGAGGGCGTGTGACTGCTACCTGATGGGCTGCACCAGTCTGCCGTGAACGAAACGGTACCAGGGGGTGTTGGATGAGGACGAAAGAGAAGCCAGATGAGGATTAACATCGATCAACCGATATGGAACAGCAAAAACTGAAGGAACTGCTCGAAACCCTGCATCAGGAGCTTGCGCAACTCGGATCGGTTGACGAGAAGACCGAAGAGGTGCTTTCGAGTCTGAGGGACGATATCTCGAAGCTTGTCGAAGGCGGAGAGGGGGCTGCCCGTGAAGCAGTGAACCTGACTGACCGCATGAACGACGCCGTCGGTCACTTCGAGGAAGAGCATCCCCGTCTCAGCATGATGATCCAGCACGTGCTCGACAGTCTGGCCAGAATGGGACTTTAAAAGCCCGCGCTGTAGTAATAAAATAACCAGGGCATCGGCCCGATTTTTTCGGTGACAGGAGTATGCTTCTGTCGTTGATGTGTCAATCACTACCCAATGATCAAAGAAAAAGAGCCACGTAAAGGACAGAACGGCGGAAAGAAGCCCTTCGGAGGAGAGCCGCCGGTTGTATGCTCCTTCTGCGGCAGAACCAGCCAGGAGGTGAACAGTATGGTTGCAGGCCCGAGGGCCTTCATCTGCGACCGCTGCATTCTCAGTTCGGTTGAAATCCTGCGCAAGGAGATCAGCGCCATCCGTCACACCGAAAAAACAACCGAGCCAGCCTTTCAGCCGCGCCTGCAAAGCCCCAAAAACATCAAGGATTCGCTCGATCAGTATGTCATCGGTCAGGAACAGGCCAAGAAATCGCTTGCCGTTGCCGTCTACAACCACTACAAAAGGATCGACGCCCACGAATGGTCATCCGACGATGAGGTGGTCATTGAAAAGAGCAACATTCTTCTGATCGGCCCAACCGGAACCGGAAAGACCCTGCTCGCCCAGACGCTGGCAAACCTTCTTGAAGTGCCCTTCACCATCGCTGACGCCACCTCGCTTACCGAAGCCGGTTATGTTGGAGACGACGTTGAAACCATTCTCGCCCGTCTCTTGCACGCCTCCGACTTCAACCTCGAACGCGCCGAACGCGGCATCATCTACGTGGACGAGATCGACAAGATCGCCCGTAAATCGGCCAACGTCTCCATCACCAGAGATGTCTCCGGCGAAGGCGTCCAGCAGGCACTGCTCAAGATTCTCGAAGGGTCGGTTGTCGGCGTACCCCCGAAAGGCGGACGCAAGCACCCCGAGCAGCAACTGATCAACATCAACACCAAGAACATCCTCTTTATCTGCGGAGGAGCCTTCGAAGGGCTCGATAAAATCATCGCCCGCCGCGTCTCCAAATCCTCGATGGGCTTCGGCTCAAAAGTCAAGGACAAGCAGACCGGTTACGATCCCGAAATCCTCAAGCTCGTCATGCAGGACGACCTGCACGAATACGGACTCATTCCCGAATTCATCGGACGACTGCCCGTCATGTCCGCCCTCGAACCGCTCGACTCCACAGCGCTCCGCAACATTCTCGTTGAGCCCAAAAACGCTCTGGTCAAACAGTACAAGCGACTCTTCGAGATGGACCGGGTTGAACTCGAATTCATGGAAGATGCTCTCGACCGGGTGGTTGAAATCGCTATCGATCGCGGAACCGGCGCTCGCGCCCTTCGCTCCGTGCTCGAAAACGTCATGATCGATATCATGTTCGAACTGCCCACCCTCAAGGATGTGCAGAAATGCATCATCACCACGGAAACCATCGACAAAACCAGCGGTCCGGTGTATGAGAAAAAGAATGGAAAGGAGCGCAAAACGGCCTGATAAAGCCTGAAAAGAAATCGTAAAACAGTTTGCATTAAAATGAGAAAGTCCTATATTAAGGCCTTCTCATAAGGGCGGTTAGCTCAGTTGGTTAGAGCGCTACCTTGACACGGTAGAGGTCAGAAGTTCGAATCTTCTACCGCCCACATCCCTTCTAAAGTCCTGTAAGAACAACACCTTACAGGCTTTTTTGTTTCCCTCGGGAAGCCCCGAAAAAGCCCCATTTTCCGCGTTTTTGAGCGTTATTTAGCGATTTTTATATTGATTTT
>JAAXWL010000036.1 GCA_013334975.1 Chlorobiaceae bacterium
GTTTCGAGCGCCAGTGTCAATTCCTCCTCGTTGCGTACTTTCGAGATGCCAACCGATGAACCAAGGTTTGCCGGTTTGACAAACACCGGCCAGGTGAAGCGGCCCGTGATCTCATTGATGATCTGATGCTTGTTGGCGACATAATTGCCGCTCATGACCGTCACGTACTCTGCTACCTCGATGCCGGCATCAAAAGCGCAGAGTTTTGTCAGCGCCTTGTCCATCGCCAGAGCCGAAGCGGTCAGCCCGCAGCCGGTGTATGGGATCCCGAAGGTATCGAGGCACCCCTGTAACCGTCCATCCTCACCGTAAGAGCCATGCAGCACCAGAAATGCCACGTCGGTTCGATCGAGGAAAGCGTTGAAATCGAAACGCTGGCACGACTCCGATAAGAGCAGATCATCGATGTGTCTGGCAGCCGCTTCCGGCGAACCACTTCGCAGAAGTGCTGAAACATCGAGTGACAGCACGCTTTCAGCGCACACGCCGCCATGCCAGAGGCCGGTGCGGTCGATATAGACCGGAGCAATCTCGTACTCGTCACGGTTGATATGGTCCGCTACCGCCCGTGCGGAGATGATCGAAATTTCATGTTCTGCTGATTTGCCTCCGAAGAAAAGGGCGACGGTTTGCCTTGACATACAGATAAAGGGTAAGGTATTGGATACTCTTGTCGGTCACGGTATAAAGAACGGAAAAATAATCCAAATCGCTATCGAAATCGATTATTCAAGGTTGGTCATTCAGGGTATTACTATCGCAGCCCCCATCAGGTTCCATCACCGGTTTCGATGACGGGAAGCCACGGTTGATGATCACGACAACAGGCGCTGGTGCTCGACGCTGATGCAGCGGTTCTGCACCACATCGAGCCCGGCTTTCCGGGCTCTCTCCGCCGCTGATTCATTGGTGATGCCAAGCTGCATCCACACCACCTTCGCCCCGATAGCGATCGCCTCATCGACAACCGGAGGAACATCCTGCGGCTTGCGGAAGATCACCACGATTTCAACCAGCTCCCGTTTCTCCGGAGGAATCCCGGACAGCGAAGGCCAGCACTCAAGGCCTAACACCTCATCGATTGATGGATTGACCGGGTAGATCGTATAGCCCACATGGATCAATTGCCGCGCCACAGCATTGCTTGCCCGAAGAGGCTTGTCCGAAACACCCACGATGGCGATGTGGCGGTAGGTTGAGAGTATCGAAGCGATGTCCATCGTTGACAGAGTAGAGTGTTACGGCAGGAGGGCCGAAAGAGACACCGTTCCCGACGAAAATATCAGAAAATACCGGTCTGACACCAGACTCACAACCGGTTAGGGGAAAAAATGTAGTAGTGTAACGTCAACGGTAAAAAATCGAAATTTCTTTTATCAATTGAAATCGGTATCGAGTTCCATTTGAAATTGAGTCTGAAAAAAACTCACAGTGAATTGAGTTTAATTGTCATAACCATTTGACAATTATGCTGATACAGCACGAAGCCGGTTTTCTTTTTTCACACAAATAATCGATTTCGATACCGATTTGGATAAAATCAACGGTTCTGTTTTATGCGTCAGTTTATGTGTGATTTATCATTAGTGTGCGTTATCTTGACACCCTCATGTAACCTCTTTTTGTTCGCTATTTTAATATGCCGGAACACCATCGTACGCTTTTCCCTCCGGTAATACGCCGGTGGCTTTTTTGTTGGTTCCACCCCATTGTTTGAAGAAAAACGGCACATTTGAGGCAAGGCATTGCTCCCGGATGTCAAGAACGCACTCCTTTTTCATCTCGCGGGTTTTTCGTCCGCTTTCGCTTCTGACGATGACCCAATCGATTTCGTTGAGGTTCAAATTCGGCAAAGGACTCAGCATCGGCTCGCATGAGAGGAATTAAACTTTCGCTCCTGTTTGACTTAGAAGATCAACTCTTCCAATGGTGTCAGTATTTTCAACAGTTACCCCCATCCAGACATTGTGCGGCCAGTTCAGCCAACCTTCGCTGTCGTAATAGCGGAGCACATCGGCACGTTTAGTGAGCACCTGAAACATATGATGAGGATTGTGCCTCATCATATGTTTCAGGTGCTGTAGGTACTCAAGCGGTATCTACTTATGGAACAGATCGCTCATCGAGTTTACAAACTAACCCGAGGCTTTTTCCATTTGAACGGCTCCTGCAAAGCCTCCGGTTGAAGGGTCAGGTCCAAACCATTCCGGTACTTTTCCACCCCCATTCCCTTGAGTCGTTTCGTAAAAGCTTCGGCATAACAATGCCTGCACCCCTCAGATATTTTCGAGCACCCCGTCACCGGATTCCAGGTTGACTCCGTCCACTCTATCGGTGATTTGCCCATGAAAAATATTGTCTGGATCAAAGGGTCTGTTTTAAGCCGCTTTCTGACTGAATTATACGGAAGCTTACGGTCACACAAATAATCGATTTCGATTTGGATAAGATCAATAGCTCTGTAAAATACGACAGTATAAGCTTGACCTGACACGAGGCTCCTGTTTGAGTATTGGCAGGAGCTTGAATCTTCGACGGCGGTTGAGGATGTGGTCCATTTGTCCACTTCGTCCACCAAGTCCACTTTCTTTTTCAACGCTTTCCCTTCCGGTGCAGCCGTAACGGACTTGTAACCAAGATTAACCCTCCAGTAACACATCCTCAACGAGCCGGTAATAATAGCGGGGTAAATTTCTGTCGCATTAATGATGGCGATTCATCACG
The DNA here is from genome assembly GCA_013334975.1 of Chlorobiaceae bacterium. Taxonomy (GTDB): domain Bacteria; phylum Bacteroidota; class Chlorobiia; order Chlorobiales; family Chlorobiaceae; genus Chlorobaculum. The sequence continues at coordinate 2,725 of JAAXWL010000036.1, forward strand.
CAAGGAGCGACACGCTTTACCATTAACCACAATATATGCAATTATGACGTCAAGTGCTTTTAACGATGAGAATTACCTCGGCAAACTCCTTACGGTTCTTCAGTCACCATTTTTGGGTGATGTGACAATATCAGTGTTTTCCGATCCGCACTATTTCGCCCCTTCTCTTGGTACTTCCGGTGTGGCCTTCGAGGCTTACCTCTCACAGGATCGCAAGATGATCGCGGAAAGCGATGCCATTCTGCAATCGGCTCTCGACATTGTCGAATCGCAACATCCCGACATTCTTCTCATTTCCGGTGACCTGACCAAAGATGGTGAAAAGGTCAGCCACGAAGCCTTTGCCGCTTACCTTGCCGATCTCGAAAGCACCGGGGTCAGGGTGTATGTTATTCCCGGTAACCACGATGTGAATAACCCGCACGCCATGAGTTTCGATGGCGATACTTCCACTCCTGTCGAAACGGTAAGTCCTGAAGAGTTCCAGGAGATCTATGCCGATTTCGGTTATGGTGAGGCGCTCTATCGTGATCCCAACTCGCTTTCCTATGTCGCAGAGGCTTCGGAGAGCCTCTGGATTCTCGGTATTGATAGTTGCGAGTACGACAACAACCTCACGGAGGGCCATGCTGAAACATCCGGCAGCCTGAGTGCAGAGACGAAGGCATGGGTTATCGAGAGGCTTCAGGAGGCGAAAATCAAGGGCATCACGGTCATCGGTATGATGCACCACAACCTTGTCGAGCACTATTCACTGCAATCTGAGCTTTTCGGGGACTATGTGGTAGAGGATAGCGTGAACCTCGGCCGGGAGCTGGCCGATGCCGGTCTCGGCATGATCTTTACCGGCCACTACCATGCAAACGATATTGTCCAGGTTTCCGAGAGCGGGCTGTACGAAATCGAGACCGGTTCGCTGGTCACCTGGCCGAGCCCGGTACGGACGGTGACGATTAATGGGGACGGTAGTGTGGAGGTGACCTCAACGTCAGTAACGGAGATCGACTACGATCTCGGTGAATTCGACACCTTCGAGGCCTACGCCACCGATTTTCTGCATACCGGCCTTGTTCAGTTGGCGACATACTATCTCATCTCCACTTTTGGCATTTCGCAGGAAGCCGCGGCCCAGGTGGCCCCGCTTTTTGCCGCTGCCATGTCAGCGCATTACATGGGTGACGAAGAGCCCGATGCCACAACCCTGGCCACTATTCAGGCGTTGGCCGCTTCCGGTGATGCCATGCAGATGCAGCTTGCCGGAGTACTGCAATCGCTCTGGACGGATTCGGTGCCAACCGCCGACAACGAAGCAACCCTCTCTTTTACCGATTTCTGGGATGAGATGACGAGCGATGATCTCGGAGAGTTGCTCGCAGAGGAGTACGGACTCACCCCTTTTCAACATTACCAACTTTACGGAGACGCAATGGGTATCAATATAGGAGAACATGTTCTCATCGGTTCGATTGAGCTACCGGGTTCAGAGATCACCGCCTATCATTCGGGAAGTAACACGGCGTTCGTTATTGGTGGCAGCGACGAGATGTACGTTGTCAGCCTTGCCGATCCCTCGAATCCTGTGCTTGTAAGTACCATAACCCTGGCTGGTAATGCCCAGAGCGTTGCGGTCAATGCTGAAGGGCTGATTGCGGTTGCCGTGGATCAGTTGGCAACGGTTGACGGGAGTACCGCCACCTGCCATGCCAACGGTCTGGTGCAGTTTTTTACGACAGATGCTACCGGCGTGCACTCCGCAGGTCAGGTGACGGTAGGTTCTCTGCCAGACTCGATTACGTTCAACGACTCAGGCACACTGCTCGTGACTGCCAATGAGGGTGAACCGAACTTGTTTTACGGTACCGATGATGACTCGATGGATCCTGTCGGCTCCATCTCGATTATCGCGGTTAACCCGGCGACTCCATCATCCTCGGTTGTGACAACCCTCGGGTTTGACGCATGGAACGATCAGCTCGAACAGTTGCGTAACAAAGGGGTTCGCATTTCTGGTGATGATGCTGCCGATGGAGTGAGCGGAAATCTGGTGTCGCAGGATATGGAGCCTGAATATGTCACCATTTCCGGTTCCAAAGCCTATGTGACGCTTCAGGAGAACAATGCCATCGCCGTGGTCGATCTGGTTAAAAAAGTGATTACCGCAATCAATCCTGTTGGGCTCAAGGACTGGGATCGCGGCACCCCCGAAGCGACGACCTTTGAGTTTGACATTACCTACCCTGGGGAAAGGCCGGACTTCGATCATGATGGTGTTGTCGATAATGGAGAGGTGACGGCCGGTGGCCTTTCGGGTCTCTGGTATGACGGCAAGGAGACGATCGACGGGATGGAGTATGATATCTATTATACCATTACCGATCGCGGCCCTCAGGCGGCAAGTATCGGTGATCGTGCCGGTGACAATCCTGCAGACCCGGCAAAAGGGGGTAAAATTTTCGACGATCCGGATTTCCCCATCACGGTGTACAAGCTGGGCCAGGTCAATGGCGAAGTGGTCACGCTTGGCAGCACAACCCTGAAGGTGCCTGATGGCGCGGGTGGTTTCAGAAATGCCACCGGTCTCAGTGAGCTTGACCGAAACGATGCGGCTTACCAGCTTACCGGCCAGGATGCCGATGGCTATAATACCTATGAGTTGCTCGCGAAGGATCAGTTCGGTCTCGATACCGAATCGATCCTGCACCTGATGATCGCCGGTCTGAACGGCGGTAATCCGGTTTTTGCCGTGGCAGACGAATACGGTCCGCAGATCGCCTTGTTCGATGTTGCCACCGGCAATCTGGTGAAACGTATTGTTCCAGCCGGCACCGATTTTTCCGCTGCAACCAACATCGGCTATGCCGACATACCGGAATACACGCTTCAGACGCTGCCCTCCATTTACAGCACGATCAACAACAATCGTGGTTTCGAGGCGATGGCGTACAACAGCAAGGATGGATTGCTCTATACCTTTATTCAGAGCCCGTTGCATCAGGCCGGTTATGACAATCAGGAGGTCATTCGCATTGTAGCGGTCAATCCTCTCAGCGGTGAGGCTGTTCACGAATATCTCTACGCACTGAGCGGCGAGAAGGGGCAGGACAAGATCGGTGATGCGGTCTATGATGCTGAACGTGACCTCTTCTATGTGATCGAGCGCGATTCAGGGGCAACGTCGAATGCGAACAAGTCGATTTTCGAAATTAACCTCACCGGTGCGACCGATACGCTTGCCTATACCATTGGGCAGGATGGCCACAGTTGGGAAGAGCTGCTTGGCGACGGGGTGACGCAGCCTGAGCTTGCTCATACCGAGAGTCTTGCTGATGCGCTTGCCGGAGAGGTCACCTTCGTACACAAAAACGAGCTGGTGAACATTCCATCGCTGGGTATTGATGCGAGATTCGACAAGAGCGAAGGTCTGGCGCTCAAGGGGGATGGCTCACTGGTGGTAGCCTTTGATAACGATTTTCTGCATGTGGAGGGACGGGCCGACAACATTCTTGTCGAGATCGACTATAACGCACTCGCTGTCGATACCTCGGACAAGGATGGCGGCATCGATCCCGGTTACCGTTCATTCTACGGTATGCGTATGCCTGATGGCGTCGATGCTTACGAGTTCAACGGCGAGACCTTCGTGATCATGGCCAACGAAGGTGATGGCCGTATACGTTCCGACGTGGCGAACTTCACCGTTGAGTCATCCTATAACAAGAAGTATCTCACCATTGTGGAGACGCTTCCTGAAGGGGCTACGCTGGTTGATACCATTACCGATCCGCTGACCGGCGACTCCATCTTTATCACGCTTTCAGTCAGTAGTGACTCCACTGCCCATTATGTGAAAACGGATGATGAATTTTTCCTGACCATGAAGTACGGCTGGCTGTCGAAAGATGCTTTCTGGTCGGATGAAACCCGCCTTGTCGATTACGACGATCTGACGAAACTGAATCAGTACCTGCAGGATGAAGCAACCAAGAGTGGGGAGATCGGGCGCCTCAAGACGGTCAATACGGAGGTCTATCTCTCTGATGCGGCTGCTGCGGACGATGCTCCCGAACAGGTGATCGGTTTCGGTGGGCGCTCGATCTCCATCATGGACAGCAAGGGGAACCTTGTCTATGACAGTGGCGACCTGATCGAGCAGGCGGCAATTGCTGCCGGGGTCTATGATGATGGTCGTTCGGATGACAAGGGTACAGAGCCGGAAAATGTCACGCTTGCCGAAGTTGACGGTCATGTCTATGCCTATGTTGGTCTCGAGCGTGCCAATAGTGTGGTGGTTTTCGATGTCACCAACCCCTACGATGTCAGCTATCTCGACCTTATCGATGTCGGAGGAGATACCGGATTTGTGGCTCCTGAAGGGCTGACCACCGGCGACGGAATGCTTATGGTTTCCAATGAAACAACGCCTGGTCTTGCGATTTATTCTCTTCCGGAATATGCGATTCCGACCTACACCCTTCAGCTTCTCCACTTTGCCGATGCCGAGGCAGGGCTGCTCGCCTCCGAAACAGCACCGAACCTTGCTGCCCTGGTTGATAAATTTGAGGACGAATATGCCAACAGCGTCACGCTTGCTGGTGGTGATAACTTCATTCCCGGCCCCTTCCTCGCAGCCGGTACAGACAGCAGCGTTATCGACGAACTGAACGAGGCAAACGGATCGAGTCTCTCCCAGAGCGCGACGGTGCCGATCGGTGCGGTGGATATTGCAATTCATAATGCTATCGGCGTTGAAGCCTCGGCAATAGGAAACCATGAGTTCGATCTCGGCTCCAGAGTATTGAAAGATGCTTTCGCCTCGACGACGACCGGCGCAGACTTCCCCTATATCTCGGCAAACCTCAATTTTTTGGGTGACAGTGACCTGAGAGGCACCTTTGTCGATACCACGGCAAACGCCGGTCTTGAAATGGCCAGCAGTTATGCCGGAAAGATCGTGCCTTCAGCAGTTCTCGAAGAGGGTGGAGAGAAAATCGGTCTTGTGGGTGCAACAACCCAGTTGCTTCGGGTCATCTCTTCGCCCTCCGGTACTGTGGTTGATGATGGAAGTACTGGTTCCGATAACATGGATCTCCTTGCGGCGGCGCTTCAGCCGGTGATTGACGATCTCATCTCACAGGGGGTGAACAAGATCATCCTCATGTCGCATCTTCAGGTGATCGCCAACGAAAAGAGCCTTGCGGGCAAGCTTTCAGGTGTGGACATCATTCTTGCTGCCGGATCGAACACCCGCCTCGGTGATGCCGATGACGAAGCGGTCGCCTTTGAGGGCCATTCCGCGACCTTTGCCGATACCTATCCGCTCCAGATGAGCGACAGGGATGGCAACACCACCCTGATCGTCAACACCGACAACGAGTTCACCTACCTCGGTCGCCTTGTGGTCGATTTCGACGCCGATGGCCACATCATTACCAGCAGCCTTGCTGAGAACATGTCCATCAACGGTGCTTATGCGGCCACCGATGCGAATGTGGCTGAAGCATGGGGCGTTACCGTCGATGAACTCGACACAACTGCTTTTGCTGAAGGCACGAGAGGTGATGACGTCGAAAGTCTGGTTACGGCGGTGCAGGAGGTCATCGATGTCAAGGATACCAACGTTTACGGTTACTCCGATGTCTATCTCGAAGGTGAACGGGCAACGGTTCGATCCGAAGAGAGCAATCTCGGTGATCTTTCTGCCGATGCCAACGCCTATGCTGCTGAACTGGCGATGGGTGAAGCCGCTGCGGATACTTTTGTTGTTTCGCTCAAGAATGGAGGCGGCATCAGGGCCCAGATCGGTACGATCTCCGCGCCTGATCCGGTTGATGGTACAGTCGATAAACTGCCACCGCCCGATGGCTCGGTTTCCCAACTCGACGTCGAGAACTCGCTGCGATTTAACAACCAGTTGATGATGTTCGACACCACCGCAGCAGGGCTGAAAGCCATCCTCGAACATGGTGTTGCAGCAGGCACCCTTCAGGGGCGATTCCCGCAGATCGGTGGCGTTGCCTTCTCGTGGGACCCCGATTATCCGGCAGGCTCACGGGTCAGCGACATTGCGCTTGTGGGCGATGATTACCATATCAACCTCTACAATGACGGGGAGCTGCTCGACGACGTACCGGACACCATCTCTCTGGTGACCCTGAGTTTCCTTGCCAATGGTGGCGACGGTTATCCGATGAAAGCCAACGGCAGCAACTTCCGCTACATCACCATTGAAGCCGATGGCAGTTATACACTCAGCGCCTCGGTCAGCGAAAGCCTCGATTTCACCGTATCCACCAATGTGCCGGGAGGCGCAACGGTGCTTGGTGAGCAGGCCGCGTTCGAGACCTACATGGAAGCGTTCCATGCGACTGTCGAGACGGCGTATGACCAGGCTGACACTTCAGCATCAGAAGATAATCGTATTCAAAACCTTAACGAACGGGAGGAAGCAGTGCTCAATCCGGATACTGGTCGGGAAATTGAAAACGTAACGGTTCAGGAAGATGGAACCCTTGATTACAGGGTTCTGGCCGATGCGTTCACGGATACGGACGCGGGAGACAGCTTGACCTATACCGTCACGCTGGCGGATGGATCGGCATTGCCGTTATGGCTGACCTTCAGCGCTTCGCATCACGATAAGGAGACAATGGAAGCGTACTTCCTGACCGGTGGTTCCGAAAAACGTTCGACGGACTCGGCTTCGGCGATTACAGCGATGGTGACCGGCGAGAAGACCGACGCAGGCAACCTCTCGTGGGCGACGGGCGATCCGGCAAACGGAGAACTGACGACTATCGCCGAAACGCTTCGTGCGGATTACGGCTTCGCCATCGGTGTTGCCAGTACGGTGGAGTTCTCACATGCCACGCCAGCCGGGGTGGTAAGCCACAACGTGAATCGTGGCAATACCTGGGCCATTTCGCATGAGATACTGACGGAGACGAAACCGGAAGTGGTGATTGGCGCAGGCCTCGACAGCTACTTCTCCAAGGCGGGGGTGTCGAAGACGCCGACAAGTACCGACTCGGATGCCGACAACAACGGCTTCAACGACGAGTACGATGCCTTCCACAATGGCACGGTGACCACTTATACCGCAAACGTGGAGTTTGTGGAGCGCAAAGCGGGTGTTGACGGCGGCGACGCGCTGGCGGCAGAAGCAGCAACCGTTGACCTGTCATCCGGCGAAAGGCTCTTTGGCCTGTTCGGCACCTCAGGCGGCAACTTTGAATACTACGATGTGGCCGACACGCCAGGCACGGTAAGCATCACGCGCAGCACGGGCGACGGCACTCCGGCGATTGACGAAGACCCGACGATGGCCGAAATGGCCAACGCAGCGCTGAGTGTGCTGAACCAGGATGCCGACGGTTTCTTTGTGATGTTCGAGCAGGGCGACATCGACTGGAGCAACCACGCCAACGACTACAAAGCCATGATCGGTGGTGTTTATGACCTTGATCTGGCGGTGACGGAAGTGGAGAGCTTTGTCGATCTGGGCTCCAATGGCATCGACTGGTCGAACACGCTGGTGATTGTTACCAGCGACCACTCGAACAGCTACATGCGCAACGAGAGCGTACTTGGCGTTGGCAATCTCGGTGTAGTGGGTACAGACGTGACTTACGCATCTGGTGGTCACACCAACGAACTGGTGACGGTCACAGCGCGCGGCGCAGGGGCGACGTACTTCGGCGAGCTTGCGGGCCAGATTTACGACGGCACGGAGATCATCGACAACACGCAGATCTACACGGCGATGCTGAACGCTGCCGAGAACGCGGGAGCCGAGCACATTATCCTGATGATCGGCGACGGCATGAACGTGGAGCACGAAATCGCCGCGAGCCGCTACCTGTACGGAGAGGACTTCGGTCTGACGTGGCAGGACTGGGGTACGCTGGAAAATGGCTGGACGGGCTACGCGTCTACCTGGGACGTCAGCTCCTACAACCAGTATGCAGCAGCGGCAGGTGTGGCTTCCTACACCAAGGCGACCTACGATTCGCTGATCGGCTACAATCCTGAAATGGGTGGTGACACCCCTTATCCGGTAGCGATGACCTTCAGCGGCACACCGGACAACGAGGATGTGGGCACCATCGAGATCAAAGTGACGGCCACCGATGAGAATGGTTCTTCCGTCAGCCAGAACTTTGATTTGACGGTGGAGAATGTTAACGATGCCCCGGAAGTTGGACGTGAAATAGAAGATGCGTCGGTTTCAGAAGATGGAACTCTCGACTACCGGGTTCTGGCCGATGCGTTCACGGATACGGACGCGGGAGACAGTCTGACCTATACCGTCACGCTGGCGGATGGATCGGCATTGCCGTCATGGCTGACCTTCAGCGCTTCGCATCACGATAAGGAGACAATGGAAGCGTACTTCCTGACCGGTGGTTCCGAAAAACGTTCGACGGACTCGGCTTCGGCGATTACGGCGATGGTGACCGGCGAGAAGACCGACGCAGGCAACCTCTCGTGGGCGACGGGCGATCCGGTAAACGGAGAACTGACGACTATCGCCGAAACGCTTCGTGCGGATTACGGCTTCGCCATCGGTGTTGCCAGTACGGTGGAGTTCTCACATGCCACGCCAGCCGGGGTGGTAAGCCACAACGTGAATCGTGGCAATACCTGGGCCATTTCGCATGAGATACTGACGGAGACGAAACCGGAAGTGGTGATTGGCGCAGGCCTCGACAGCTACTTCTCCAAGGCGGGGGTGTCGAAGACGCCGACAAGTACCGACTCGGATGCCGACAACAACGGCTTCAACGACGAGTACGATGCCTTCCACAATGGCACGGTGACCACTTATACCGCAAACGTGGAGTTTGTGGAGCGCAAAGCGGGTGTTGACGGCGGCGACGCGCTGGCGGCAGAAGCAGCAACCGTTGACCTGTCATCCGGCGAAAGGCTCTTTGGCCTGTTCGGCACCTCAGGCGGCAACTTTGAATACTACGATGTGGCCGACACGCCAGGCACGGTAAGCATCACGCGCAGCACGGGCGACGGCACTCCGGCGATTGACGAAGACCCGACGATGGCCGAAATGGCCAACGCAGCGCTGAGTGTGCTGAACCAGGATGCCGACGGTTTCTTTGTGATGTTCGAGCAGGGCGACATCGACTGGAGCAACCACGCCAACGACTACAAAGCCATGATCGGTGGTGTTTATGACCTTGATCTGGCGGTGACGGAAGTGGAGAGCTTTGTCGATCTGGGCTCCAATGGCATCGACTGGTCGAACACGCTGGTGATTGTTACCAGCGACCACTCGAACAGCTACATGCGCAACGAGAGCGTACTTGGCGTTGGCAATCTCGGTGTAGTGGGTACAGACGTGACTTACGCATCTGGTGGTCACACCAACGAACTGGTGACGGTCACAGCGCGCGGCGCAGGGGCGACGTACTTCGGCGAGCTTGCGGGCCAGATTTACGACGGCACGGAGATCATCGACAACACGCAGATCTACACGGCGATGCTGAACGCTGCCGAGAACGCGGGAGCCGAGCACATTATCCTGATGATCGGCGACGGCATGAACGTGGAGCACGAAATCGCCGCGAGCCGCTACCTGTACGGAGAGGACTTCGGTCTGACGTGGCAGGACTGGGGTACGCTGGAAAATGGCTGGACGGGCTACGCGTCTACCTGGGACGTCAGCTCCTACAACCAGTATGCAGCAGCGGCAGGTGTGGCTTCCTACACCAAGGCGACCTACGATTCGCTGATCGGCTACAATCCTGAAATGGGTGGTGACACCCCTTATCCGGTAGCGATGACCTTCAGCGGCACACCGGACAACGAGGATGTGGGCACCATCGAGATCAAAGTGACGGCCACCGATGAGAATGGTTCTTCCGTCAGCCAGAACTTCGATTTGACGGTGGATAAAGCGCCGGAGATGGTCTCAGTGAATCCGGAAGAGGGAGCAACCGACATCGTGGTCATGCAGGACATTCTCATTACCTTCGACGAAGAGATTGTTGCCGGAGAAGGCACCATTTCACTCTGGAAAGATGCTGTTGGCGGCACGCTGGTCGAGGAGTTCGATGTGCATGATCGCGACGCAGTGACGGTTGTCGGAACTCAGCTCAGGCTCGATCCCGGAGAGATGCTCGATTACGACTCTCATTATGTGGTCAGCATCGGTGAGGGCTGTGTTGAAGACCAGTTGGGTGGCAGCAATACAGCAGCCTCGATCGGTTTCGATACTCGTGAAGCTCATGCAGATGCTTTGGCTAACGATTTTGGTGGCAGCATCACCTTCTGGAAGACGGGCGAAGCGCTTGACCAGGTTACCGCTACACTCCAGCCGTCGGGTGACACCCTGATCGGGTTCCGTAATCTTCAGGTTGCTGAAGATGGAATAAGAACGGTAGAGATATGGAAAACAGCCGAGGGTAGTGTTGAAAGTGTCGATGTAGAGCTGGTGCTTCAGGATGGAGCGACTGCGCACTGGAGCAATGCTGCCGGATTGCCAACTGGCTGGAACTGCATCGGGAATAGTGAAGCTGCGACAGGTCATTTTCTTATCGCCGGATTTGGAGAAGAGAGTCTTGGAACTGCAATTTCAGCAGGAGAGGTACAACTGGGTACACTCAGTGTCGAGCCGGAAATCAATACCGACCTGTTCCAGTTGGCCGTCATCGATGGTGAAGTGGGCGGTACCGAACTCGCCTCCTTCGGTATCACGACCTCAACAGATGACGGTATGTTTGAAGTGCGCGATCTGAGTGAAGGCAATTTCGATCTGAACTTCACCAAATCTGCAGATTCGACCAGCAATGCCCTTCAGGCTTCTGATGCGCTTGCCGCGCTGAAACTCGCGGTTGGCATCAATCCTAACACGGATGGCAGCGAAGTGCTTCCATTCCAGTACCTTGCCGCCGATGTCAACCAGGATGGCAGGGTCAGAGCTTCCGATGCTCTGGCGATTCTGAAGATGGCGGTTGGTATCGGTTCAGCTCCGGCGAAGGGCTGGTTGTTCGTACCGGAATATGTTGGAGAAGAGACAATGGGCCGCACCTCGGTGCACTGGGGTGACTACTTCAGCGATTTGTCGATCGCCCAGGAAACCGAACTCGACCTTATCGGTGTGGTCAAAGGCGACGTGAACGGAAGCTGGACGGGTTCTGTTGCGGTCTGACCATCTTTCTGTTTATCTGAATTATTTTCCCTCGCTCTCCTCTCTCTGGATGGCGAGGGTTTTTCTTTTTCTATATTACTCTTCAGGGTGATGACCGGAACCCGGTGTACCGTGTCAGGGCGCTGACAGGCAGGTTGGCGCAGGAGGGGGAGTGCCGGGCCTTGTTGTTTTACCATACGGACAGAGGAATGCAACCACTTTTTTCATCGGTTTACTGCATCGATTCGGGGGCTGGTGCGGGTCAGTACAATATGGATGTGGACCAGCAATTCATGCACTTTTTTTCCGATGGATTGTTTCAGGACAGGTTCGGTCAGGGATGCTGCCTCTGGAGATTTTACTCGTGGTCGCCTCAGGCGATTTCGCTTGGCAGAAACCAGAATGCAGCCGAAATCGACAGGGAGCGCTGTCTGTCGGACGGCGTCGATGTGGTTGTGAGGCCGACGGGTGGACGTGCCGTTTTTCATGCTGATGAACTGACCTATTCGTTTTTTGCTGCCACACAGCATCCCAACGAGGTGATCTACCACATGGTGCATAATGTGATCGCAAGGGCGCTTGCCGGGATTGGCGTTGTTGCCGATTTCTGCCGGTCGCAACCCGATTTCAGGGCACATTATGCATCAGCAGCCTCAGTGCCCTGCTTTACGGCTTCTGCCCGTTACGAGTTGCAGATCGACGGTCGCAAGATTATTGGGTCGGCGCAGCGTCGTCGTGGTGAGGTCATTCTTCAGCATGGTTCTTTGCCGCTTTCGGCGCGACACCGTCGGATTTCCCGTTATATTGCAGGTGGCTCCAGAGCGCTTGTCGATGCAATCGATGCCGATATGGAGCGTAAGACCGCCTCGCTCGACGAGTTTACCGATGCGGGGTATGCCGATCTCGTGCCGCTGTTCATTGCAGAAGCGGGAGCGGCTACCAGAGAGGGGGCAAGGGTTCTGACCCTCGGGGATATTGAGTTCTTTGAAGGACAGCATAAGATTGAAAACTTTAACCGCAATCAAGATGAATCAGGGATCCGTCACCAGACAGCCTCATGTAACGACACGCAGGATGCTCGATATGAAGCAGCGGGGCGAGAAAATTGCCATGCTGACCGGATATGACTACACGATGGCAAGAATTCTTGATCGTTCCGGGGTGGACGCCATACTGGTCGGTGATTCAGCGAGTAATGTGTTTTCGGGGCACAATACTACGTTGCCCATAACCGTCGAGGAGATGATCTATCATGCAAAAGCCGTGGTTCGCGGGGTTCAGGCAGAGACGAGTCGGGCGATGATTATCGTTGATATGCCCTTCATGAGCTATCAGCTTTCTCCTGAAGATGCTGTCAGGAATGCCGGTAAGATCATGAAGGAGCATGAGTGCGATGCGGTCAAGATGGAGGGGGGACGGGTCATTGCTGAAGCAGTCAAGCGGATTACCGATATCGGTATTCCGGTCATGGGGCATCTGGGCCTCATGCCGCAGTCGATTTACAAATACGGCAGCTACAAGGTCAGAGCGCAGGAAGAGGTGGAAGCCGTTCAGCTCATGGAGGATGCAAAGATTCTCGAAGAGGCAGGTGCTTTCGGAATTGTGCTTGAAAAGATTCCCTCGGCTCTTGCCGGCCAGGTGAGCAGGTCACTGACCATTCCCACTATCGGTATCGGAGCAGGGCCGGAGTGTGATGGCCAGGTACTGGTGATCAATGACATGCTGGGTCTCAGTACCGAATTCCGCCCGAGATTCGTCAGGCGTTATGCTGACCTCGCGTCGATCATTGAAAAGGCGGTCAGGGAGTATGTGGAAGATGTTCGCAGCAACAGCTTTCCAACAGAAGAGGAGAGTTACCGGTGAATCGGACGAACACTCGTTTTTTTTAAAGTTTTCAGGAATGAGTTACTTTTCACGACAGGCGCATGAAATCTCAGGGAGCTCTTGATCACCAGCCGGGAGCTTCAGGGCTGAATGCCTTGCTTGGCAACGCCTCTTTTTTTTGGGTCTGATAATTTTTGTGTAGCGTTTTTCTGGCTGACCAACTGAGCCGGTGCGACCGAACCACCGGGTATTTCAACTCCTTTATGGGTATTGACGAAAGAAAAAGAGAACAGAAGTGCTATCCACCGGTTTTGCATGATGGTGAACCCCGGCCTCAGAACCGGTTCCCTTTCGTTTCACGTTCATTCGTTCCCTCGGTGTTCACGGCCATGAATATGGTTTCGGGTTATGTCTCGATTGTCATGTCAGGGGAGAGTAGTTTTATCTTCGCTGGCTGGTTCATCTTTCTTGCGGCTTTTTTCGATACGGTCGACGGTTTTGTGGCGCGTCTGACCAACAGTTCTTCGGAATTTGGCGTCGAACTCGATTCGCTCTCCGATCTGGTCTCTTTCGGAGCTGCGCCGGCCTATCTGGTCTACAAGTTCGGTCTTGAAAATCTCGGCATGCCTTTCGGCCTGGTTTTCAGCTCTCTTTTGATGGTAGGCAGTGGTCTGAGGCTTGCGCGTTTCAACATTAACCTGATCGATTATCACAAAGACTCTTTTTCCGGTCTTCCGACTCCAGCCCAGGCAATGGCCGTAGCCTCGTTTGTTCTGTGGATGAAATCGGAACCGCTGTTGACCGGTATCGAACTTCAACGGGTTCTGATTTTTCTTACCGTTTTGCTGGCTGCGCTTATGGTCAGCAAAGTCAATTACGATGCCTTACCGAAACCGACGCTCGATTCATTCCGTCGCCATCCTGCGCAGATGACCGCCTATGTCATCGCGATCTTCTGTGTTCTCATCTTTCAGGCCAAAGCTTTTTTTGTGGCCATGTTATTGTATATTCTGCTGGGAATCGTCAGATCCCTGTCGCTCAAGGTTCGAGAGTGGCAGGTCTGAAGTTTTTTTTACGTCTCCGCACTTTTCCGCCGTTAATGATCCGGCGCGAGGAACTCAGGCGTTATCAACATGCAATATAACTAATTATGGCATTCAAGGCTAAGATCAAGGTGACCTTGCGCCCTTCGATTCTCGATGTTCAGGGAAAGGCGGCGCAACATGCTCTCGATAATCTCGGTTACTGTACCGTTGAATCGGTCAGAATCGGTAAATACATGGAAGTGACCATCGCCGAGGAGCTTCGTGCCGAGGCAGAGAGGGTTTGTTCCGAAATCTGTCAGAAACTACTGTCGAATCCGGTGATGGAAGACTTCACTTTCGAGCTGGAACCTGTCAACTAAATTCCGCATTGACGTTATGGCTGATGTAACTGTTGGCGTCGTGGTTTTTCCTGGTTCGAACTGCGACCATGATACCGAATATGCTGTCGCTTCGTTTTCTGGCGTCAGGCCGGTTATGCTCTGGCACAATGAACCTGATCTGAAAGGGTGCGATGCGGTCATTCTGCCGGGCGGATTTTCGTTTGGAGACTATCTCCGTTGCGGCTCTATCGCCAGGTTTTCTCCGATCATGAATGAGGTTATCGATTTCGCTCTGAAAGGGTATCCGGTTCTCGGAATCTGCAACGGATTCCAGGTTCTTGTTGAATGTGGCCTGCTCGAAGGTGCGCTCATTCGTAATGCCGGAAGGAAGTTTGTCTGTCGCCAGACGACCATATCCGTAGTCAACAACACCACGATATTCACCGGGGAGTACAAGGCTGGTGATGTGCTCAGGATTCCCGTCGCCCATGGTGAGGGCAACTATTATGCATCTGCCGAGACTATCGACGCACTGGAATCGAACGATCAGGTGGTTTTCAGGTACAGTGATGCCGACGGCCAGGCAACAGCTGAAGCCAATTTCAACGGATCGCTGAACAACATTGCCGGTATTGTCAACAAAGAGGGCAATGTGCTCGGCCTGATGCCTCATCCGGAGAGAGCCAGCGAGAAACTACTCGGTTCAGGAGATGGCAGGAAGCTTTTTGAATCCCTTTTCACGCATCTGGTCGGGAACTGAGTTCCTTTTCCGATGAAGAGCGCCGTTACTTCGCAGAAAGCAAAGATCGTTTCATGGCTGCTGTTCGATTTTGCCAACACGTCGTTCAGCGTGATGATGGTCACCTTCGCCTTTCCGCTCTATTTCAAAAATATCATCTGTATGGGAGATCCTGGGGGGGATGCCCTCTGGGGGTTCTGCATCAGTATTTCGATGCTGATCGTAGCGTTGATATCTCCCGTGCTCGGTGCCCAGGCCGACTATTCAGGACGCAGAAAACGGTTTCTGTTTGCCTTTACCCTGATGTCGGTGATTGCCACAGCCATGCTCTCTTTTTCCGGCCCCGGCATGGTGCTGTCGGCGGCGCTTTTCTTTATTCTGGCCAACATCGGTTTTGAGGGTGGTCTTGTCTTTTACGATGCCTGGCTGCCCGAAATCACTTCACGGCGAAGCATTGGTCGGGTATCGGGGTATGGTTTCGCAATGGGTTACCTTGGAGCCCTGACCATTCTGCTCTTGCTTCTGCCGCTGCTCTCAAAAGGGATTGTGCTCTCCAATATTACCAATCTCAAAATCAGTTTCGGGGTGGTGGCCCTGTTTTTCGCCCTGTTTTCAGCGCCGCTGTTCCTGATTCTGCGTGACACCAAAGGAGCGGTATCTGACTCTTTGTCAGCTAAAGGCCGGCGCGGAGTCTCAAGCTCTCTTTTTCATTCGATAAAGGAGGTTGGTCATACCATTCGCCACATCATGAGTTATCCCGATCTGGCCCGTTTTCTTCTCGCCTATTTTTTTTACAATGATGCGATTCTGACCATCATTGCTTTCTCCTCGATCTATGCCCAGAACACCCTCGGATTCACGACACGTGAACTGATCACCTTTTTCATGACGGTGCAGACGACTGCTATCCTCGGATCGGTGGTTTTCGGTTTTGTTACCGATCGTATCGGCCCGAAACGCACGATTGTACTGACGCTGTTCATCTGGTTTATCGTTATTGTCATGGCCATTTTTTCGCTGAGCAAGCCAGCCTTTATGGCGACGGGATTGCTTGCAGGCATGTCGATGGGGTCATCGCAGGCGGCCTCCCGTTCACTGATGGCCCGGTTGACTCCCAAAGAGCACATTACTGAATTTTTTGGTTTTTATGATGGCAGTTTCGGCAAAGCCTCAGCGGTTCTCGGGCCTCTCTTTTTCGGATTGGTCTCTTCAGGAGCCGGGAGCCAGAAGGTCGCACTCGCATCTCTTCTCATCTTTTTCGGAATCGGTCTGCTCATATTGACTGGTGTCAGGACGAGCGCAACCGACAGCACAATCGATGATAGTCGGCAGCGTCCTGCCCCCGAGGACTGCTGATTCAGTGACTTGTCACCCCTTTGAAATTGACTTATGATACCGGGAAGTTGATTTCCATGACAAAGACAGATACGACTTTTTATGGTTGACGCCACACTACGTCTTGAGCGGACAGGCTTACTCATCAATGGGTTTCTGATTTGCCGGGAAGTGCGGCGTTCTTTGCTTGCTATCCAAAGCGAAATCCACATTGAAATCGATTTATCTGAAAGAAGGGAATGCAATTCTATGAACAGTTTGCCGATACTGTATCGGCAGGTGTACTTCTGAAGAATAAATCGTGAATACCTGATGCGCACTGCCATAGATACCATGAGTTGAGTTTTCCTGTAGAAAATGGCACTCTGCTGTTGATGGGGATGTATAGGCAATTTGTACGTATAGTATAGAGATCAGAATACGTATTGCAGAGCGGTTTGTTATTGATCTGTTTGTTTAATGGATTGAAATGATTATGTTTAACCATAGTCTTGCTTGATTTGTTTTTTTTGCTGGTGTTGATTTTTGAATATGTATAAGACTATACAAAACGCTCTTTTACAGGAGCTGAGCTTCTGGCAGGGACAATTTTTTTCGTTAACTTTCTCAGGCGAAATGAGCATGCCCATTAAACCCTCATTTGATCTGCTGACTCCGGGAATTCGCTTGATCGGGTTAACGTTCAGGACAATAGGAAGTTTTTTGCCGTCATGGTAGAGGTGCCGTATATTTCTGATACTGTTGGCGGGTGGTCTATCGATTGGATGGAGTGATGGTTATGATAAGGAATCAGGGGTCAGTCAGCACATCGAACCAGGAATGGTTATGCAGGGTGTCGGCTTCTGGTTTTTTTCCCGGTAAAGAGATAACTTTTCCCAGGTAAGAGCGTGAAAAAGTTTCGTTTCCTTTTTATTGCCCTTTTTATTGCCCTTGTCGCCTGTACCCAGGAGACTGGCAAGTCTTCAGATGGCCGGGTTGCCGCCATGGTCAATGGGGTTGAGATCACCAAGCGTCAGGTCGATTATATTTACAAGCGTTCAGCTACCACAGGGATGAGTGAGGCGGAGTCCGCCAATCTGAAACGGCGAATTCTGTCTGACCTGGTACGGGTCGAGCTGTTTGCCGGAAAGGCAAAAGAGATGCAGCTCGACCAGGGACCTGACTATGCTATGGCACTCTATGCTTCCCAGAAAACCATGCTTGCCGGTTTTGCAGAAAAAAAACTTGCAGGGAATCCTTCGATTTCACCCCAGGAAGCAGAGGTGATTGTTAAAAACAATCCACAGATTTTTTCGGGCAGAAAAATATTTTTTTATGATGAGATCGTGATTCCAGGAGTTGATCAGCAGTTGCTTGAATCATTGAGTGCAAAGGTAAAAAATGGATCGAGCCTGAGTCAACTTCTTGATGAACTGAAAACCAGGAAATTACCATTCAATCAAGCGATGAAGTCTCTGACTTCTGAAAATATTCCTCCGGTTATTCTCAGTATTTTAAATCGCCTTCAGCCAGGTCGTCCACAATTGATCAATGCCGGCAACAAGGTCACCATCATCTTGTGTATTCGTTATGCCGATTTTGTGCCTCTCCTGGGTGAACAGGCGCGTAATTCGGCAATATCACTGATCGCTCAACAGCAAAGAACAGCAGCCTTGTCAAAATCGATGAACGATCTGCTGAATAGTGCCAAAATCACCTACTACGACGAATATTCAGTGAAGGTTACCGGGAATCAGCAGCAGTCAGCTTTGCCGGTTCCCGATGTGAAAAAAACACAAAATAAACTTGGCAAGACGATATTGGCAGGCGTCGGGCTTTTTCTTCAGCTTATTCTGTCAGTCATGGCGTTGACGGCACTTATGCGTTCATTTTACAGTAAGCTGTGGTTGCCAAGATTATGGCCTGATTATGAGGTTTCTGATGAAACCAGAGGCTCTTTTCATACCCGGTATCAGGCATCGCTCTTAACCCGTTTTTACCTTGCCGGTATGACTGTATTGATTATTGGTACACTGGGGGTCGAGATGCGATTTCTTCTGGGAAAGACGCCGATATGGATGATTCCTGCAAGCATGCTTGCAGGGGCAGGAGCGGGTATTTTCTTGAGCCGGCTCTATTCTCTGGAAGTTTTCAGGAAATGGCCCAGAAAAAACTACCTGATAGCTCTTGCTGTTCTGACCATGCCGATTCTTGCCGTTGCCTTGTTTATATTAAGGCTTGGTACCGCGCTGAGAGCACTCTGAATGGCGTTCTCCAGACTCAGTGGAACGAATCATGTCGGTTAACGGTATTCCCTTCTTTCGCTTTACGGCGGCATTGACCTTCCGGCAAGGTCAGGGTTTGCTTTTTGCTGCTTTATTTCGGATTGTATGGCAAATGACCTGTTTTTCCAATTCAGTAGATGTCTCATGAAACGACTGACCGTAGTGCTGTTCACCTTCCTGACATTCGTTGTCCTGTTTGCCGGGAAGACGCAAGCTGTTTTTGCAGCAGAACAGGATCAGTCAGTCATTCCGGCTGCTACAGGTCGTATAACGGTCAGGGTGAACAGTCTTCGCAGTGACGCGGGAGACCTGTCCGTTGCACTGTTCAATGGAGCAAAAGGATTTCCCGGAAAATTTGAGAGAGCGGTCATGAAAGCCCTTGTTCCTGCTTCCGATGCCGGGCATGTGGTGGTATTCGATAATGTGCCTTTTGGTACCTATGCTGTTGCCGTTCGTCATGATGAGAATGCTAACGGAAAGCTTGATTCCAACTTTCTCGGTATGCCAAAAGAGGGGGTTGGAACGTCTAATAATCCACGCACAAGATTCGGCCCGCCCTCTTTTGAGGATGCTTCCTTTGGTTTCGACCAAAGCGGACTGGAGCTTGTCATCAACCTTCGATATCTCTGAAAGAGGAGCAAGGTGCTCCTGGAGCGAGCAGAGGTTTTCGTGTTACAATAAAGGAGCGGCGTAATATTGATGTTATAGTGCGTTTGGGCCGTAGTGTCATTTTGCTGCCGTTTTTCACTTCTCTTACGGTTGATTATTTTATCAGTAATAATAAGGTAATTGTCTTGAAGGCGTAAAGGTTGTTAACTTTTTCGCACTACCGTCACAATCCCGGAACTCATTTTAAAGAATAACAGTATTAATAGGTGATCAGCTCGGCTGGAGGTCAAAACACAGAAACGAACCATATACCTTAATCAAAACAAAAGAGCAATGGGAACCAAAGGACGTGAAATCGTAGGCGAACATATCGGAAGGGTGCTTGAACTCCTGAATAAGGCCTTTGCGGATGAATGGCTTGCTTATTACCAGTACTGGATTGGAGCCAAGGTTGTTCAGGGGCCAATGAAGGATGCTGTTATTGCCGAACTTATGCAACATGCCGCCGATGAATTGCGTCATGCCGACATGGTGAGCCTGAGAATCATACAGCTCGGCGGAACACCGCCGACCAGCCCGAAACAATGGTTCGAGCTGACGAACTGTGGTTATGATGCTCCGGACGACCCCTTCGTTAAAAAGGTTCTCGAACAAAACATCTCCGGAGAACAGTGCGCCATTACGACCTACAACAGCATCATCCAGGAGATCGGCCTCAAGGATCCGGTAACCTACAATCTCGCCCTTCAGATTCTTCAGGATGAGGTAACTCACGAAGAGGATCTTCAGGCCCTTCTCGAAGACCTCGGTGTCTTCCTCAGAAACTGATAGCACTCCATAATCCCATGCTCAATGCTCATCACTCAATGCTCATCACTCGTTGCTCAGCAATCGTTGCTCGTTGCTTCTAACTCCTAACTCCTCTTTATACCATGCCTACAACACACGAAAACCTCAAAAACGCATTTGCCGGTGAGAGCCAGGCATTCATGAAGTACACCACCTTCGCCGAGAAGGCTGAGAAAGAGGGATTGAAGAATATCGCTAAACTCTTCAGAACCACAGCAAAAGCTGAAATGATTCATGCCCAGGGTCACCTTGCTGCCGACGAAGCGATCGGTTCTACTGCGGAGAATCTTCAGGCCGCCATCGATGGCGAAACTTACGAACACAATGAAATGTATCCTCCGATGTACGAGCAGGCTGTTGCTGAAGGGCACAAGGCCAAGCGTATGTTCGGTTTCG
>JAAXWL010000037.1 GCA_013334975.1 Chlorobiaceae bacterium
TATCGCTTGTTTGAGACAGTCGATATAGACAAAATTGAAACAGGAACAACCAGAGGATTAAAACAAATACACCGTTATCTCTTTGATCATTTATTTGATTATGCCGGAGAAATACGCACCAAGAACATATCGAAAGGCAGTTTCAGGTTTGCAAATTCATTGTATCTGAAAGAGATTCTTGTGAAAATCGAACAAATGCCTGAAAACTCATTTGAAGATATTATTGCCAAATATGTTGAAATGAATATTGCCCATCCATTTATGGAAGGAAATGGGAGGGCGATGCGTATCTGGCTGGATATGATTTTAAAATCCAGATTAAAGAAATTAGTGAACTGGCAGTTTGTTGATAAAGATTTGTACTTGCAGGCAATGGAAAGAAGTCCCGTGAATGATCTTGAAATCAGGACTTTGCTTCAGACCAACTTAACCGGTCAAATCAATGATCGCGAAATCATTTTTAAAGGAATAGAGCAATCCTATTATTATGAAGGATATAAGAAAGATGATGACGAATAATCGCCTGATGGCAACATTTCAGATGTTGGTGTCGAGCAGGTACTTCATCCTTTGATCTCCTCGTTGCTTTGCGACTCCGGTTGCTCACGCACAAGTTCAAAACCCGGCTCGAACTCATCCAGAGCCGCTTCGAGTATATCCCACGGTTTTTCGCAGGGCAAGAGAATGACGCCACTGCCAAAATGCCGGACAATGACCTTTTTGCCTTTGAAAGGTACTCTTTCGGCAACCGAACCGGCTGGCTGCTGCCCGAAGTAAGTATTTTTGCTTTGTCCATGATCTCTCCTTCTGATGATAGACGTCAAAGAGAACAATGCACAGGAGTTATAGCCGCCTGTCAACGGTATATAGTCAGAACTTCTTTTATCATCGAAATCGGTATCGTATCCCACGACGATCCTCTCTGAAAGCTGTAAGAGCAAGCCTCTAAAGGAATTTCAGGAAAAATCGATTTCGATACCGATACCGATTTCGATTGGTGATAAATCAATGGCTCAAAACAATACGTCTTTTTAATCTTGACGTGATAATAGCAGCCTGTCGGACTTATGCCATTGAAGAGCGCTCCCGACAGGCCGGGACCGCCCTCCGTTATAGCCAAAAAAAATCCACACTCACACTGTCGGCTTGAAGTACTCTTTCATCCGGACGTAGACCTCCTTCTTTTCGATCAGGCCGGCGATCATGCCGAGCACTGAGGCGGCTCCTGATGCAAAAAAAACTGGGCGGGCGGAGATGTTGTTGGTGTAGTAGATGGAGGGGATGCCCAACTCTTTGGCGAAGCTGTCGAGCGAGGTGGTGCCGATCACCAGGTCGGGCTGGTGCTCCAGTACCGCCGCCTGGTCATCTTCGAGATACTTCCGGTACCGGACTTCGGTTCCGAGCATCGTGAGCAGACGGTGATCTTCCTCGCCAAGCGGCATCCGCGAAACCGAGGTTGAAGCATACGGTACATCGAGTCCCGCTTCAAGCAGGAGCCTCACCAGAGGCAACTCGTTGCCTTCATAACCGGCAACAATCACCGATCCATGCATCCGGCTGGCGAATCCGGCCATCACCTCACGGGCCTTCTGCCGCTCCTCGTCAGCCACCTGCTTCACTTTTTCTGGATCGAGGTCAAGCGCTTCACCGATCCGTTCGATCCACTGACCCGTGGCATTGGCGCCAACAGGGTTGCCCCCGATGATCTTGATACCGGCCGATTCGAAGAGCGAGGCCGTCCGCTCGTAGAATGGGTGCAGCACCGCACAGGCTTCTGCCCTTCCCGCCTGGACATAATCGTCCATATCTCCGCCCGGCAGGGTTATAAGCGACTTGACGCCGATTTTCTGCAGAATGCCGCCGATCATCATCGCATCAACCGGGAAGATTTCACCAAGCACCACAAGCGACTGCTCTTTTCGCGGCTCACCGAAGGCGCCGAAACGCCTGAGCAGTGACGAAACGGCCACATCCTTGGCCTCCGGATGCGTTCTGATCTGGAAAGCCGGCAGCCTTACCAGCAATACCTCGGCATTGCCGACCCGTTTGGGAAGCAGCTCTTCGACGATTCCGGCGGTTTCAGCAACGCAGGTACTGACGACCGGAATGAAACGCACCGCAGGATTAGCGGCAATGGTTTCGATCGTGTTCCGCAGATCATCGATCATGGTGCCGCCGGAAATCTGGATATTCATCAGTTCCGGAGAGATGATCGAACGACGGGCTGCATAGAAATGAGAAACAAAGGTCAATCCGTACAGGCAGCCCTGATCGGCCACCATGCAGACCTGCGCCCCTTCGATGCGCATCAGGACACGCAATCCACCGAAGGCAGGGCACATCGACTGGGGATGCAGTTTGCAGTTACAAGCCTTGTTCTCCATATAAAACGACATTTTTATGTGCTTGCTGAATATAGCTGTTGCCGGGCAATCCGGCCGGTATGACCTTCATGCTGTCACGAGCCGTGCGCCAGGTTGCGAAGTCTCCGAGGACAAGCCGGTAATAGCGGATACCATCCTGCCGGACCGGCCAAATCCTGATGCGATGCCCAATCCCTGAGAGTCGCCGCATCTCCTGCCTGGCGACCTTTCGGGTGCTGAAGGTCGCGGCGACAACCGTAAAGCGCCCTTTGAGCAACAGCACCGAATCCGCAGGCGCCGAAACGGACGTCGGCACCAACTGCGCCGATGATGCCTGGTCTCTGGGTGCCTGATCGCCCGGCATGGAGGCTGCCTCACGCTTCGGCGAATCGAAATCGAAACGCGGTATCTGCTGAAAGAGGAACCCGCCACCGGCAAGCAGCGAAACCGCCGCCACAACCAGAAGCACCTTTTTCAGGGAAAGCGGTTTGCCCGGAATTGGTGGCGAAAGCGTTGGCTGCTGATGCTCCTGAACGACAATGCTCTTCAGCCCACCATAGAGACTGTTGAGCAGCTCTTCGAGTGACGGGTCAGCAAGGAACTGAAAACGACCGGAAGTCACTGTGAAAGAGCCGAAACCGCGCAACTCCACGCTACCCGAACCTTTGCCGAGCTGCTTGAACATAGCTGACAGTGCCTTGGCGAAACGCCGCGCTTCGGAGGCCTCCATATCGAGCCTGCCGGAAGCGATGGCTGCTGAATCACCCGCTCTTTCTGGACGGTGCTCAAAAATAACACCATTGCGTGGCGGCAGATAGAGCGTCCCGGAAGAGGTTTTCTCACGAACAGGCTGCTCATGAATCAGCGAAAACAGTCCAAGTCCATCGACCGAGAGCCGCCCCCGGTCGAGCAGTTCAGCCGTCATGCCACCCGAGAACCGGTCGAGACGACGCTGTGCCTCCTCCCGTTCGATTCCGAGAATTCCGGCCAGGATATCACCTGCTGTTTCACCGGCCATAACGCGCTTCCTCAAGAATGCTGGATTGAGCCAACCATGAACCCTGATGAATATAACACATCCACACCAAAGACTCCTCACCCCGGCCAGCATGGAGACGTCAACTGGTGGCAAGTCATGGCTGAAAAACGTATGTTAACAAAAAACCATGACCGCATGAATCAATCAGCACAAAGTGTCGGCGAACTGACCAGAGCCATCAAAAACGAACTGGAGAGCCTTTTCCCGTTTGTCAGGGTCAAAGGAGAGTTATCGAACTGCAAAATCCACAGCTCGGGCCATGTCTACCTCACGCTCAAGGACAATGAAGCGCAAATGCCGGCCGTCATCTGGAAAACCGTTCGCAGCCGCTTCCCTCTTGAACTCCGCGATGGCCTCGAAGTGATTGCCGAAGGACGCCTCGAGATTTATCCGCCAGCCGGACGTTACCAGCTCATCTGCACGGCGATTTTCGGAACCGGCGAGGGTGAGCAGAAGCTCGCCCTTGAACGGCTGATTGCCCGGCTGGCCAAAGCGGGCTGGTTTGATGCGGAACGCAAAAAACCCGTTCCCCGCTTTCCACGGCGGATCGGTCTGGTTACCTCGCCCACCGGGGCGGTCATCAAAGATATGAGCGATGTCTTTGCCCGGCGATACCCGTCAGCCCAACTCCTGCTCTATCCGGTACAGGTGCAGGGCGAACGCGCCGTCGAGTCGATTGTCAGGGCGATCGACTATTTCAACGATCCGGCCAACCCCAAACACCGCCCAGATGTGCTGATTGTGGCCAGAGGCGGCGGCTCCTCGGAAGACCTGCATGCCTTCAATGACGAAGCGGTAGTCGAGGCCATCTACCGCTCGAAAATCCCGCTCATCAGCGCCATCGGCCATGAAACCGACCTCTCCGTGACCGACATGGTGGCGGACCTCAGAGCCGGAACCCCATCGATCGCTGCCGAACGCGCTGTGCCCGACCGGGATGAGCTGCTCCGGCACATCGGCAGCCTCCAGCAGCGGCAATCGATCCTCATGGAGGGCAAAATTTCCGGAGCGCAGCTCCAGGTAGACTCCATCTGCAACAGTTACGCCTTCAACCGCCCCCTCCAGAGGCTCGGCCAGTTCGAAGAGCGGCTGGAGAGCGCCGCAAAGGAGATGTCGAGAGCGCTCTCGGAAAAGCTGCGTGACCGTGAGCAGCATCTCACCTCAGCCGCCGACCGGCTCCTGATGCTCGATGTCAGAAAGGTGCTCCAGCGCGGCTTCGCCCTCGTCTCGCAAGATGGCCGCTACGTCACCTCATCCACCGAACTTCAGGCGGGTACAGAAATCGGCATCACCTTCCACGACGGACGCCGGGAGGCGAGGGTTGTGAAGTAAATCAGAAACAGATCACGCCTTGCACAGCTGCTCTGCAATATATTCCGCCCGCTCGTCGAGAAGCACCAGTTGCTCTGGTTTCGGTATGACACCGTGATTGTGCTGGCGAATATTGGCTGGGAAATTGTAAACAAGCGCTTCGACAATTGATTTTCGATTTTCGATCTTGCCACCTGAATGATAGAAATGATCTCTCGTCACCAGATTGAAACGGTTCCAGTAAAGGTCGATCATCTCATTTGTGCGGTAATCGTTATGATGCCATGTCGATAAAATGAATTTGGCTTTTGTTGCTGAAAGCAGCTCAAAAAGACGCGCTTCATCCTCATCCGTCCCGCCGTTGTAATAATCAACATATCTTCCAGAGTATGGAGGATCGCAGTAAATTATATCATCTACATCTGCTTCCAGAATCAACGACTCAAAAGACGATATTCTGAACTCCCATTCCGGCTGAATCAGACATGCAACATCATGCACCTGATTGACGATTTTTGTCACGTACGCCCGAGCAAAACGTTCCGGTTTTTGACAAAAAGGAATATTCCATTCTCCCTTCTTATTGAAACGCATCATACCATTGAATCCTGCACGAGAAAGAAAGAGAAAATCGAGTGGATCGTACAAACGGTTGAACCGTTGCTTTACAATAGTGAAATAATCATACCCATCGTTATCCGCTTGACGCAAATACTCTCCTTCGGATTCAAGAAACGAACGAACCTGCGCCGGACTT
The DNA here is from genome assembly GCA_013334975.1 of Chlorobiaceae bacterium. Lineage (GTDB taxonomy): Bacteria > Bacteroidota > Chlorobiia > Chlorobiales > Chlorobiaceae > Chlorobaculum. The sequence continues at coordinate 5,471 of JAAXWL010000037.1, forward strand.
ATGAGGCCTTGCTGAATCTGTTTATAGAAATTAATGATATGCGGATTGGTATCACCAAGTAAAGCCCGTTTGAATCCGGAGTTGAATGCAACAACTCCCGTTCCGAGAAATGGCTCTATCCAGCGGCCACTTACTGACGGAACAAGCGCCTGAATCCAGGGGACTAGCTTCGTTTTGATTCCCTGACTTTTAATCGGCGGCGTAATAACCCTCATCACTCAATCCTTCTTTTTCTTTCTTTTTGTTGTCACCGGCACAATAAGACTTTTATCAGCACGTTTGAACTCGATAAAATCTTCAAGCCGCTTTATCGTGATCGTCTCTCCAGCCCGTCTCATTGTTGTCACTCCATAGTTCATCCAGTATTCATCAAACCAATCTTCGCCCAGTCTTGAAAAAATACCGCTACCCTTCAGAATATCATCGATAGAAGTAATCGAGCCAATGTTCGCTGTATTACCTGATCCCTGACGGTCGCTTGCCAACTGCCATTTTTCACACACAAAAAACTGAAAGTCCTTGATAACCGAAGTTATAGAACGTAAACTTTCGACGCCAGTCACCGTTCTCTGACCATTTTGCGGAATTTTATCATATTCATCATCAAGTTCTTTTACATAGATAATTTCCGTTTCATCAACATCCACAGCATCTACTCTGCTGTAGATTATGCCAAGACAAAAATGCCCCGAATACTCATCGTATGGAAATTGAATATTCTTGGAAGAAGTGCGATTTTTAAAATATGCTCCATGGCTTCCAAGAGTAAACCCATTCACATGTCCTTCGCACTCCGGGTCACGATATGTTGTCTTCAGATCAACGGCAAACTTTATTTCCGGGTTTGCAACATTGACAAAACTGAGATCAGGATACCAGTTCTGGTGTTCGGCAAGAACAATCGAATAGCCTTATTCTGTAGCAAATTGGAGAATTTGTGGAAAGAGATGTATTTCAAGAATTTTTGATACGATCTTAGTATCTGAGCTGATCGTATAAATATTCCGGTATATATCGATAAAACCTTTGACCGTCCACTCACCATTTTCAGCGCTCACATGCGTGTGCAGGCTTTGGACAAACGCCTGAAGCCCATGCAAGAATGCGGCTTTGGCTTCCAGAAATTCAGTGTGTTTCAACATAGGGGTTATTGTCTTTTTCAATATAACACCTGCCTCATCTTAAATCCCAAACCTTTCCTTATACAACCTCCGTACCTCCTCCAACTCCTCTTCGGTGTTGACGCCGGGGGTGTCGGTGGTGGTTTCGATGCAGCGGATTCGGTAGCCGTTTTCGAGGAGGCGGAGCTGTTCGAGCGATTCGGTGCGTTCGAGCATCGAGGGGGGAAGCGAGACAAACGCTTTCAGCACCTTGGCGCGGAAGGCGTAGAGGCCGATGTGGCGGTAATATCTGGTAGCGTCGAGCGTTTCGCGGCGGTAGGGTATCGGGCAGCGCGAAAAATAAAGGGCGTACCCTCGTGTATCGAGCACCGCCTTGACGACGTGTGGATCGTCTATCAGGTGCCGCTCCTCCGGCTTCAGCGGAAAGACGAGAGTGGTGCAGTCAGGCAACGGCCCTTCCTCGAAAAATGGTGCGATGGCAAGGTCGATCGTCGCCGGGTCGATCAGCGGCTCGTCGCCCTGAAGATTGACGAACACGTCGCCGCCAACCTTCTCCGCCGCTTCGGCGATGCGGTCGGTTCCGCAGGTAAGATCGGGTGAAGTCATCACCACCTCGGCCCCGGCTTCCTGGAGTACCTCGTATATCCGGTCGCTGTCGGTGGCCACCACAACCTGTTCAGCCAGTTTCGACTTCATGGCCTGCTGCCAGGTGCGCACTATGAGCGGCTCACCCTCCAGATCGACCAGCATCTTCTCTTTCAGGCGGCTGGATGAGAGACGGGCAGGAATGACAATGACAACCTTCATGGCTTTTTCGGTGATTCGAGAATGATGGTGACCGGTCCGTCGTTGATGAGCGAGACCTGCATGTCGGCCCCGAAGCTTCCGGTCTGAACTGGCACCCCGCTGTCGCGGCGAATTGAGGCAACAAACCTGTCGAACAGCGGCTGGGCAATCTCCGAGGGGGCGGATTCCAAAAAACCCGGACGGTTGCCACGACTGGCGTCAGCATAAAGGGTGAATTGTGAGACCACCAGCAACTCACCACCGACATCGATGATGGAGCGATTCATCCGCCCATCCCCATCTTCGAAGATACGCAGGTTCGAGAGCTTGCGACTCATCCAGGCAAGATCCTCCTCCGTATCGGTGCGGGCGATACCGGCAAGCACCAGCAGACCTGTACCGATGGCGCTATAGACTGAACCTGCGATCGTAACGCTGGCCTCACGGACCCGCTGGACAACTACCTTCATCCCCTGTTCTCCTTCATTTCATCGAGATACGGCGCAAGTGCCACACGGGCCGCTTCCAGAGTCAGCCCATCGACTTTCAGCACCTTGCTTCGGGAGCTTGCGCCATTCATGACCGAAACAGCGGAGCGCGGCACACCAAGCGCTTTGGCCACAAGCTCGCAACACTCCTTGTTGGCCGCGTTATCGACCGGGGCCGACTTCAGGCAGATTCTGATCTGCTCGCCATACCTGCCGGCAACCCCGCTCTTTGAGGAACGGGGCTGCACACGCACGGAAAGAGAGACGGCGTCACCCTTCTGGCTGATCGGGGACATCGTTTCAGCTTCAGCCAATCACCTTGGGCACCTTAAAAAAACGATCCTGACGATCCGGAGCGTTTCTCAACGCCTCCTCATTGGTCAGGGGAGCCCGTTCGACATCGGCCCTGAGCACATTGATCTGATCGTGAATGCTGCTGAGCGGCTCAACTCCTTCGGTATCGACCTCGTTGAGCTTTTCGATGTAGTGGAGAATCATGTTAAGCTCATCGGTCATCCGCTCCTGTTCCGGATCAGTAAACCTGAGACGGGCAAGTTCAGCGATATAGGCTACGTTTTCTTTCGTTACTGACATGAATTATTCAAAACTGAAACATTGATAAAAAAAAGCTACCGAGTCGACCTGAACCGGCATGACTCAGAGCCTGCAAATACCGAATTTCTGTTCGTCATCTCCTTTTCTCGGACGCTTGTCGATCGGCACATAATCCCGGCTCTCCTCTCCGAGATAGATCTGCCGTGGTCGGGCGATCTTCTGTTCAGGGTCCTTGACATGCTCGATCCACTGGGCAAGCCAACCCGGAATGCGCCCGATAGCGAAGAGCACCGGAAACATGTCGGTCGGGAATCCCATAGCCTGGTAGATCAGGCCTGAATAGAAATCGACGTTGGGATAGAGCTTGCGCTGGATGAAATAATCATCCTCGAGAGCTATCCGTTCGAGTTCAATCGCAATGTCGAGCATCGGATTCCTGCCAGTCTCCTCGAATACCTCGAAGGCAATCTTCTTGATGATTCTGGCGCGTGGATCGTAGTTTTTGTAGACCCTGTGGCCAAATCCCATCAGGCGACCTTCGCCCTGCTTGACCGACTCTATGAACGCGGGAATACGATCAACCGAGCCGATCTCCTTGAGCATGTGAATCACCGCTTCGTTGGCCCCGCCATGCAACGGCCCGTAAAGTGCGGCGCAACCGGCAGCAATCGCCGAATAAGGATCGACCATCGAGCTGCTGACCGAGCGCACGGCATTGGTCGAACAGTTCTGCTCATGATCGGCGTGCAGGATAAACAGGACATCGAGAGCCTTCTCAAGTACCGGATTGGGTTTGTAGTTACGCTCCGTCATACGGAACATCATCGAAAGAAAGTTACCCGAATAGCTGAGGTCATTGTCGGGCAGCACATAGTAAAAACCGAGGCTGTGACGGAAGCTCATGGCCGCAAGGGTCGGAATCTTGCCAATCAGACGCCTTACCTGGAGTTTCCTCGACTCTTCGTTACCGACATTCTTGGCATCGGGATAGAAGGTGGAGAGCGCACCAACCGTCCCCACGAGGATACCCATGGGATGCGCATCGTACCGGAACCCGTCCATAAACTTGGCCAGATTGTTGTGAACCATGGTGTGGTGCCGGATATTGTAGGTCCAGACCGCAAGACGCTCCTTGTCCGGTAACTCACCCTTGATCAGGAGGTACGCTGTTTCAAGAAAAGTGCTCTTTTCGGCAAGCTGCTCGATCGGATACCCGCGATACCGCAGAATGCCCTTGTCTCCATCGATAAAGGTGATCGAGCTCTTGCATGATGCCGTATTGAGATAGCCCGGATCATACCCGAGAATTCCGAAATCACTCTCCGACTCCTTGATCTGGCGCAGGTCCATGCTCCGGATAGTGCCGTTGTCAATAGGAAGTTCGTACGACCTGCCTGTACGGTTGTCGATAATCGTCAGCGAATTACGATGGTCTGAACCGGTCATGGGTGTGTGACATTTTGCGTTAAGAAAGTAAAATAAACGCCAACAGGTGACGATTTTCGTCACCAACGCTTTGAATTTACAAAACTTCCGGCATTATCGATATTCCTCTGAACAGATACAGCTTGCCTCGGTCACCTTTCTTCCGTAAAGAGAGGGTTAAATTATTTTTTTGGAAATAAAAATCCGGTTTACTACCTTTGACAACCATAAAGGAACGGAGCTGTAGCTCAGTCTGGTTAGAGCGCCTGCCTGTCACGCAGGAGGTCGCGGGTTCGAGCCCCGTCAGCTCCGCACCGATCCCTTAAAAAAGCCCCTGAAATCCTGGGGCTTTTTTCTTTTCCGCCCATGCCGACAATGCATAACACACAACCATGTTGGCACTCTTTCAGATCAGGTGGTCACCGTGAATCCCTGCTCACCAATCACCTTTTTCAACGCCTCAGAGTCCACCATCGAAGAGTCGTATTCGACCTCGATCACTCCGTTCAGGTACGAGGCTTTCGCCTTGCTGACGCCATCCAGCTCTTCAAGAGCCTCACTGACCAGTATTTCGCATCCGGAGCAGCGCATACCGCTCACCTGTATCTCCATTCTCATAACTCTTTTTAACTTAATTGTGGATGGTAAGTACCCGACCATTTGCCTGATGTGGGTAAAATAACAACCTTAACCAAATAAACATGATTACCAGAGCACCGGGTGCAAGGGTTGAATGAGGGCGTTAGCAGATAAAAAAACCAGTCGCTATATTGAAGGTTATGATGCACAATCCGAAAACATACCGCCGCCTTGCGGCATCACTCCGTCCGCTTCTTATCCTCTTCTGTCTGTCCGGACTTCTTGCCTGTCAGAACAAAGCCGCCAGGATCAAGGAGCTGCAACAGGAGGTCTGGAAGAATCCACAGGATGCACGAGGTTACATGAACCTCGGCAAGGAGTATGCCCGCCTGCAGCGTTACGACGAGGCCATCCGCTCATACGAACGCGCCATCGGCATTGAACCCGGACTTGACGAAGCCTATTCGGCTCTCGGCGCAGCCTATTTCGACAAAAAAGAGTTCTCGTCCGCCCTGCACTGGATGCAGAAACGGGTTGCTCTGGCCCCGGACGACTCACTCCGACTTTTCGATCTTGGCAACGTCTATTTCCAGCTCAAACAATACAACGATGCGCAGGCGTCGTACCAGAAAGCCATCGACAACAGCTACTCGTTCCAGGAGGCATGGTACTCCATGGCTGTATGCTTTATCAAAACCGGTAAAATCGACGAGGCACGGAAAATCCTTAAATGGCTTCAGAATAAAAACAACTATCTTGCCGTTTCCCTTGAACGTCACCTGCAAGACGATGTGCCTGAAAAGACCGGAAAATGAACCCTATAATACCGTACCGGCTGACGACAGTATCCCTATGATGCACAAGGCACTTCAACTCCTCGAAGAATCGGTGAAAGCAGCTCTTCAACAGCCGCATCCACAGACCGACGGAAACACGCAGCCCGTGCTGATAACCTTCAGCACCGCTATCGGCAGGATCGAAGGGCAGGAGTGGCTTTCCCGGCAGGATATTTTCCCCAGACTCTTCTGGATGAATCGCGAGAAAAGCGAGTGGACAGCCGGCATCGGAGAGGCCGACCGCATCGAGATTGCTGAAAACGGCCCCAATGACCTGAGCTTCTACCAGCTCGATGAGGCCATGAAGCTGAAAAATCCCCATGCACGATACATCGGAGGATTCTGCTTCAACAACCTTCAGAAACAGGACCAGCTGTGGACGGGTTTCAGCCCGGGCCTTTTCATTCTCCCGCTCGTCAGCCTGGAACACCGTGAAGGCCTGACGACACTCTCCTGCTCCCTCTGGCTGAAACCGGGTGATGACCGGAAAAAAGGGCTGGAGCATCTTCTGACAACCCTTTCATCACTCTCTGCCGACCCCACCCCGGATGCAACCGGAATTCCTGAAATGACGAAGGTCTCTTACTGCCCCGACAAGGCGCTGTGGGTCGAGAGTTGCGAAACCATCCTGAGAAAATTCGAGGAGGGTGGCCTTGAAAAGGTGATCCTTGCCCGGCAGACCGAACTTGCTTTTTCAGGCAAGGTGCCGGCAATCAGGTACCTGCTCGACTATCCCTATCCGGAAAACTCGACCTATCGCTTCTACTTCGAACCGGTCGCAGGACATGCGTTCATCAGTTTCACACCTGAACGACTTTACCGGCGAGAAGGTGACCTGCTGCAAACCGAAGCGCTTGCCGGCACCATCACCAAGGATAAAATCAAGGCTGACGACCCCATAGCCTCGGCACTGCTGCTCAATTCCGAGAAGGATATCAGGGAGCATCGCTTTGTCATGGACACCATTTACCGGGAACTGCAACCGGTCTGTACCGACATCGACATGCAGGAGCAGGTTGATGTGCTCCAACTCAACCGGCTCGCCCATCTTTATGCACGATGCCGCGCCAGGCTTCTGCCGGAGTTCTGCAACGACAGCACCGTCCTCCGGCAACTCCACCCCACTCCGGCTGTAGGAGGCGTGCCAAGGGAAGAGGCCATGGCGCTGATCCTGACCACCGAACCTTTCTGCCGTGGATGGTATGCCGCACCAGTGGGCTGGCTCAGCAAGGATGCCGCAGAATTTGCCGTCGGCATTCGCTCCGCCCTCATCAATGAAGATCGGGTCTACCTGTACTCCGGCGCCGGACTGTTGCAGGGATCGGATCCTGAATCGGAATGGGAAGAGGTCGATCAGAAAATCGGCGACATTCTGGCCATAACTCAGCAAACCCTATGAACCACAAGCAGATCACCACCCTCTGGTGCTCGGTTATCGTGGAAGAACTGATCCGGCAGGGCGCCGGATTTTTCTGTATCTCCCCCGGATCCCGCTCGACCCCGCTGACCCTTGCCGTTGCCGAAAATCCGGAGGCCCGGTTCAGGATGTTTCCTGACGAGCGCTCGGCTGGATTCTTTGCTCTCGGTTATGCCAAAGCAACCGGTATGCCTGCCGTTCTTGTCTGCACCTCGGGGACAGCTGTTGCCAACTACTTCCCTGCGCTCATCGAAGCATCTGCGGACGCACGCCCCATGCTCGTCCTGTCGGCCGATCGCCCTTTCGAACTGCTCGAAACCGGAGCAAACCAGACCATCCGTCAACAGGATATTTTCAGCACCTACACCCGATGGAGTTTCGAATTGCCTGAACCTGGAACGGGGACCCCGCTTCCGGCGCTGCTCTCAACCATAGATCATGCTGTGAGCAAGTGCCTCGCTTCTCCGGCAGGCCCGGTGCACCTGAATCTGCCTTTCCGTGAACCGCTCGAACCCGAACCGCCCGTTCCGGGCCATCCCTGGGCAGAACCTCTCAGCGTCTGGCGAAAGTCAGACCAGCCCTGGTGCCAGTTTGAACTTCCTGTTCATGAACCGCCCATAGAGTGCCTATCAGCAGTCCGGAAAATCCTCGCCCATGCCGAACGTCCTCTGTTCATCGCCGGCAGCATGGACAACAGCGCAGATGGCCTGGCTGTAAGCAAACTTGCCCGGTTGCTCGGCATCCCGCTGTTCGCCGACCTCACCTCCGGCATAAGGCTTGAGAGGAACTGCATTCCATGGCAACTCGCCTTCCAGAACGAAACCCTTGCGGAAAGGTACAGACCCGACGTGGTGATCCACTTCGGAGGACAGCTCATCGGCAAGCAACCAGCCCTTGCCATCAGAAAACACCCTCCGAGCCACTACATCGTCGTTCGACAAAACCCTGGCCGTTTCGGGCCTGACCATAACGTCACCATGCGCATCGAAGCTTCACCCGCCTCGATCGCCACTGCGCTCAACACAAGCCGAAAACCGTTACAGAGCTTCGATTGCAGCACCATCTTCCGCGAAGCAACCTCATTGATCGACAGGACGGTCTGCGCCCCGGAACAACCGGTCAATGAAATATCGGCGCCAAGAATCGTCTCTTCGCTCACCGTCAGCAGTCATGCTCTCTTCGTGGCAAACAGCATGACTGCAAGAGACATGGATACCTACGCTGCTCCTCACGCCGACAAGCCTTTACGCACGGGCCTCAACAGGGGAGTCAGCGGCATCGACGGCATCATCTCCACGGCTGCCGGATTCTCTGCCGGACTCGATTGCCCCGTCACCCTGCTCATCGGCGACATTTCATTCCTGCACGACCTGAACGCCCTCTCCCTGCTCAATCATCCCTCCAATCCCCTCATCGTCATCGTGGTAAACAATCATGGCGGCGGCATCTTCTCTTTTCTGCCCATCGCCTCGCAAACCGACAGGCTCGACGAGTGTTTTGCCACACCACAGGAGTTCGATGTCGAATCGGCGGCAAGAACCTTCGGACTCGGATACGCCTGCCCGGAAACAAACCGGAATTTCTCCGCGCTCTACACCGAAGCCCTCAAGCAGCGTAAAAGTCTGGTCATCGAAATCAGAAGCAACCGACAGGAAAACCTGCTCCTTCATCGAACTCTGCAGGAACGGCTCAGACCGATTTTTGAAAACGCGCTCTGCTTCGGCATCTGACCGGCCTGTTATAACGAGACGAATCAGGCATACAGCATTCATTGACGTGATGGGCTGAGTGGACAAAAAAAGAGAAAAGCCCGCGTTCTCTACCCGACCTTTGACGGGGACAATCTTCCTCCCTCTTCACATAGCTCTTCTCCCACATTCAGCTGGGCTTCAGCCCGGCGCATCTTCACTCTTCCTCTCTCTTCCCTTAGCCCCAGGTTTTAACCTGGGGAACTCATAGCAAAAAACACCCGGGCTTCAGCCCAACCTCTTCAATCATTGCGAACTGTCATAAGGATATTGGGCTGAAGCCCGGAATGGTTGGGGGGCATTTCCCCGGACTGAAGTCAGGGGCTATATGGAGAGGGAGTCGAACAGGCAGGAGTGTCATTGAGCCGGATTTTCTATCTTTGACGGGGACAATCTTCCTCCCTCTTCACATAGCTCCCCTCTCACATTCTGCTGGGCTTCAGCCCCGCGCATCTTCACTCTTCCTCTCTCTTCCCTTAGCCCCAGGTTTTAACCTGGGGAACTCATAGCAAAAAACACCCGGGCTTCAGCCCAACCTCTTCAATCATTGCGAACTGTCATAAGGATATTGGGCTGAAGCCCGGAATGGTTGGGGGGCATTTACCCCGGACTGAAGTCAGGGGCTATATGGAGAGGGAGGAAGATTGTATGCCCCGACAAGTCAGGGTTGAAACCCTCCTGAACTGCAAAGAAAAAATCCGGGGCTATGTGGAGCGGGAGGGAGTCGAACAGGCAGGAATAACAAGAGAAAAGCAACTCAGCAATAATGCAGGAATATCTTTTTCGCTGATAATAGACTCGTCCACCCGCCCTTCCGAAAAATACCTGAAACGATTGCCGTTAAGCACAGCTTTTCCGGATTGATGCTGCTGAACGATGAACAGACCCTGGACAAAAATTGAATCGGGATGGGTCGCATTCAGCCAGTTGGCCGGTTCAAAATCGACCCACTCCTGCTCGCAGAGGTTGAACTCATAAAGCTTTTTCCAGCGCTCATCGACCAGTGACTGCAACAGGTAATCCCGTTCCGACGCCATCGAGAGCCTGAAGGTTTCATCCTCCTGCCGGATATCCCGATCGAGCCAGCGAAGGTTGACCGGCTCCCGCAGCCCGTAACCACCGAACCCAAGATCGCAGAGCCACTCCTCCCCATCGATCGAGGCGACAATGGCCATGTGGGTCTTCGGACGCCGGACGGCGTAGGTCATCGGACGTGCCGCCACGAACCGGTACGGAATGCCGACAACCTCAAGCGCCATGGCGTAAATACCGTTCACCTCATAGCAGTAGCCGCCCCTACCCCTTTCAACGATTTTCGCGTACAGCTCTTCCGGCGCCAGCGAGGGCACCATGCCCGCCTGGACATCGAGATTCTCGAAGGGCACCGTAAAAAGCTGACAGCACATCATCCTCTTCAGCGTTTGAGCATCCGCAGAGGCGTTACCACTGAAGCCGATACGGGTGAAATAGCTTTCAAGATCGAAACTGTTGGCTTTCATGGATTCAGGTACCGATTTGTGTGTTTCTTTTCCGCCTGTCAGCTTCCAGCAACTTGCTCAGCGCACCATGCAGATCATCGAGCGCTTTGGCCGGATGCGTTCACCAGTCACTCGACCAGAGCCGCCTCCTGAGAGCGGTTTTCAATCCGCAGATCCCTGAGAATCGCGAACGTACTTTGATGGCACGCAACATTCATTTTTGCAGCCATCCCGCACACGATAAGCATCGGAACATCCGTTTCATTAATCGCCACTTACCCTTCATTCTTTTTCAATACCAATTCTGACCAGGCATCTGCCTGCAGCACGGAATAGAGAGAAGTTCTCTCGTGACGAAAAAACAAACGCCTTTATCGAATTGGATCAGGTTTGTGACGCCATATCCAGGCAATGTAATCGGTCATGGGAGGATCGACCCCAAGCTCCCGAAGCCGTGCACACACCTGACCCCGGTGATGGGAGCTGTGTGCTGGCACTTGTACAAGCGTCTCGGCAAGGGTATGATCGGCGACCTCGAAACCAAGCTTTGCTGTCGCCATCTTCGACCAGGGAAGAACGAAGAGCCTGTCGAGTGCATCTGGAGTCAGCGATTCGAGAAACCGCATCGTCTCGTCATGCGTATTCCATGCAAACAGCCGCAACCGCTGACTATCGAGGGCATCAGCCTCTTGCGGATTGAGCGGTATTTCGCGCCACACATCCAGAAAAATCTTCTGCACCACATGCAAATGCCGCAATTTCGCAAGGATGAATTCATCCTGCTCAACCTCCGGCCTGCCGAAGATGGCTGAAAATACCAGAGCATCCGCCCAGGCCGTATGCCGGAACATATCGGTGATCAATGAAAGTGTATCCATAACGACTCGATTCAGTTCAAAAAAAACACCCTCGCCTCCGCAGAGCCAACCCCTTGCAGAGCTCAAAGCAATACCTTCAACTTGCGACCACCCGTCACCTCAAAACCTTCCTGTTCGTAAAACGCCAGTGTCCTGTCAAACTCGGGAAGCGGCGGTGTGGTCACCTCGAGACGCTTCCAGCAGAGGGACTTTCCAAATCGCACCGCAGCCTTCACCAATCTCTGACCAATACCGAGGCTCCGGAACTCCGGGTGCACATACAGCTCTGGAATGGTGCCGAAAACGCCTCCGGCATACAGGGCACAGCTTTCGTACAATGCAATGAAACCGACCGCCTTGTCGCTTCCATCGAACGCTGCAAACACCATATACCGACCGGTTTCGAAAAAATCCAGAAGCCTTGACACCGTTTCTTCAGAAGCCACATCAAACGACTGAACACCAATGGTATCCATGATTTCCGACAGAAGCTCATCAACCATGGATGCAACCGCCGGAACATCATCAATGGTCGCTCTGCGGATTGTGAACTGATGCTGCACCTCTTTCATTGGTCTGAAAACAGGATATTGGTCAGAAAATCATCAATCGGGCAACAACTTCTCTCGCTCCACATCGTTCAGCACCTCCATCAGGCGACGCTTGGGTTTGTGTCGTGTTCGAAGCTCCGCAATCAAGGCGTTCCATTCAGCCAGACGATTGGTCTCATGCCAGACCTTGTGCATTTTTCGAAGATAACCGGCAGCCTCCTGGTAGGCATGGGGTTTCACCTCGGCAATCAGGTTATCGACCGTAATCCGCCATATCTTCAGTGAGGTATCCGGATAGCTCGTCCTGACCGCCTCCGCCACTTTTTCACTGATGCCCCGGCCACACTTTCCTGTTTGACACAACTCTTTGAACAGGGCGACAACATCGTCATGGCGCTTTTCGAGGATAGCAATCTCGGTCAGCACGGTCAGTTCGGGAAAAACCCTGGAGCTTTTCTGGCCGGGATTTTTCAACTGTCCGACCTCAGTTTCGGGTAAAAACCATGTTCCGCAACTCTCCCCGGAAGCAGCAGGAACCTTGCCGTTGTGCAGAAAACCGATAGCCGCTTCACGCACAACCGGCCACTGAGCAATCTTCTCCGCTGCATCACGCAACGCAGTAAATGTAGCCGCTGATGGGTTTTGAAAAAAATCGAGAGCCCGGTAAGCGGCTACCAGATCGTATTTCTTCTCTTTTGCCGCAAGATCCAGCAAGCGCCGTTTCAAGGCGTTAGCAATCCCGGGAGCATCTTCGTTCGTCTTGCCGTACCCTTCGATACACCAGAAGCGGGCTCTTTCAAAATCACCCGCCTCAATCAGATACTCGACGAGAGGCTCATAATCCCGGCAAGGCCCGGCTTCTCGCTCCAGAAGCGGACGAACCTTCACGCTCTCTTTTGCTCGTTCATAAGCCTCTTTCAACTGCGCGACGAATTTTGTGCGTCGGTGTTGTCTGCGCCATTCGTCCTTCTCTGAAACCGGAATCTGCTTGAGCCGCTCTTCGAGATCAACCGAAAGATCGTGCCAATCCGCTGTGGAATAGCGTGTATCTTCAATGACCTTCTCTACACCATCGAGAAGATCGTGTGCATCTTCCCGAAGATGATCGAACAGCCAGACTAATTGATCCCGTCGCGAAAGTCTGGATTCAGAAAGTGCTTTCAGAACGATCTTCATACAGCCACCAATACTCATGGCCGTCTCTCCATCGTCATTCGATCGTCCAACCTGCTCGTTACCTCTTTGCCACAACTCTTGCCCAAGCTCAAAAACAGCATCGGCATGACCCGCATCGAGCAGCGCCCGCATCCTCTGTTCAACGCCGGAATAATCAGGAAGACTACACTCATCATTCCACTCATTCGACCACGCATCCATAGCTGTCAGATTACGAATCTCTTTGCGTAAAGAACGGACCATCGGATCGATCTTCCCTTTCGCAAGCAGCTCTCTTTCCAGCAACCACTGTACCATTGACGGATACTCGCTAACCAACCCTTCCAGCATCTCCAGCAACTCTTCCCGGCTTTTCTTCTCAAGTATCGATCTGACCTCTTTGGGCACCCCTTCAATCTTTCCGGCAGAGAGAGTCCCAGAATTCCTTTTTACATCAGGTGCCTCAACCTCTTGATCATCCTCATCTTCTTCATCTTCTTCATCCAGATATTCCGACGCCTCCCAGTACAGATCACTTTCAGGATCGAGCAGTGGTATCCCCTTTTTCTTCTTCAGCGCTTCGGCGGCTGCCAGCAGAACCGCCACCACGTGTTTGCAGGCTCCACCGTGATCACAAGGACAGGAGCAGGTGTAGTCGAACTCCCCTTTTCCATCCCGTCTCACCGTCGTGACATACTCACTTCCACCCGAAACCCATGCCACAAGCCGTCCGTCTTCAGTGCAGGAGAGCTCTGAAACACTGTCCACATAGCTCTTGCCACGAGAGTAAATTGTACTCCCGACCCAATCGACAAGCTCTGCTTTATCAATTCCGTCGAGTGTCGTTTCTATCGATTTCATGAGGTAGGTACAGTTTATTGCTGAGTGAAAATAAGGTCACTCCAATTTTTGCTCATTCATCCCTTTTTCTTCTTTCGCTCCTTCGGAACCGGCAACTCCCGTTCAGTCACCCGGATGAGATTCGAGAGCCACTCCCGATCGTCAAGTTCCTCCCCAACAAGAAGACAAGGCTTCGCCCCCGGATAGGGTGGCGCTTCGGCAAGATGACCGGCAAGGTCGCGCCCAGCCGGGGTCGGCTTCACAAACAGGCGGTTATCGCACACCAGAGCAACCACCTTCCCCTCGCAGTAAAGCGCGTACTCCCCGAACATCTTCCGGAACGTGATTGTACCTGCCTCGCCAATCTGCTGGCACGCATATTCGACAAACGACAAATCAGAAGCCATAAGGGATTGTGTTTCAGATTGGCAAATCCGTATTCCGATCAAAGCACCTGATCCCGACCCGTTCAGCCTTGCAGAAAATGCAATCAGGCGAATGAACCGCGCACAGTTCGAGGTAACGGCCACTCACCATCGAAGCAATGAAACGGTGACGCATCTGACGGTTGAGTACCTCTTCTGCCATCTCCGCTGTAACGATCCCCGCCTTGCCTGCCTCCGCCATAACCCCGGCAAGCTCATCGAGAAAAACCGACTGCGTTTCAGGCGATTCAGGATGCAACACCCGGCAAACCCGCTGGCCAACCGCAACGATCTGGGCCTGCCTGATCACGGATACTGCCTGCTCCATTGTGATCCACACCGGACTGAAACCGAGAATCTTTTCCCGGATCTTTTCAAATTCCGGATTACCAGGCGACCGTGCATCCCGGTTATCAAGCACCCGTTCAGCCCTCCTTATTCCCTCGACAACCCTGCCAATCCGATAATCCTCTGTTGTGCCCATAACCTTAATGTTATTGCTTATCGTTCTTTTCGCAAGTGCATTCAAGTCCATCGAACACCACGTTTGGCTCCCCGTTTAGGATGATTACCGGCCTGATAACTGACGTCATTTTCATTTTCCACCGACTTACCTGATAATAACAAATTCAGTCCGCACAAAACAGCATCACCGCCATAGAACAACAAAAAGCCTTCAAATCATTGTAAAGAATAGTTTGTTTTAAATACATAATAAAGGTATTATGTAAAATATTCTTATCACAGCAAAACTATGCATGACGACAAACTGAGAAGTCTCGGGGAGCGGTTGCGACAGGCCCGAATCGCCCGTAACGAAATGCAGCAACTCTTTGCCGACCGACTCGGAGTCAGCCGCCCGACACTGAGCAAGATGGAGGCCGGCGATCCTGGCGTCACCATCGGAATCTGGGTAAAAGCGCTGCACCTGCTCGACCGGGATGACGAACTCGACCAGCTCCTTGCTGCCGGGGACAACCTGTTTGAAAAATATGAACAGCAGAACGCCCCAAAACGCAAACGGGTTTCAAGGAAACGCACATGATCAGAAAAATTACTGTTCACGAGCGAACCACCGGCACACCATTACCGGTTGGAGTGCTGGTCAGCGAAATAAACGATCTTGGCCGTGCACGCTGCCAGTTCCGCTATCAGGAAGACTATCTTCTCCGTGACGACGCCTTCCCGATCGATCCGGTATCGCTGCCGCTCAGGAGCGGTGTCTTCACAGCGGAAAGGAAAGTCATTTTCGATGTGCTCGAAGACAGCCTGCCGGATGACTGGGGCAGAAAACTGCTGATCAGGCGTCACCATCTGCCGAAAGGTGAACAGAACCCTGTCAGCCTGCTGGAAGGACTTGGTTCTGAGGCTCTTGGTGCACTGTCATTCACTGCCGACACAGCCAAACCTCAATCCGGACGCCATCGATCAGAGATACACTCTGTGATGGCCAACCTCGGTCACCTCATCGATGCAGTCGAACACTACGAACGCGGAGACTCAGATGACCTGTTGCTCTCGCTGCTCCTCAGTTCAGGAAGTTCCCCCGGTGGAGCGCGCCCCAAAGTACTTGTTTCCGACGAGCAATCAGGCAGTAACTATCTCGCCAAATTCCCGAGCATCAGTGACAAGGTCGATGTAGTCCGGATTGAAGGCGCAACTATGTCGCTTGCCGCCAAAGCCGGAATCAACACAGCCCCGTCCCGCGTGATACTCTGCACCGACAGACCCGTCCTGCTGGTAGAACGATTCGATCTGATGCCCGGCGACAAACGGCGCCACATGATCAGTTTCAGAAGCCTTCTCCGGGCAGAAGCATACTACGTGAGCAGATACGACGAACTACACGGCATCATTCGCAAATACAGCACTGAACCGGCGCGAGATGCAGAACAGCTCTTCCGGCAGATGCTCTTCAATGCACTGATCGGTAACACCGACGACCATCTGAAAAACTTCTGGATGACCTGTGGGCAGAGAGAAGGGTGGCGGCTGTCACCGGCATTCGACCTCGTGCCGAACATTGCACAACGCTCCGAACATATCCTGATCTTCGAACTCGATCCTCGCCATCCAGGACGCTCCGCTCTGGCAAAACTCGGACGCACCTGGGCAATCAGCAACAGCAATGCCATCATCGATGAACTCTATGCTGTCGTTCAAGGCTGGAAAACAGAGTTCTCCAAAGCCGGAGTGTGTGACGAAGAGATCGAACAATTCCGGGAAATCGACAAAAACCTGCTCAGGTAAGCCCCTGTTTGCACACGCTGCACATAACCGATTTTCAAGGTCGAAAAAAACATCCCTGTGTTTTTATTAATCCGGCAAGCAAATACATGACACGTATCGGAGCTTATGCAGCATACTTGATCGGGCTTGAATTGAAATAACTCATCACGCGATCAGGTAGCTTTTGCAGCTTTCGCATAAACGATAAAAGATTCATTTTCAGTTCACTTTCCGTTCGGGCAATAACGCGACCATTAACGTTTTTCTTCAGGTCGCGATTCAGGTACTCATCAGGGTTCAGATCAGGACTGTAAACGGGAATGAAGAAGAGTTCTATTTGTTCGGAGTGCTTGGCAACCCATTCAGCAACTTTTTTCCCGTGGTGAACCTTGAGGTTGTCAATGATAAACATCACTTTGCCTGGAAAAGTCGAGATCAACCGTTCAAGGAAACGAATAAACATCTGCTGGTTCATCTTTTCCGAGTAAATCATGAACCGGACTTCCCCACGGTTGGTTATGGCTGAAATCATGTTCGCCTTGAGCTGCTTTCCTGATTTCCTGATCACCGGCGTTTTGCCACTCGGCGAATAGCTTCGGCCTGCACTGGCCGTGTTCTGCACACCGGTCTCGTCTCCCCAGAGAATCGTTGCCCCCTCTTTTTTTGCCCGTTCTTTGATGGCAGGGAACTCATGGGTCAGCCATTGTTCTA
>JAAXWL010000142.1 GCA_013334975.1 Chlorobiaceae bacterium
CCCATGGCGGCGATCTGGGGGAGGTGGGTGATGGCCATGATCTGGTGCATCCGGGAGAGGCTCTTGAGGCTGAAGCCGACCGACTGGGCCACCTTGCCGCTGATGCCGGTGTCGATTTCATCAAAGACGAGGATCGGCAGTTCCGCCGAGCGGGCCAGTGCGCTCTTCATGGCGAGCATAACGCGCGAGATCTCTCCACCGGAGGCCACCTTTGCCAACGGCTTGGGCGACTCGCCAAGGTTGGTGGAGATCATGAACTCTATACGATCGCAGCCGTTGTCGAAGGCTTTGCAGCGGGTGCCGTCGATCTCGATGTCCCCATCAGGCGCGGTTTCACGGGTGAATCGCACGAGAAAGGTGCTGTGGGGGATGCCGAGCATGGCAAGTCCCGCCATGATCTCTTTTTCAAGCCGTCCGGCAGCTTCGCGTCGATGCTCCGACAGGGTTGCTGCCGAAGTGGAGAGTGCCGTCCGTGCGTTGCCGATATCGGCTTCGATGGCGGCCAGCTCACCGGCGAGGTTCTCTTCGAGCGAAAGCTCTCCGGAGAAGTGGTTGCGCAGGGCGATCAGCTCTTCGATGCTCTTGCCGTGCTTTTTGGCGAGCCGTTGCAGGAGCAGTTGCCGTTCGCGCAGCTCTTCGAGCCGTTCGCGGTTGAATTCGATGCTCCCGGTATAGCGACCGATGAACCGGTTCAGCTCATCGACCGTGGCGGTTGCACCGCGAAGCTCATCGAGGTATGGCTCGAAGCGCTGGTCGATAGCCGCGAGCTTTTCAAGCAGATGCACCGATGAGGCGAGCGTCGAGTAGGCCGAGCTCTCCGATTCGTAGAGGTTCTGGCCGAGTTCGGTGCCGAGGCTGTGGAGGGTTTCGGCGTTTTCAAGAAGATTGATCTCCTCGTCGATCAACGGCTCCTCGCCCTCGGTGAGCGAAGCCGCTTCGAGTTCTCTGTACTGGTAGCTGATAAAGTCGCGCTTCTCCCGGAGTGATTCAGCCTTTTCAGAGAGGTTCTGGAGCTCACGTCGAAGTTTCCGGTACTCTTCGAGGGTGTCGCGGTACCGGGAGGTTTCTGAATGAAGGAGACCGAATCCGTCGAGGAGACCGGCATGGGTTTCAGCGTGCAGGAGGAGCTGGTGGTCGTGCTGGCCGTGCAGATCGACAAGCTGCTGACCGGCACGCCTGAGCAGGGCAACCGTGCACGGGGTGTCGTTGATGAAGCAGCGCGACTGGCCGGAGGCCGAGATGTCGCGGCGAAGGATGATCTCCTCGGTCCGTTCGATCTCCTCCTCGTCGAGCATGGCGCCGATGCTCTCGTAATGCTCAGCGCTGAAGGTGGCTTCGATGACGGCTTTCGATGAGCCACTGCGCACCATCTCTGAGCTGGAGCGCTCTCCGAGAACCATGTTGAGTGCTCCCATCAGGATCGACTTGCCCGCGCCGGTTTCGCCGGTGATAATGGTGAGTCCTGAAGCGAAGCTCACGGAAAGCTCGTCGATAAGCGCGAAATCCCTGACATAGAGGCTTTGAAGCATGAGACGACATCAAGAGAGGTTCGGGTATCCGGCAGTGTGCTGATTGCCTCAAAGATAAGGTTAAAAAAGGGTGTTTGAAACATACCTGAGTGCTTATCGTGCCAGAACGACGGTTCGTGCATCACTGTATCGCGATCCGGAGTATCCGGCTGCACTCATGGTTACACGGTAAACGCCTGCAGGAACGGGTCGTCCGGAATCGTCATGACCATTCCAGACAAGGCGTGTCACTGCTCCTGAAGGGAGGCCGGCAGCCAGACGACGTACTGCTTTGCCTGTGGTATCGTAAACCGAGGCGGCGATCTGGTATGAGCCTGCCGGAAGAGAGATGGAGACGCTGAGGTAATCATTTCTGCCGTCACCATCCGGAGAGAACGGGTTGGGCGAGAGGTTGAACACCTCTTCACTTCTTGTTGGCGGTACATAGACAGAATTGACTTTTCCGGGAGTTCCGCCGAATGTCCTGTCTGTTGAGGAGCTCCAGCTCAGGGAGGAGTCCGAGAGTTGAAGTGGATTGAACTTTTCAATGGAGATGCGTTTGGTCGCTTTGTTTGCCGGATTGTGCCAGTGAGGGGTATAGTTGGCTGAATCGACAACTGCGCCATTCCTGTCGAGCAGCCGGACGCAGTCGCCATCATTGTTCAGAGAGAAGGTATTGTGGTTTCTGACCAGAAAAATCTGCGCATCGGTTGAGAATTGAAGATAGGTATAAAATGTGGTCAGGCGGGAACTGCTGACGATGCCGCTCTGTTCAGGAGCGATTACGCCGTACTGGCCGGCTCCAAGCAGGTTGTTGCCACCTGACGGGGCGAAGTAATAGCGGTTGACGTTGCCGCTGACAGGATTCGGACGGTCAGCGATGCTCCATCCGGTAAGATCGACAGGGGTGATGCCCGGATTGTAGATTTCAATGAAATCCGGCTGGTCCAGGAGACCGTCGTTCGAGTCCTGCAAAGGGTCGAACAGGATTTCGTTCAGAACAGGGGCAGGGCTACCGCTTCTGATGGAGAGAGACTCGGAAAAACCCGGAGTATCGGGTGTGGAATCGCAGCCTGCGGAGAGGAGCGCAAGTAAGACAAAAAGATGGAACAGGTATCGCATCTTGCTGCCAGACAGGGTTGATCGAAAATGGTGTTCAGGGAGTTGACGCCTGAAACGGTTTTTTCACGGGAAGCCCGACCACTGCCGCCCGCGAAAGGTCAAATGGTTACTTCATACAACGGGGTACTGCTCTGGATGAAACCCGGTCGTGCTGATTGACCGGAATGAAATGCCGGGAAGTTGAGCCCTCTTCTTTCTGGCTAAAAGGAGTAGTGCCGGAAAGAAGAGCGAATCAAGCCTTTTTCTCTTTTTTTGGTGTCTCGTCGACCACCTTGTTGAATTCATCCTCTATTTCATTCTGTGCCTTTTTGAACTCTTTGATTCCTTTGCCGAGCCCTTTTGCCAGTTCAGGTAGTTTCTGGGCTCCGAACAGCAGAAGGATGATGAGAAGGATGAGTATGAGTTCCTGACCGCCTAAACCGAACATGGGTATTTCTCCGGAATATGTACAAATTTGATGGTAATGCCTGTTTCAGCTTTGAAAACTAAACAAAGCAGGCTCTTAAACCAAAAGGTTTCGACGAAAATCAGCGAACCTCTCCAAGCACCGTTTCTCCTGCTTTGGTTTTCATCCCTTGTTGCACGGTAACCTTAACGGTGGAGGGAAGGGAGATATCGACTCTTGAGCCAAGCTTGATCATGCCGAACCTGCCTCCTGCACTGACCTGTTGACTGGTGACGAGTTCACAGACGATCCTTCGGGCCAGAAAACCAGAGACCTGGCAGAACCAGATGGCGCCTGCGGAGGTGTCGAGGGTGGTTTCCATGCGTTCATTGTCCGACATGCTGCGATGGTCGAAGGCCATGAGATATTTTCCCTGATGGTACCGGACGTCGCGCACCTGACCGTCGAAAGGAATGCGGTTGACATGGACGTTGAAAGGGGACATGAAGATGCTTACCAGGGTGGAGCCGGGCCCGGTTACCGGATGATCGATCGTTTGTTTCAGCACGATTACACCATCGGCAGGTGAGATGATTTGTTCGGGTTCGTCGGGAACGAGGCGATCAGGGTCACGATAGAAAAAAAGGGTGAAGAGCAGGAAAAAGAGGGCTATCACCGAAAGTATCGCGCCTCCGGGTTGTGGCAGGAGTATGCCGGTGATGAAAACGGCAAGGCAGATAATGCCGGTTTTGACGACGCTACCGGTACCGTAGTTTGAGATGCGCATGAAATGAGATGCTGTTCCTTGTTTTAGGCTTAATGATAGACAAATTTGTATTAATTATCATCATGGTACCTGTGCTTCATGCTGCCTGACAGGTTCTGTTCTGTGGTGCAGGGAGTATGATTCCGATTTTCTGCCGTTACCGGTCGTTTCGATTGCTGCCGGTTACCGTTTCACCCAATCAAACAGGATGCGCGATTTTGTGAACAGGAGAGAGAAAAAATTTCTTGAGAACATCCGCAAGCAGATGCTTGTCGGTAAGAGCGACCAGGTGCTGGTCACCGTGTCGGGAGGGCCGGACTCGATTGCCTTGCTGCATCTGTTCCGGGCAGTAGCGCCTGTGCTGAAATGTCGGCTTGGTGTTGCTCACTGCAATTTCAGCCTGAGGGGAGAGGAGAGTGATCAAGACGAAGTGTTTGTCAGGGAGTTCTGTCGTTCGCTTGACCTTGAGTGCCATGTGCGGCGCTTTGATACGGCAAACATCTCTGTGGTATGGAAAAAATCGATCGAGGAGACGGCCCGCACTCTCCGGTACGGTTTTTTCGACGAACTCTGCCGTGACCAGGGCTACAGCCTCGTTGCCACGGGGCATCATAGGGGTGATAATGCCGAAACGATCCTGTTCAATCTGTTTCGTGGCGCCTCACTTTCCGGTCTCAGGGGGGTCAGGGCGAAGCAGGGAAGGCTCATCAGGCCGTTGTTATGGTTTGACAGGTGCGAAATCATGGCTTATCTCGAAGAGAAGGGTTTGGCATGGAGAACCGATTGCTCCAATGATGGGGTTGAGTATGACCGTAATTTTATCCGTAACCGGGTGATTCCGGTTATCGAGGAGCGCTTCATGTATAAACTCGCGCCCTCCCTGCAACGTATGGCAGAACATGCCGGCGAACTCGATGAGTTTATCGAATGCCATATCGATCGCCTTGTCAAACAGTTTCCGGGATTGGACCTTGCTGGTGGAAAGCTGCATGTGGGCACGCTCAGGCAACTGACGTTGTTCGAGAGGAAGGAGATCCTGAAGCGGGCCTTGAAGTTACAGGGGCTTTCGGCTGAAAGCCGGATGCTGGAGCGGATTGCAGCTCTGATCGAAAGCCAGTCCGGACGTTTTGTTCAGGCTGGCA
>JAAXWL010000038.1 GCA_013334975.1 Chlorobiaceae bacterium
TCTTTTTTAAACTTCCATAACCGCCCCATTCGATGGGCGGGCATACCATGCTTGTTGATCCATTTGTACACTGTATCCGAACTGACCCCGAGGTGAGTGCAAATCTCATGGATCGATAACCATCGGTCTTCAATCTCGACCATGTCCTGACCTCCCCAAAAATGACTGGTTGAACAAAACTGATTCATCAATAAGCCTGAACGGGGTAATTGTAATTATACGAATACTTTGCGCCACTTCTCAACGATGCAGGCCGATTTCATCCGATATTGCAGGAAATATAGAGCAGGGCACACCGGCCCGGCAAGTAGTTCAAATGATCAACTTTCTTCCCCTGACTCTTCTGAATCCCACATATCACGGTAAGTGAAAACGTAGTCGGCGGCAGCTCCGGGATCGATGAAATAGTAATGTCGGCAGAGTTTGCGGAACAGCTCGACAATTGGGGCGTAGAAGCCGAAATCGAGCAGATGGTCGAGGGTGTGTTCGATGTGATGGACATCCCTGCTTTTGCTGCTGTTGATGCCCTCGACAACTGGCGTGTACTGTACCACGGCAACCCGTGCAAGCTGTTGCATCTCTTCGGCGAACGCCATTATCGAACCGAAAGGTTCGTCTGCCGGGTTTTTGGAAGGAGACATTCGTTTCTTCAGCTTTCGGTAACAAGCCATCGGACGTTTCAAACTACAAAATCGATCGATTATCCGACAATTATGGCAACCAAAAAGGGAGAAAACACAGACAGAAAGAGTTGACAACGAGAGAAATTGCGGATCACGTCAACACGAGTGTGGCCAATCAAGGCCCGGCCTGATCCTGAGGCTCAAGATTCTGGATCCATGCTCTGAACCCCTTGTCCCACTTGAAATAGCTCCTCAAAACCGATTCGAGCAGCAGAATGAAGCCCCAAATCATCGAACACGCATGGTAAGTCATCGTTCATGTGTGTTCAACCATTGCCTCTATCTGTTGCCAGTTAACGCTGATTCCTGCTGGTAGGTGTCTCCGGCTTCGTCATGGCAAGCAAGCCAAGCTGTATGCCATTTATAATATATAGGTTAAAGTTTTTTAGTATGAACCGCAAGACTTCAATGTTTGAGAATATCACTCCTCGTTCGTGAATCCTCGCAGTACTGAAGAACCCGATGCAAGGCACTCGCAACCTCGACACTATCTTAGACACCCGAATGCTCATGAACAGGCAAAACGGCCAGAAAGCAGGGTAGTTTGGGCTCGTCGCCCCGTTCACTCAAGCGCGTCACATCACACAGCAGTTTCTCAACAACTCACTCACCCCGCATCAGCCTGTAATTCACTGCGTTGCTTGTGACTCCAAGCTGCCGCGCTGTTCCGGCAGGCGACATGCCGAACTCGTTCACCGCTTTATTGGCCAGCTCTCTTCTCAGCTTTGGCAAAACTCCGCCGTTGCTCCTCATCGTCTTCACTCTCGACCAGCCTCCAAGGCGACCACAGATCACATTCTCTTGTGGACGGCCTTGTCGATGCTCTCCCTGAGCTTTTCGGCGAGGGTTTTGGCATGGGGGTCGGCCAACATGCTGAGGTGGTTGCCGGGACAGTCGATCACCTCGATGCCTCCCGTGACAACCTCGCCCCATCCGAGCAGGGGGTCTGCAAGATCGCTGACACCAAGCACCTGATCCGCACTTTTGAAAAGGGTGATTTTTCCGTCGTATGGTGTAGGTTGGTAGTTGTGCCAGGCTTCGTCATTGTCGAGCCTTGCGGCGAACTCTTTAAGTTCAATGGGCATAAATGCCGTACTGCGCCGTGCCTTGTAATAACCGAGCTTCAACATTGAAACAGAGTGCTCTACCCTGGCGAAGAGTTCGGCTATCTCCCGTTGCATTCTATCCCTGAGCTTGATGGCAAGATAGGAGATGCCCTGTTTGCCGAGGTTCTCCCGGTGCGCCCTTATGCGATCCGGTGTATCGAGTTTCAGATGCGAGTCTCGCAGAATGCTGTCAAGCAGGGCCACAAGGCGAACTTCATCGTTCTCGGCGTTCATGATTCTGGCCATCTCGAGAGCCACAATTCCACCGAATGAGATACCAGCAAGCAGGTACGGCGGCTCATGCCGGATTTTTTTGACCTCCTGCACATAGAGTTGCGCAAGCGCTCCAACTGATCTGGCACTGGCTGGGGACACTTCAAGAAGATGAACGGATATGCCATAGACCGGAATATCCGAGCCAAGATGCGAAACCATGGGGCGACAGAACTTCAGCCCTGTGCCAAGCACGTGAATGATGAACAGCGGAGGATGAAAATGGTGAGTGCTTCCCTTCTGAATCATGACTGAGCAGGTAGTGTCCGATGACGCCTCCTCCTGATGCATCCTTGCGGCAAGCGCCTCTATGGTCAGATTCCGGAAGAGACTCGACAACTTGACACTGATACCGGTAACCTCCTCGATGCGGGAACACAAGCGGACGGCAAGCAGTGAGTGACCGCCGAGCGTGAAAAAATCATCTCTGATACCGACAGGCTGAACACCGAGTACCTCTTCCCATACGGTGACAAGCGTGCGTTCAAGATCGCTTTCCGGAGCAACAAAAAGCGCCGTGGTATCGATCGACTGTCCCGGATTTGGCAGGGCATTCCGGTCGATTTTGCCATTGGGAAGCTGGGGAAATGACTCCATCGATATAAACCGGACAGGAACCATATACTCCGGCAGGCTTTCATGCAGAAAATCCCTGAGATCTGAGCTTGCCGGAGTCATCCCTTCCGGAATGAAATATGCGGCTAATTGCATCTCGGAGGATTGATTCCGGAAACCGGTAACCACCGATGTCATGACCTGCGGATGACGGTTCAGGGCCACCTCGATTTCACCTGGTTCGATCCTGAAGCCCCGGATTTTAACCTGGCTGTCCATCCTCCCGAGAAACTGTAAGGCTCCGTTCTCAAGGAAGCGAACCTGATCGCCTGTCCGGTAAAAAGGGCCGCGGAGCACTCCGTTGCAGGAAATTGAATCGATAAACTTCTGCCGTGTAAGCTCAGATGCGTTCAGGTATCCTCTGGCCACACCGTGACCACCGATCAGCAGCTCACCGGGCATTCCGGCTGGCATCATCGACAACTGTTCACTGACCACAGCGATGTTCGTGTTCTCCATCGGGAGACCGATCGGAACAGCCTGAATACCGTCGGGTATGACGCCTTCAAAATCGGGGCCGGAACAGAGCGACACGACCGTGCACTCGGTTGGTCCATAGGTATTGATCACTCCGACCCTTCCACCGGTGATCCGTTTCCAGTCTTGATAATCGCTGAGCGTGGCCTGTTCGCCACCGATGATAAGCAACCGGAGCGCCTGGGGCATGGTTGCCGGACTGCTCTTCAGACTTGCTACCACCTCATGCCAGAAGGCCGTGGGGAGATCGAGCACCGTAACACCACTCCGTTCGATCCGGTTAAAAAACTCACGTACCGGCATCTCAAGTGAAAAATCCCTGACCACCAGCGTAGCGCCACAGGTAAGCGTCATGAACATCTCTTCCACTGATCCGTCAAAACTGATCGAAAAGAACTGCAACACACGGTCATTGGCGCGGATCGAATAACGGGAAACTGCGGAACGAGCCAGATTCGTCACCCCACCATGCGTCACCATCACCCCTTTCGGCGTTCCGGTACTGCCGGAGGTATACATGATGTAGGCGAGATGTCCGGCGCTGGTGGTGCGTACCGGAGTATCGGCAGGCAGCTCCCGCAGCGTTTCTTCGAGGGCATCGAGCACAACAGCATCGATCGATGTCCCGATCCTGAGCCTTTCCGATACTGCGGTGTTGGTAACGGCAATAAACATCCCCGAATCCGAAAGCATAAAGCGGATACGATCTTCGGGATAAGCCGGATCGACAGGCACCCAGGCACCGCCAGCCTTGAGGATGCCGAGCAGACCGATATAGAGCTCCGGCGACTTCTCCATGCACAACCCGACCGGAACGTCAGGGGCAACTCCTTTTTCGATAAGATAGTGCGCAAGGCGATTTGCCTTATGGTCAAGCTCCCGGTAGGTGAGCCTCCGCTCGTCGAATTGCAGAGCGATCCGATCCGGATTCAATCGGGCCTGCTGCTCGAACCTATGGTGACAGCATAGTGGAGTATCCGCATCGAATGGCGTAACCTCTTCGACAACAGGAATCGAGGGAAGTGGCCATGAGGCGACCTCTGTAAGTACTCCGCTCAGTGCATGTTCAGCGATCCGGATGTAATCTGCAGCAAGTCTGCCAATCGTCGTCCTTCTGAACAGGTCGGTATTGTATTCGATCCAGCCGGTAAAGAGGCTGTCCCGGAGTTCGATGTTCATCAACAGATCGAGTTTGGCCGTCTCGTTACCTACCTCTTCATACTCGAACCTGACCTCACCTGCCCTGAAAACCGGACTCGGGGTATTCTGAAGAATGAACAGGTTCTGAAAAACCGGATGACGGCTCCTGTCGCGATACCCGATCAGTTTGTCGGCAACAAGGCCAAAGGGAGCATCCTGATGACCGAACGCTTCAAGCGAATGGTTCCGCACTTGAGCGAGTATTTTCCGAAAGTCCGGATTTCCGGAAAAGTCGGTAACAATGGCCAGATTGTTGACGAAAAGGCCGACGATCTCCTCGGTCTGCAGATTGTTACGGTTGGCGATGGTCGTGCCGGAGATGATTCTGCTTCGAGCGGAATAGCGATGAAGCAAAACCTGGAAAACAGCCATCAGAAACATGAATGGCGTACAACTGTTCTGAATGCAGAATGCCCTGATCGCTTCCGAGCTTTCGATGCTGAACACCACAGGATATCGGGCTCCCTGCCAGCTCTGCACAGGAGGTCTCTGATTATCGGAAGGAAGCTCCTGCGACAAAGGCCACTCCCGAAGTTTTTCGAGCCAGTAGTCGATCTGGCCAGTCACCACAGCCTCACCACTCCGCCGATGCTGCCAGAGGGCAACATCGCTGAAGAAGAGCTTCTGTTCAGACAGGTGCGGCTCCACCCCTTGTGAAAGGGCATCATAGCATTCGAACCACTCCCTGAAGAGCACATGGGCGCTCCAGCCGTCAATAATCAGATGGCTGATCGTGAAAAAGAGCCGAAACTCCACCCTGCCCGTCCGGACAAGAAAAATCCTGAACAACGGCCCCTGTGCATAGTCGAACCGGCAAGCCCCCTCCTCTTTCCTGATGGTTTCAAGGAGAAGAGTGCGCTCAGCTTCGTCCAATCCTGACAGATCCCTCTCCGTCCAGGGAACCCGCACCTCCGGCAACACCTGCTGGACAAGCTCATCTTTGCGGATGCTGAACACCGAGCGCATGCTCTCATGCCGTGCGACAAGGTATTCAAACGCTTTTTTCAGGACTCGGCCATCGAGCGAACCGTTTATGGTAACAATAACCGGAATATTCAGGATGGTGCCTTCCTCCTGCAACTGCTGCAAAAGCCACATGCCCTTCTGCAACCATGTTGCCGGAAACAGCTCTATTGGTGGTCTGTTTTCGGGGATACATTCGACATCTCCCGTTTGTTGTCTCTCCTGTATTTCATTTGCCAGTGCACGAGCGTTCGGATTGCGGAAAATGAATTCAAGCGGCAGGGAGACACCCCAGTGCAACCGGATACGGGAAGCGAGTCGTGTCGCAATCAGCGAGTTGCCACCGAGTGAAAAAAAGTTATCATCGACATCGATATGTTCTACACCAAGAAGCGCCGAAAACATCGAAACGATCTCAAGCTCTTCGGGGGTTTCAGACCCCCTGAACCTTTCGGCCTTTCCACCGGGAAAATCCGGTTTGCCCGGAAGCGGAAGCGCCGCCCTGTCGGTCTTGCCGTTCGCGGTCACAGGAATGGCATCGAGAACGACGAACGCCGACGGTATCATATACTGCGGCAGCGCCTTGAGTAAGAATGAGTCAAGGTGGGAGGGAGTGACTCCCCAGCCACTGCGGCAGGTCACATACCCGACCAGGTGCCGCACACCCGGTTGAAGATCACGCAGCATGACCACCGCGTCACGAACCGCTTCATGCGACCTCAGAACAGATTCGATCTCTCCGGGTTCGATACGGTAGCCCATGTGCTTGAACTGGAAATCCTTTCTTCCGGCAAACATGAGATTGCCGTCGGCAAGCAGGTATCCCAGGTCACCTGTCCTGTACATCGGCAATTGAAGATCCCCGGAACATGGATCGGCAACAAAAAGCCGGGCATTAAGCTCCTGACGGTTGAGGTAACCGTGCGACACCCCTGCACCGCAGATACCTATCTCCCCGGTTTCTCCCGGTGCAACGTCGTTGCCGTCATCATCCATCAGATGCAGGTGCATGTTTTGCAACGGCTTGCCGATCGGCGTATTCCTGCGGATCGTGCTGCCCGGTACGACCGTATACAGTGTGGCGCAAACCGTTGTTTCAGTAGGCCCGTAACCATTGATGACCGTCAGTCCGGGAACGGCGGCACTGATATCAAGCAGCAGTTTTTCAGGCAGCGGTTCAACCCCTGTCAAGAGGCGGCGCAGCTGGCTTGAGCCCTGATGGCTCATGACCCAGGCACGGTAATCCTCGATCATCATCGGAGGAAGATAGGCGCTGGTAATCCGGTTCATGCTGAGCCAATCCATCAGAAGCGTGACATCGTGCCGAACCTCTTCTGGTACGACAACCAGCGTCGAACCGGCAATCAGAGGGGCAAATATCTCGTAAACCGACACATCGAAACCTGAGTTGCTCCACCAACTGCACCGGTCAGCGGACAACAAGGGTTGACGGCTCTGGAAATCATCGAGCAGGTTAAGTACCCCCAGATGATGACAGCAGACCCCCTTGGGCTTGCCTGTGGAACCGGAGGTATAAATAACATAGGCAACAGCCGATGGCGTGCAGGAAGCCTCAGGGTTGCTGCTCATTTCAGGACAGCCCACCAGTTCATCCTTTTGCCCGGTAATCAGCAACGGGTGCGATGCTGGCAGACAATCCCGGAACCTCTCCTGAGTAATCGTCAGGGCAATCGAAGCATCTTCGATAACAAAACGGAGACGTTCCGACGGGTTGGATGGATCCAGCGGAATCCAGGCGCAACCCGCCTTGAGAACTCCCACGATCGATACCACGAGCTCCGCAGAACGCTCCATGTACACTCCGACAAATGAACCCGCCGGTATGGCACAGCGGAGTATCAAAGCGGCAATATGGTTGGCTTGCAGGTTCAGCGCTTCATACGAAAGCATCGCTTCTCCATCGATAACCGCTGTACTGGCAGGATTTGTTACCGCATGTTCCTCAATAATCTGATGCAGACATCTCTTGACATCGTAATGTTTCAGAGTCAGTGTGACTCGATCATGCAAACTGGATTGAACCATGAGCTGTTCGATTAAATCATCATTTCAGACAGGAATCCGAATACATGCTTCACTGAAAAGATCAGCCATACCGTTCAGGGTTCTCTTCCGAACAGGCAAAAAAATCCTTCGGGAAACATCATGTCTGCAAGAGGGGCCATATCGGGGGATGTCGTGCTGACCGTGAAGTATTGGTTGTAGGGGTACTCTGGACAATGCTGGTTTTATCTCTCTCTATGAAAGTGTAACCCGAATAGTAACTGAACAAGTATCAAATATAGCTTTATACATAAATGTACACAACATACGTCGTTCAAACCAACCTGAATCTGATACGCACGCACACTGGTGTCCGGCTATTGAACCAATCAATCCCTAGTGAGACTTCACGCTTATACTAACGTATTATACAGGGCCTTTGTTTTATCCACATCGAAATCGGTATCGATTTCGATTTATTATTTAAAAACAGAAAACAAGATTCTATCCTTATCTGTTTAATTTTATAATGTTTATCAAAATAAACCACAATCCCCGGTGAGTTATATCAGCCTCTATTCAAGTGAAACTCGATACCGATACCGATTTGGATACCGATTTCGTTAATAAAATAAATTACGACTTATTTATTGTGTCGTATCCATAGAGCGTTACCAACCTGAACAACAGTGAATAATTTCGACAAAAAGAGGCTTTATCGAAGAATAGTTCTGCCACACAACACTGAGTGAGCAGATAGCTCCCGGCCTGAACCGCCCGAACCCTGATCATCGTACAGACAGACTCATCTGATTGATCCGGATAGAAACTGATTTGGGTACCGATACCCCCTATCAATAAAGGGAATGACGACTTTTTGCCTTTGACGCAGACACTACTGCCGTGTCAAGATTATACTGACGTATTTTTCAGAGCCATTGATTTATCCAAATCGAAATCGGGATCGGGATCGAAATCGATTATTTATGTGAAAACAGAAAACCGGTCTCTGTCTATATCTGTTTTATTATCATATGTTTATCAAAACATAACATAATACTCGGTGAGTTTTTCTTTAGCCTCTTCAAGTGGAATCCGATACCGATACCGATTTGGATACCGATTTCGATGATAAAAGAAATTCTGACTATTTGCCCTTGACAAGGCACTACCTGACCAGCAGAGATCAGACGATGATCATCCGGTTTGTGTATCGGAATGAGTTGTTTTTGAACTGGTTGTGTCTGTTGAGGATTTGAGGAAACGGATCAACGTCCATTTAATTCCTTTTTCACCAGAGAATTAACAATCGTGATTCTTCGGTCAGAAATATTGAAAAATTGAGTATATAGTGTCTCAGGTATTCTCAATATCGTTTTTGCCGGTTGTCAGAAACGTACCATGATCGATTTTTCACTCACTCTCGCTTCTGCTGTTTCTCAACAGCCCTCCCTCTTTTTTTTACATCCGGCCTACGCCCTTCCGACTGACGCTCATACCCATAACATCTTTAAAGGCAAGAAAACCTCATCGTGATGCAGGAGAACAACACGAATTCGTACCTTTTCGGTGGGAACGCCCCCTATATCGAAGAGCTTTACGAAGCCTACCTCGACAATCCGGCCTCGATCCCGGAAAACTGGCGCAGTTATTTCGATGCCATGCAACATGTTCCAACTGAAGAGGGACGAGACGGCCGTGACATTGCTCATGGGCCTGTTCAGGCAGCCTTTGCAGAACAGGCCCGACTCGGACCAATATGTCGCGTTGTGGCAAGTCCGGACGCCGGACTCGGACGAAAACGGGTCGCTGTCCAGCAGCTCATCGCCGCTTACCGCAACATCGGCTCGCGCTGGGCAAACCTGGACCCGCTGAAACGTCAGGAAAGGCCTCCGTTACCCGACCTCGAACCCTCTTTCTACGGATTCTCGGATACCGACATGGGGATTGTCTTCAACACCAGCAACACCTATTTCGGCAACGAGAGCATGCAGTTGAGAGAACTGCTCCGGAATCTCCGGGAAACCTACTGCGGCACCCTCGGCATCGAGTTCATGTATATCACCGATCAGACCGAAAAACGTTGGTGGCAGGCTAAATTCGAGACCATCCGTGCAAATCCTGACTTCAACCCCGATCAAAAAAGACACATCCTTGAGCGGCTCACGGCAGCAGAGGGGTTCGAGCGCTACCTGCACACCCGCTTTATCGGCCAGAAACGATTTTCTCTCGAAGGTGGCGACAGCTTCATCCCGGCCATGGATGAGCTGATCCAGCGAGCAGGAAAAGCGGGTGTGCAGGAGATCGTCATCGGTATGGCACACCGTGGCCGGCTGAATGTGCTGGTCAACATCATGGGAAAAAATCCGGTCGATCTGTTTGCCGAGTTCGAAGGAAAACATGCCGAAGAGCTTGCGTCAGGCGATGTAAAATACCATCAGGGTTTTGCCAGCGATATTTCCACGCCTGGCGGGCCGGTCAATCTCTCGCTTGCCTTCAACCCGTCGCACCTTGAGATCGTCAATCCCGTTGTCGAAGGCGCTGTAAAAGCACGACAGGTGCGGCGAAACGATCGAGACGGTTCGCAGGTTCTGCCGATTCTGGTGCATGGCGATGCCGCCTTCGCCGGACAGGGGGTGATCATGGAGACCCTCAACCTTGCGATGACCAGAGGCTATGGCACGGGCGGAACCGTCCATATCGTCATCAACAACCAGATCGGATTCACGACCTCCGATCCGAGGGACAGCCGTTCGACGACCTACTGCACCGATGTCGTCAAAATGATCGAAGCACCGGTACTGCACGTCAATGGTGACGATCCCGAAGCCGTGGTGCTTGCCGCCCGGATGGCTCTCGATTACCGGCAGGCCTTCAAGCACGACGTGGTCATCGACATTGTCTGCTTCAGAAAACTGGGTCACAACGAACAGGACACCCCTGCCCTTACCCAGCCACTGATGTACAAAAAAATCGACAGACATCCCGGCACCCGTAAGCTCTACGCCGACAAACTCGCTTCACAGGGCGTCATAAAACCTGAACTCGCCGATGCCATGAGCAAGCAGTTCCGGAAAGATCTCGACGATGGGCTCTACACGCCCAATCCCGTGTTAGTCAACAAAACCCTCTTCACGACTGAACCTTTTTCGGGTACAAACGAACCATCGGGCACCGGGGTGCCGGTCTCTGAACTGCAACGTCTGTCAGAAAGAATCACCAAAGTACCCGACTCCTTCAAGCTGCACCCGCTGGTTGAAAAGGTTCTCAGGGAACGTGCCAGAATGGGCCGCGGGGAGCTGACTCTTGACTGGGGAATGGGTGAACATCTCGCTTTCGCTTCGCTGGTTGCCGGAGGATACCCCATACGCATAACCGGCCAGGACAGCGGCAGAGGCACCTTTTCACACCGCCATGCCGTGCTGCATGACCAGAACCGTGAACGATGGGACTCCGGCACCTACGTCCCGTTACAAAACATCACCGAGAACCAGGCGACCTTCACGGTCATCGATTCGGTGCTCTCAGAGGAGGCGGTGCTTGGTTTCGAGTACGGTTATTCCATTTCGGCGCCAGACACCCTGGTGATCTGGGAAGCGCAATTCGGTGACTTCGCCAACGGTGCGCAGGTCCTCATCGACCAGTTCATCACCTCGGGAGAGGTCAAATGGGGGCTTGCTTCAGGGCTTACCCTCATGTTGCCCCACGGCTACGAAGGCCAGGGACCCGAACACTCTTCAGCTCGTCCTGAACGATTCCTCCAGCTGTGCGCTGAAAACAACATTCAGGTCTGTCAGCCCACCTCGGCTGCCCAGATATTCCATCTGCTTCGGCGCCAGATGACTGCAATGATGCGCAAGCCGCTGGTGATCCTCACCCCGAAATCCCTGCTGCGAAACAAAGCTGCTGCGTCAAGACTCGATGAACTCTCCGAAGGAACGTTCCGCACCATCATCGACGATCCAGTTGCCGATGCCGAAAAAGTCACGAGAGTGCTGGCCTGCTCCGGAAAGATTTACTATGACCTTCTGCAGCGTCGAAGTGAAAACTGTATGCAAAATGTGGCCATCATCCGCATCGAACAGCTCTATCCGTTTCCTGCAGAGGAGCTCATCATAGAATTGCAGCGATATCCACACCTCAGCGATATCGTCTGGTGTCAGGACGAACCCAAAAACCAGGGTTTCTGGCGTTTCATCCAGCGCTTTTTCATGAGAGGCATGAACAACGGACAGTTATTCGGCTATGCGGGGCGACCGGCATCTGCCTCGACGGCGTGCGGTTACGCCTCCAGGCACGCTGTGCAGCAGCAGGCCCTGCTCGATCAGGCTTTCGGAGATTTCGCCGTTTTTTTTAACAAATAATATCCACCAATGGCAATCATTGATGTCACCATATCCCAGTTGTCAGAATCAGTCG
Source organism: Chlorobiaceae bacterium (assembly GCA_013334975.1). Taxonomy (GTDB): domain Bacteria; phylum Bacteroidota; class Chlorobiia; order Chlorobiales; family Chlorobiaceae; genus Chlorobaculum. The sequence continues at coordinate 11,741 of JAAXWL010000038.1, forward strand.
CTGAAGCAACGCTGCTGAACTGGCACAAGCAACCGGGAGATGCTGTAGCTGAAGATGAAATCCTGTTTGAAATCGAAACGGACAAGGTGATCTTTGATGTTCCGTCACCATCATCGGGAATTATCTTCGAGATTCTTGCCGGCAATGGAAGTACGGTTCTTGCCGGTCAGGTGCTGGCAAGAATCGACAGCGAGGGAGTACCGGTGCCTTCGCTGACAGCTCCATCTGAAACTTTTGAAACCAAAACCCCGGATTCACAGGATTCCTCGCCATCAAAACGCAATCAGGAGCAAAAAACACTCTCCATGCCTTCGGCATCGCGCATCATGGCTGAGACAGGATTGAACCCTGATCAGATACGGGGTACGGGCAAAAGTGGACGAATCACCAAAGGCGACGTGCTGGCGGCAATCGCTGCCGATGCGGAACCAGCCGCACCAATACCGGTTCAGCCTCCGTTGCAATCAGCACCAGCCAGGCCAATCGAAGCCCATCGTGAACCGCCGCTCCTGACTGAACGTCCCGAACAAAGAGTCCCGATGACCAGGCTCAGGAGTCGCATCGCTGAACGCCTCCTGCACTCCCAGGCAACCAACGCCATTCTCACGACCTTCAACGAAGTGAACATGTTGCCGGTCATCACCCTGAGAAACCGATACCGTGAGACCTTTGAAAAAGAGCATGGCGTCAAGCTCGGATTCATGTCATTTTTTGTCAAGGCCACGCTCCAGGCGTTGCGGAAATATCCCGTCCTGAACGCTTCCGTCGATGGCAAGGATATCGTCTACCACGGCTATTTCGACATCGGCATTGCCGTCAGCTCTCCCCGGGGCCTTGTGGTTCCTATCCTGCGCAATGCCGACCAGATGAGCATCGCTGAAATCGAACGAAAAGTCTTTGATTTCTCGACAAAAGCCAAACTCGGCACCCTCTCGCTTGAAGAGCTGACCGGAGGAACGTTCTCGATCTCAAACGGCGGTATCTTCGGCTCCATGCTCTCGACACCGATCATCAACCCGCCGCAATCGGCAATTCTGGGCATCCATGCCACCAAGGATCGACCTGTCGCAGAAAATGGTGAAGTAGTCATCCGCCCGATGAATTACCTGGCCCTCTCCTATGACCACCGGATTATCGACGGTAAGGAAGCGGTGCTCGGCCTGGTGGCAATCAAGGATGCGCTGGAAGACCCGGCGCGTCTGTTACTCGATATTTAAGGGAGAAACACTCATGACAAAACAATTTGACGTTCTCGTTATCGGGGCAGGACCCGGAGGTTATATTGCTGCCATCAGGGCGGTTCAACTCGGTTTTTCAGTCGCCTGCTGCGAATTCAACCCTTATGACAGTCCCGATGGTGAACCACGGCTGGGTGGCACCTGCCTCAATGCCGGCTGCATTCCCCTGAAAGCACTGGTTGCCTCGTCTGAGGCCTTTGAAAATGTCTCCCATCATTATGCAAACCACGGTATCAACGTCAGCGACGTCACGATCGATATCCTGAGAATGCAGAAGCGCAAGGAAGATATTGTCACCCGCATGACCTCGGGCATCGGATTCCTGTTCAGGAAAAACAAGATCACACTGCTCAAGGGGCGGGCCTCTTTCGCCGGAAGAACTGAGGTCGGCATCAGGGTAACCATACGCGAAAACCATGAAGAGGAGGAGGTCGTCGCCCAGAAAGTCATTATCGCGACCGGCTCGAAACCCCGGCAGATTCCCAACGTCAAAGTCGATAACAGCACCATCTGCGACAACGATGGCGCCCTGAAATTCACCCAGGCCCCGAAAAAACTCGGCGTCATCGGCGCAGGCGTCATCGGCCTCGAACTGGGCTCGGTCTGGCGCAGGCTCGGCGCAGAGGTTACCATTCTGGAGGTCATGCCCTCGTTTCTCGGCAGTGCCGATGAAAGTATTTCGAGGGAAGCCTCAAAACTCTTTCAGAAACAGGGGCTGCATATTAAACTCGGCGTCAGGATCGGCCAGGCAAAAATCACCGGAGAGGGGGTCTCGGTCGCCTACACCGATGACCAGGGGGCCGATCATCTGCTCGATTGCGACAAACTCATCGTCTCTGTCGGTCGGGTACCCAACACCGAACAGCTCAATCTCGAAGCGGTTGGCCTGCAGACCGATGAACGCGGCTTCATTCCCGTCAACGCCCAGTGTGCAACCGCTGCTCCGGGTATTTATGCGATCGGAGACGTCGTGCGGGGACCCATGCTGGCCCACAAAGCTGAAGATGAAGGAGTCATGGTAGCGGAATTACTTGCTGGCCAGAAACCCCATGTCAACTACGACACCATGCCCTGGGTTATCTACACGACCCCTGAAATTGCATGGGTCGGAAAAACCGAACAACAGCTCAGGGCCGAGGGACGCGACTACAAATCCGGTCAGTGCCCGTTTGCCGCCAATGGAAGGGCACTCGGTCTCGGCGATGCTCAAGGCTTTATCAAAATGCTTGCCGACGCAGGAACCGATGAAATTCTCGGCGTCCACATCATCGGAACCAGTGCGTCAGACCTTATAGCCGAAGCGGCTCTGGCCATGGAGTTCCGCGCTGCTTCCGAAGACATCGCAAGAACCTGCCATCCGCACCCGAGCCTTTCGGAGGTCATGAGAGAGGCTGCGCTTGCCATCGACAACCGCGCCCTGAATCTCTGACCGGCACTCCCCCCGTCGTCATCCGGTGCCACGCACGGATGACGACGGGGATATGGAGCTATCACAGCACGACCGGGGCTTCTTTGCCGTTTTCAGCGAGTCGAGGCCATCGTCAGTGAATGCAGTTCTGAGCCTCCCCTCTTTTCACTCAGGGAATAATGATGTGCGTTGGTATATTGCGTGATGAAGATATTTTGCCATGCAGAGCTCCATCAGCGTACTGCCCGGATTATGCCGCTGATAATTCAGCATGAGAACCTGCATGTTTTTTTTCACCTTGTCGAAGCAGCTCAAGAGAGCAATCACAACAAACCAATCCGTTACCAGATGAACAAACCAACAACCGCTTCCTTGCCAGCAATCATGCTCTTGCTTGCAGGACTGACCATCGGCGGATGCAGCCCTACCGTGAGAGTGGAGGCTCCCGACAAGCCGATTACCATCAACATGAACATAAAAATCGACCACGAAATCCGTGTCAAGGTCGACAAAGATATCGAAAACGTTGTCGGCAAGAGATCTGACATTTTCTGAAAAAAGGAGGATAACCATGCATATCATGAATACTTATCGCAAAGTAACATTGGCCGGGACATTCGTCCTTTTCTTCACCCTGCTGACGCTTTCGGCAGCAACACTTTTTGCGCTCGATTTTGAAACAGCCAGAACCAAAGGACTGGTCGGAGAGGTTGACAGCGGATACGTCGCCATTCCGCCGGGGGCCGGCACTGAAGCACAGCAGCTTGTCGCTACCGTGAATCAGCAAAGACTGGGCGTTTACACCGAAATAGCCGCCAAAAACGGCATTACACTCGAAGCCACCGGTCAGCGCACTTTCGAGAAACGTTTCCCCGATTTTCCGGCAGGCACCTGGGTTCAGATGAAGGGAACCTGGTCGAAAAAGTGACCTGCTGCCGTGAAATGGCCTCTTCGCATTTTCGGGGTAGTGCTGCTGTTCACGGCCCTTGTGCTTTTCGGTGCCTGGGTAACCTTTCCCTGGTATGCCCAGGCGCTTCTTGACCGGCTCACGACCGGAAAAGGGGTGGTTATCGAGCTGCGCAATGCCTCTCTTCCACGACTTTCGGGTGCGGGGTTCGGTCGAATGCAGCTTTCGCTCTCTACCCCGCCCGACTCCTGCACGGCGATCGCCATGCATTACAAGGTCTCGCTCCTTAACGGAAAACTCACCTGGCATCGTGTAGCCAGTTCCGCAACCCCGGCTGTCGATCTCTTCATCACCGCCGATTCGGTTTTGGTGCATCAGATGCCTTCGGATATCCGGTTCAGCCAGGCCAGACCCCTTTTCCGTATTCGACTTGATACGTCAGCAAAAACAGCGCTCCTTCCATCCGTTTCACCCGATTCGATAGCCTTCGCTGTCAGGAATGGGCGTGTCGAAACCGGTCAGTTGCGTCTCGAAGGCATCAGCTACAACGTGCTGCTCACCCGTTCTGACCATTATGTGCAGCAGCCTGCCCGCTTCAAGGGGGAATCTCTTTTTTCCGGCAACATCAAAAGCCCCATGACCGATTTTGAAGCCTCCTTCGGTATGGCGCATCATCCCCGGAAGCCCTGCACGCTGACCTTCAGTAACTGTTCGGTTGCACTCTACGGCATCCGGGCATCGGCACCACTGATTGAATACAGCCTGAGAAACAAACGCACTGCTTTCGATCTGAAACTCGATAATGTACCCCTTGAGAGGCTTTTTGCCGATCCACAGCTTGTGGCCTCAGGCAAACTGAACGGCTCCATTCCGATCGAATTCCTCGATTCGTCCCTCACCATCGAAAAAGGGTGCATCGATGCCTCAAAAGGATCGACCTTTACCTTCAGGGGTGCAAAAGGGAGCGGCACGCAGCTGGTGTTCGATGCCGGTCGGCACACGGGCGGCCCCCCACTTATCGGTGATCTCTCGCTCAGGGTAAATCTCGATGCAAAAAACGAAGCACTCTCATCAATCCGGCTCGCCTCTTTTTCAGCACGGCTGTTTGAAGGGCGAGTATCGGCAAAACCTGCCGTGTACAACCTGAAATCGGGGAAAGCAGCAGGCTCCCTGACGATCGACAAAGTTCCCCTCCTCGATCGCATCCGTCTTCAGGGCGAGCTGAGTGGATCAATGAATGGCACTGTTTCCGGAAAGATTCCCGTTGACCTCGACCGGAACCATATCATGTTGCGCAAAGCAAGGCTCTCGGTACAGGGCGGTGGTTCATTACGGCAGTTAACTCCGCCAAAACCATCGAAAGAGCCCCGGAACTATTCGATTGGAAACGAGCCTGTTCAGTGGAGTTTCAGCGACCCATCCGTCACCGTCGATATGGCCGAATCCGGAAAAACGACCCTCGTTTTTGCACTGAAAACGCTCAACAGAAAAATGGGTGGAGGAGAGCTTCTTCTCTCATCCCCCAAAGGCATGCTCACGTTGACCGAAATTTCCGGAAAGCCAGCCATTCTCTCCCTGAACGGCTTCACCACAGGTTTGCTTGACGGCTCTGTCTCCATCGACCGTGCCGATTATGACCTCAGATCGAGAAGTGCAGAGACGGAAATAGCGCTCCAGGGTATTCCGATACAGAAGCTGATCGACCTGCAGGGCACCTCCGCCAAACTTGCGGCCACGGGCACCCTTAAAGCGAAAATCCCGATAAAGATCGATGGAAACGCTTTCAGTATTCCTAAAGGAGCCCTTGATGCTGAACACGAAGGACTCATTGTCTATTCAAGCTCTCCGGAAGAGCGGGCAATCGCCGGGGCCGGTATGAGACTCACTTACGAAGCGCTGGGCAACTTCAATTATACAGAACTTCTTTCGACCATCGTCATGACTCCTGACGGTGATTCACAGATAACCGTACAGCTTAAAGGGCGGAATCCGGATTTCCAGAATAACCGGGAGGTTCATCTGAACCTGAATATCGAACAGAACCTGCTCGACCTCTTCAAAAGCCTCTCCATCGCCTCGGACATCGAAGAGAGCATCTCGGAACAGACGCTTAAAGCCACCTCACAGAAAAAGAGAAAAGGGCGTTGAATCCACCCTTTTCTGCGACTGAATGCTGACAGGATTCATCGGTTACACCACGGCAACCCTCTCCGTACAGGCCCGTCAGGCATCCAGCAACTCCGCCTTCGACCGACGCGCATCTCAGGGAACCGGCATCGATCGCCCCCCTGTTCAGGCGATCTTTACAGCATCAGAGGAGATGGCCGGGTTGGCAACCGGTTCGCCGAACAGGCGATCGGTGAGTTTGACATACCATGCACCAGCCTGCACCTGAACGATATAGGCCAACGCAATCAGCAGGGCGGCATCGGCACCCTGCTCACCAAACACACCCAGGGCAATGGCCAGCGCGATCGAGAGATTGCGCATCACGGTGCCATAGACCAGCGCAATAGCGTCATTTCGCCCGAACAGGCTCTTGCCGACAATCGTACTGATAACAAAGTTGAGGAGGTAGATCAACGCCAGCGGCAGCAGCAACTTGGGCAGTAGGGCCGGATGCGACTCAATGCTCTTTGCCTTGAGCGCAATGGAGACAAACACAATCCCCAGCACTCCGAGGGTCGAAAAAGGTGGGAACTTCTGCTTGTGGTGCTTGTTGAAATCCTGCTCGCCATAGAGGGAAACCATCCACTGTCGGGTAGCGGTGCCCAGTACAAGAGGCAGAAACACAATCAGACCGATTTGCAGGAACACCTGCAGCAACGGAATTGCAACTGCCGCGCCCATAAGCACCTTGAGGTAGAGCGGAGCAAGCAGGGAACCGACAATCAGGCCGATGACCGTCATCTTCACGGCTTCGGGAACATTACCTTTGGCGAACCCCGTCCAGGAGATGGTCATTCCGGAGGTCGGCAGTAACGAGGTCAGCAAGAGAGCCAGCCTTATCATCGGCTGATTCGCAAAAAACAGCAGTCCCATACCATAACCAATGGCCGGCATCAGAACAAAGTTGATGGCAAGCGTGACCCCCTGTAACTTTTGCCCTCCGGGTTTGAAAAGCTCTCTGACATTCATCGTGACCATCATGGGATAGACCATGAGAAAGGTGAGCGGAAGAATTGCCGATCGCAGGAATGCCGGATCAGCTGAGGTACCGAAAAGCAGCCCGGCTGCCATAGAGATCGGAATGCTCCAGACAAGATTTTTCTGGATCCAGGCAAGGATGTTCCACATAATCAGAATCCTTTCAGGGTAAGATGGAGGTGATTGGTCAGCCAACAACTCTCCGTCGGCAACCGTTATGGAACTGGCGCCTGGAAATCGAGGGCTTATTTATTAGCATATGCCCATAATTTAGAAAATTAACGCTATTAATCAAGCCGGGGCATAAGTAAAAACCATTTTTCCCGGTGTTCATCAGAAAACATGCAGAGAGCCACGTTCTTCCCGGCAAATCAGAAACCGAAATGGTGGCAAGCCTTCATGATCAAACCAAACATCGCCACCTGAGTGAAAAGTGTTGGATAACACCGGAAAAAGTGTTGCTTGAGGCATTCTCATCACCAACTTCAGATATCTATGTCCACGCTTGTGTTCCGGCGCAGACCTCATCCGCTCTTCCTCCTGCTGCTGCTGCTTTTTGTTGGCTGCCACGACACAACCTCCTCAGCACGGGTTGTCAAGGTGGCCGACGGCGATACGATTACGGTTCTGCATAACGACAACACGCAGGAAAAAATACGGCTGTACGGTATTGACAGTCCGGAAAAAACGCAGCCATTCGGCACCCGCGCCAGGCAGTACATCAGCACCCTTGTTTTCGGAAAACAGGTCACGATGCGCACCATGAGTCGCGACCGGTATGGACGAAGTGTCGCTTGGGTCTCTGTCGGTGAAACGAATGTCAACGCCGAAATGGTGAAGGCTGGCTACGCATGGCATTACCGGCAATATTCCGATGATCCCGCCCTGCAACAGTTTGAAAATGAAGCCCGAAAAGCAAAACGCGGGTTATGGGCCGATCCGCATCCTGTGGCGCCCTGGGATTACCGGAAAGGCAATCGAACGACCACCGCCACATCAGGAACAACAAACCGGCAATCGCACTCATTACCGGCAAAGAGCATTCCTGCGACAACACCTTCGGAAGCCATTTATCACGGCAATGTCAGCAGCCGGAAGTTCCATCGGCCGGAGTGCCCATCGTACAACTGTAAAGCATGCACTGCCATTTTCAGCAGCAGGGCAGAAGCCATGAAAGCCGGCTACAAACCTTGCCGGACGTGTCAACCGTGATCAGAAACCGGATTTGGCCGTAACTTATCGGCTTCATCAACTGATCTTGCCTTGTCTGCCGGTACCGGTCTCTTACCGCAAAAACCATGTATTGTCCGGTGTGCATCCAGAAAACAATTCCGTATCTGCTCACGGAACAAGCCTTTAAAAAAAGTTATGAAATAGTAACAATATCTTTTTTTTCTTGATCGAATAGTGATATATTTATTACCCGGATTAAAAGTTGATCCGGACGCTTTCAAGTAATTTGTGCTTTTTTTTATTTGTCGGCCCTCTCTTTGATAAAAAGCACGATTACTGTATCACACCTATGAATATTTACATTGGCAATCTTGACTACGGAATAACTGAAGGTGACCTTCGCGATGCCTTCAGCGAGTTCGGAAATGTCGATAAAGCAAGCGTCATCATGGACAAGTTTACCGGACGCTCCAAGGGTTTTGGTTTTGTTGAAATGCCGAACAACGAAGAGGCAAATCAGGCCATCACCTCCCTGAATGACAGCAAGCTGGGCTCCAGAAACATCAAAGTCAATGAAGCAAAACCTCGCGAAGAGCGTTCTTCCTCTGTCCGTTCAAGGTATTAATCCCTTTGACAAATGGGCAGCGATGCCCTGATGCAGACGGATCACTGATCTCCAGACGGTGGTGTGGAATCGTATTCTCGCCACCGTCGAAATCAGGTTTGACGCTCAGCCCTTCACGATAAGGGTCAGCTTTGCTATTTTTTAAAAAAAAGATCAGCGAAGCCTCCGACTCAACTCCGACCTCGAAATCCCACCACTCTGACAACCTTGGCATGAACCAGTGCCTGTTCCAGCACAAATTTCCCTTACATCTCCCCAACAAGTACCAAAGGGGGACGTTGATGACTACTGTTGCAGCAAAAACTGAAAAGGCCTTTGGTGCGTAATCCCGTCAACCAGGCATAGCATTTTTCTTTTTTAACGTTATTGTTGCGATTCCACTGGAATTGCATGGCGATAACAGAGACCGTTCAGGCGCCAAATCGAGTACTCGCCCGGGCATGAACCATCATCTCTCTGGTTGTAAAGGCCGTCTGGATCAATCTGACCTGCCGTTCGATATCGCTTCTTCCGACATGTCTCGAGCAGATTTCCCGGAATTCGTCAGCAAATCCTACGGCAATCATCCTCATCGCCTTCAATACCCCGGTCGATGCCTCGACCAGAAACATCGTAATCAGATTCGACTCCGAAGCCATCCACTCCTGCCGGAACTCATCATCAAACTTTGAGGTATCGATCGACATATCGATACTGAACCCTTCGCCAAAATCAAAAACAAGAAACGGAATATCCTTCCGCTCAAAGAGATAAGCGGTTAGCCTGCCATTCAGAAAAAGCTTCTTCTCCTTTTTTGAAATATGGTTCAGCGACAGCAGCACATTGAAAAAGCGATCCGTCACGAGAGCAACGTGCTGCTCCCTGCCGGTGCAGAATTGCTCAAGGGGAAACAACTCCCCGACCCGATAGAATTCCATGATTGATGTATCCTGTTTCGTCCGGCTCCTACCCGACTGATTACCGGAAACTTACACAAAATCATTCATCAGGAAAACAGAGAGCATTCCCGATAACAGACTTTTTGCCTCTGGCTTATCGCACAGAAACCAGCACCCGTGGTCATCTCTTCGGTGTCATGTTGCGCTCCAAGATTGGATGCCTGTTGGCTTAGTACCGAAAAAACCTCGACTGCACGGCGCCAGAAGATATCGATTAACCCGGAGCCATCCACAGTACGATAGTGAAGCTCAACGTGGCGAGTTGCCGGAAAATCGCCGACCTGTCAAAGGGGGCCACAGGCCTTGCAAGAGGCCATGGAGTTCATACAGCAGGTTTATGCTGAAAGCAAAACATAGTGAAGCAGTCAGAAGAAAGAATATCTAAAAATTCTGTAACCAATTTTTCAACAATAGAATATTAAGATTTCTCAATCTGTTGTTTCCGGGACTTTCGATAATAACACACTCTCCCTGATCCTTTCCTGTACAGGGAAGGCACGCCAAGAGTATGTTGA
>JAAXWL010000039.1 GCA_013334975.1 Chlorobiaceae bacterium
CCCCCCAACGATTTCATCAGGACGTCCGTCTCTCCCTTTCCATTATTAACTTTATATTTTTAAGGGGCTTGCAGCATGTCACAAACCTACCGTGCCGTTCACCGGCAATCGATCGAAAACCCCGAAGAGTTCTGGGGCGCACTTGCAGAAAAACTCCACTGGTATACCCGGTGGGACAAGGTGCTCGACGATTCGAACCCGCCGTTTTACCGCTGGTTTGCCGGAGGCATTACCAATACCTGTTACAATGCTCTCGACCGACATGTCGATGAAGGCCGTGGCAGCCAGACTGCCGTCATCTACGACAGCCCGGTAACCGGCACCATTGAGAAGTTCACTTACCGCGAGTTCCGGGACAAGGTGGCGCTCTTCGCCGGTGCACTGAAGGCGCGCGGAGTGAGAAAAGGCGACCGGGTCATCATCTATATGCCGATGATTCCCGAAGCGGTCATCGCCATGCTGGCCTGCGCCAGGCTCGGGGCTATCCATTCGGTTGTTTTCGGTGGCTTTGCCTCACACGAGCTGGCCGTTCGCATCGACGACTGCAAGCCCAAGGTGATCATCTCGGCCTCCTGTGGCGTAGAACACGGAAAGATCATCGACTACTACCGTCTGCTCGACTTCGCCGTCGAACTGGCGCACTTCAAGCCTGAAATCTGCATCATCCTTCAGCGCCCGCAGATGAGGGCCATGCTGAACGAAGATCGCGATATGACCTGGAAACAAGCCCTGCTCGGCGTCGCCCCGGCGCAGTGCGTACCCGTCGAAGCGACCGACCCGCTCTATATTCTCTACACCTCCGGGACAACCGGTCAGCCCAAAGGCATCGTGCGCGACAACGGCGGCCACATGGCGGCCCTGAAATGGACCATGGAGAGCGTCTACAATGTCAAGCCGGGTGAGGTATTCTGGGCTGCCAGCGACGTTGGATGGGTCGTGGGACACTCCTACATCGTCTACGCTCCCCTGCTGCATGGCTGTACGACGGTCATCTTTGAGGGCAAGCCGGTCGGAACTCCCGATCCCGGCACCTTCTGGAGAATCATCAGCGAACACGATGTCGCGGTGCTCTTCACCGCCCCGACAGCCTTCAGGGCGATCAAGAAGGAGGATCCTACCGGCAGTTACATTCGCCGCTATAACTTCTCGAAGTTCAGAACGCTCTTCCTTGCCGGCGAGCGCGCTGACCCCGACACGGTTCGCTGGGCCGAAAACCAGCTTCATGTGCCGGTAATCGATCACTGGTGGCAGACCGAGACAGGTTGGGCTATCGCAGCCAACTGCCAGGGCATCGAGCCGGGTCCGGTCAAGTACGGCTCCGCATCAAGGGCCGTGCCTGGCTATGATGTCAAGGTGGTCAATGCCGAGCTCGAAGAGCTGCCGGCAGGCCAGATGGGCGACATCGTCGTGAAACTGCCGCTTCCTCCGGGAACCATGATGACCCTCTGGAAGCAGGACAACCGCTTCAACGACAGCTACATGAAGAGCTTCCCCGGCTACTACCAGACCAGCGATGCCGGCTACATCGACGATGATGGCTACATTTATATCATGTCGAGGACCGATGATATCATCAACGTCGCCGGACATCGTCTCTCAACCGGCGCCATAGAAGCTGAACTCTGCGAGCACCCTGACGTTGCCGAAAGCGCGGTCATCGGTGTACATGACGATCTCAAGGGCGAAGTGCCTCTGGGATTCCTTGTGCTCAAGACGGGAGTCGATACCCCACCGGAACTGATCATCAAGCACGTGGTCGAGTATGTCCGCGAAAACATCGGGCCAGTCGCTTCGTTCAAGCAGGCCGTCATCGTCAACCGCCTGCCCAAGACCCGTTCAGGTAAAATACTGAGAAGCACGATGCGCAAAATAGCCAACTCGGAAGCCTACACCATGCCGCCAACCATCGATGATCCCGCCATTCTCGACGAGATCACGGTTGCCTTGCAGACAATCGGCTATGCGAAAAAAAAGGAATAAACCATTGAACCCTCTACCATGATTAACAGAATCGACCATATCGCCATTGCCGTATCAGATCTCGACAGTGCTATCGATACCTTTATCAACCTCCTTGGATGCGACCGCTCTGCGGTCGCCATCCACGAGGTGCCTTCAGAAAAGGTGCGAGCGGCCTTTATCCCGGTAGGCCAGACCAAAATCGAGCTGCTTGAACCGCTTGGCGATGACGGCCCGATTGCAAAATTCCTCTCCAGGAGCGGCGAAGGCATGCATCACATCGCCCTTGCCGCCGACGGAATCGAAAATGAGACCGAAAGGGTGACCTCTCTCGGCCTGACCCCACTGGGCAAAGTGTCGGAGGGGGCGGGTGGCAAGAAAATTGTTTTCCTCCATCCCCGGCAGACCAACCGTGTTCTTGTTGAATTAGTGGAACCAAAGGCTCATCATTAACCCATCCATTAACAGTGAAACACTTCTTCCTGCCTTTCGAAAAAAAAGTGGGATTCAGCTATTCCGACGATACTCTTGAGCATCTGTCGGAATATGAAAAATACCAGCTCTCTTTCCATCCGGAACGCCCCAAGTACCTCGATTACCTGCCCGTCTTCGACAACGTGTCGGAATGTCTCGCCAACGATATCCACGGTAGTTGCCTCATCCAGACCCATCGGGCCGAGCTTCGATACAACGGCACCTCCTGGCCAGTCATGCTTGTCGGCCAGCAATCAGGCCCCACCTCGGATATCTCTGCAATGAAAAAAATCATGCAGGATCACTCCGCGGTGATCAAGTGGAATCACGGCATGCCCACACCTGCCGCATTCGTGAAGGCTATCGACGCTATTGCTCTGGCCGAACGCGAAAACCGCATCGTCATCACAATGATCGATACGGCTGGAGCCGACCCCACCGAGGAGTCTGAGGCTGGCGGTATCGCATGGAAGATAGGGCGCTGTATGCAGGCGCTTGCCGAGGCGACCGTCCCAACCATTTCGGTCATCATCAACCGTGGATGCAGCGGCGGCGCCATTGCCCTCACGGGTTGCGATGCGGTGCTCGCCATGGAGTATTCGACCTATCTGGTCATTTCGCCTGAGGCCTGCTCCTCCATTCTCTACCGAACCAGAGACAAGGCTGGTCTGGCTGCCGAAATCTCACAGATCACCTCGAAAGAGGGGCTGAAAAACGGCATTGTGGATGAAATCATCCCTGAGCCTGCCGGTCCGGCGCACCGTTTCCCTGCTGAAGCGCTCGAATCGTTCGGAAACGTTGTCGGTCAATGGGTCGAAGCCTTCGGCAAGGCACCGGCAGAAACCCTTCAGAAGCATCGTATCGAACGCTGGAAGAAGATCGGCCAATGGGAAACGACCACCGAGGAGGAGATACGCCTCTATGAAAAACGGGTCTCCGGCTTTATAGCGAAGCCTGAAAAGCATCTCTTCATCAATCGTCACAAACGCTGCCGTAACGAACTCAAGCAACCGCAGCACGATCCTGTGCTTTACAGCAAACTGCTGGCCGATAACTTCGTCTGCCAGAGCTGTGGCCATCGCTATACCCGACTGACAGCCTGGGACTACATCGAGCTCATGACCGACAGCGATTCGTTCACCGAACATCAGGAGACTCGCCTGATCATCGATCGGGATATACTCAACTTCCCCGACTATGCCGAAAAGCTCCGTGAAGATCGGCTGAAAAACGGCATGTCCACAGCCCTCATCACCGGTAACGGTACCATTGATGGTCGCGAGGTTGTGCTGTGCGCCACCAGTTTCGGCTTCCTCGGTGGTTCGTTCTGCATGTCCACCGGCCAGAAGATATGGGAGGCGAGCCGCATTGCGCTCGAAAAACACGCCCCCCTCATCATCCAGGCCGCCGGTGGTGGCGCCCGTATGCACGAAGGGTGCTCCTCTATGGTCAGCATACCGAAAATACACCTGGCCCTTTCACTGGTGGAGCAGGCTGGACTGCCGCTGATAACGGTGGTCACCGATCCGACACTCGGCGGCGTAGCCATCGGATTCGGTTCCCGCGGCACAAGAATTTTCGAGCACAACGCCGGTAATATCGGTTTTTCAGGAAAACGGGTGATCGAACAGTATACCGGACACAAAACCTCAAAGGATTTCCAGACGACAGAATGGCTCCGGTCAAAAAGCTTTGTCGATGTCGTCGCCCATCCGCTCGAACTCAAACTCCGTATCAGCGAAATCATCCGGAACAAAACACCCCGTTAAACCGTCACGACCGACACCCCTGACGTTCGAACCTGTAAAACAAATCTGTTACGATGTCCCAGACTGAATCCCTTTTCTCTCATTTCCCACCCATAGACGAAACCCTCTGGAAAAAGAGGGTTCTCGAAGAGCTCAAGGGTGCAGCGTACTCAAAAATCGTCTGGAAATCTCCTGACGGCTTTGCAATGGAACCCTGGTACAACAGCCACACCGCTTTGGCGGCTGGTGAGGTACCCTTTGGGCGATCTTCGAACCGCTGGAACATTTGCCAGCAACTCGCCATCAGACGTCTTGCCGCAGACCCGGAGCTTGTCCGGGAAGCCCTTACCGGTGGGGCAGACGCCATCGAGTTCCTGTTCGACGGTCGCAACACCGCCGTCGATACCGCCACGCTCCTGGAGCGGCTTCAGGATATCGACCTTTCACGGGTACCGATCTTCCTCTCCGGCCATATCGATGACCCGGCAGCATTGATCGGCAAGCTCCTCTGCCTGCCCGGATTCGCCTCGAACTCCGGAGGAGTGCTCTGCGACACCATTTCCGCAGAAACGTGGAAAACTCTTGCAGCCTTGACCTCCCGGCTGAATCCGGAATTCCGCACGATGGGCATCGATACCGTGCGATTCCATACTGCGGGAGCTACCATCGTTCAGGAACTTGCCTTCGCCCTTTCCAGCATCAGCGACCACCTGGCCAGCCTTACGGAGGCGGGCATCGACGCCGGTGAAGCGGCCGCTCGCATCAGCATCGTGGTCGCCTCCGGCCCAAGCCATTTTCCCGGACTTGCCTCACTCCGGGCACTCAGGGCCATGTGGCCGCAACTGCTCGAAGCCTACGGGGTAACGGCCGAAAAGCAACCGGAACCACACCTGTTCGTCCGGGCCTCGCTTCGATCGTTCTCGGTGCTCGATCCCTACACCAACCTCCTGCGTCTGTCGACCGAGGCTCTTTCGGCCATACTCGGTGGATGTGACACCCTGCAACTTGCCCCCTTTGATCCTGCCGGATCGGTACCGGCAGCAATGGCAGAAAGAATCACGCGCAACATTCAGCTCCTGCTCAGGGAGGAGTCGAACCTCGACCGCGTGGTCGATCCGGCATCCGGTTCATGGTATATCGAAACCATGACTGCCACGCTCTGCCATGAAGCCTGGACATTGTTCAGGGAGATCGAAGCCGAAGGCGGCCTTCGCTGTGCGGAAGCGAACGGCGCTCTCGCCGCCATGATCGCTCCGGTTGTCGATGCCCGCCAAAAAGCGATCAACACGCGCCGCCAGACGCTGGTCGGCATCAACCGCTATACCGTTCCACCCTCCGCTGAAGTCATTTCGAACATGAACACCGGAGGTGGAACCGGTGCGGTGATCCGCTATGAACAGCTCAGGCTGCGAATGCTCTCGCACACCGCCGCTGGAGGCTCGACGCCCCGCGCCCTCTTCTGGCTGCATGGAGAGCCATCGAAAAGTCTCCGTATAGCGGCATTCGCCGAAGAGTTCCTGCTCAGCGGAGGTTTCGAGGTCTTGCCCGGTATCACTGTCGAACCTGAAACCCGCAACTGCCGTGCGATCCTGCAGGATGAACCCGATATCGTCGTCCTCTGCTGGAGCGGTGAAGCCGATCTTGCCTGCGTACCGGCAATCTGCACGACGATCCAGGAGTTACGAAAGGATACCGTCGTCATTATGGCCTCGAAACCACCGGAAAATGCAGCCGTTCTGCTCCATGCAGGGCTCGACCGATTCATCTATACCGGCAGCGACGCCTGTGCTGACCTGCTTTCGCTTCAACATAAAACCGGAGTGCTATGAGACCCGATTTTTCACGCATCGATCCCTTCGTAACGGCCAACCATCAGTCGGTCAAGACCGGAGGTGAAGCGTGGGCAACCCTGGAAGGCATTACGGTTCATGCACGCTACGGAACGCCTGAGGAACCCGTTGCCGCTTTCGCCCCGGGATTTCCGCCCTACATGGCAGGGCCATACGCCACCATGTATACCACCAAACCCTGGACCGTTCGCCAGTACGCTGGATTCTCAACCGCCGAAGAGTCGAACCGCTTCTATCGCCAGAACCTTGCTGCTGGTCAGAAAGGGTTGTCTGTGGCTTTCGACCTTCCAACCCACCGTGGTTACGATTCCGACCATCTGCGCGTGGTCGGTGATGTCGGTAAAGCCGGTGTAGCTATCGATTCAGTCGAGGACATGAAGATTCTTTTCGATGGCATCCCGCTCGGAGAGATCTCGGTCTCCATGACCATGAACGGCGCCGTACTGCCGGTGATGGCCTTCTACATCGTCGCCGCCGAAGAACAGGGGGTCACTCCCGATAAACTGAGCGGCACCATCCAGAACGACATCCTCAAAGAGTTCATGGTGCGCAACACCTATATCTATCCGCCGGAACCCTCGATGAAGATCATCGCCGATATCTTCAGATACACCAGCGAGCGGATGCAGAAGTTCAACTCCATCAGCATTTCCGGCTATCACATGCAGGAGGCCGGCGCCACCGCTGACCTCGAACTGGCCTTCACCCTGGCCGACGGTCTCGAATACATCCGTACCGGCCTGAAAACAGGTCTCGACATCGACGCTTTTGCCCCGCGCCTCTCCTTCTTCTGGGGCATCGGCATGAACTACTTCATGGAGATCGCCAAACTGCGTGCTGCACGAATGCTCTGGGCGAAAATCGTCTCAAAGTTCAACCCGAAGAATCCCAAATCGCTCATGCTCCGCTCGCACTGCCAGACCTCCGGCTGGAGCCTGACCGAGCAGGATCCCTTCAACAATGTCACAAGAACCTGCGTCGAAGCCATGGCCGCAGCCCTCGGCCATACCCAGTCGCTGCACACCAACGCGCTCGACGAAGCGATCGCCCTGCCATCGATCTTCTCGGCGCGCATCGCCCGCAACACCCAGCTCTACTTGCAGGAAGAGACCGACATCACCCGCTCGATCGATCCCTGGAGCGGCTCATACTACGTGGAGGAGCTGACCCGTCAGCTTGCGGAAAATGCCTGGAAAATCATCGAGGAGATCGAAGAGGCCGGTGGCATGGTCAAGGCTATCGAACAGGGATTGCCCAAAATGCAGATCGAGCAGGCGGCCACACGCAAGCAGGCTCGCATCGACAGTGGAAAGGAGACCATCGTCGGCGTCAACGCCTTCCGTACCGAAAACAGGACCGAGATCGATCTGCTCGAAGTCGATAACTCCGCCGTGCTCCGCCAGCAGCTTGCCCGTCTGGAAGAGATCCGTCTGAAACGAGACGAGGAGGCGGTTCAAAACGCTCTCGAAGCCATCGGGCATTGCGCGCAAACCGGAGAGGGCAACCTGCTTGACCTTTCGGTTGTTGCGGCCCGCAAACGAGCCACACTCGGAGAAATCTCCTCGGCTCTTGAAACGGTTTACGGCCGGTACCGTGCAACGACCAGGCTCAACACCACCATCTATCAATCGCAGATGCAGGATAACAGCCTCTTCCAGCAATCCAGAGAGCTCGCCGACTCTTTCGCCGACCTCGAAGGCAGACGCCCGAGAATTCTCGTGGCTAAAGTCGGCCAGGACGGCCATGACCGCGGCGCCAAGGTGATCGCCGCAGCATTCGCCGACATCGGTTTCGACGTCGATATCAGCCCGCTTTTCCAGACCCCGGAGGAGATCGTGCAGCAGGCGCTTGATAACGACGTCCACATTGTCGGCATATCAAGCCTGGCAGGAGGCCACAAAACGCTGGTACCACAGGTGGTCAAGGGTCTGAGAGCAGCCCGGCGCGACGACATCCTCGTCATTGCAGGCGGCGTCATACCGGAACGGGACTACGACTATCTCTACGATCGGGGGGTGGCCGGAGTGTTCGGCCCCGGCACGGTGATCGCCGAAGCGGCTATCAGGCTGCTGGCGCTGCTTCTCGAACGACACGAATCGTAACACCTCTGCCAGCCTTATGACCCGGAACAGAGCTCCCGAACCAACCATCAGCGAGTTTGTCGATGGCCTCAGAAGCGGCAACCGCCAGCTTCTGAGCAAGGCCATCACGCTGGTTGAATCGAGTCGGCCAGAGCACGAAAGCATGGCTCACGCCATCCTCGATAGCTGCATCAGTCCCGGCAGTAGCTCAACGATCCGCATTGGCATCACCGGTGCGCCCGGTGCCGGAAAAAGCACCCTTATCGAAACACTCGGCCTTGAGATCGTGCGTCAGGGCAAACGTGTCGCCGTACTGGCCATCGACCCGAGCAGCTCACGCTCCCGAGGCAGCATTCTGGGCGACAAGTCCCGCATGGAAAAGCTCTCCGCGCACTCCGATGCCTTCATCCGCCCATCGGCCTCTTCGGGGTACCTCGGCGGCACCTCACCGAGGACGCACGAAACCATCCTGCTCTGTGAAGCCGCCGGATATGAGGTCATTCTTGTTGAAACAGTCGGCGTCGGCCAGTCCGAGATTGTGGTAAACTCGATGGTCGACTTCATTCTCCTGCTCATACTGCCAGGATCGGGCGATGATCTCCAGGGTATCAAACGCGGAATCATGGAGATCGCCGACATGGTGGCCGTCAACAAAGCCGACAGCGGGCGCAGAACACTGGCCGAGATATCGAAGGCTGACGCAGAGTCAGCACTGAGACTGCTGCCGGAAAAACATCCGGGATGGAACAGGAAAGTCATGCTCACCTCCGCACTTGAAGATGAAGGCATCAGCGAACTCTGGAGCACCATCCTCCACTTCTCCGAAACAATGCGCAACAACGGAGTGTGGGAAACACAGCGCCGGGAACAGTTGCGGCTTCTGCTCTACACCATCGTCGAAGACCGTCTGAAACGCGAATTTTACAGCCATCCTGCAGTGAAAGGGATAAAACATTCTATTGAAAACCAGGTCCTTTCAGGCTCACTCAGCCCCTTCAGCGGAGCATTAAAGCTACTGGAAGCTTTTGTGGGAAAGAGCTGACCGGGCGATTCGGTAACGCTGGGATTTTTAGGACTTTTGGGAAGAATAGGTCTTATAGGTGAAGAAGGAATGCGATTCACGACTCATCCCCTTTCTCCTGGTACCGGGTTTTCCCTCTTTTCTTATATTCGTCCACTTCGTCCAAAAAGTCCACTGCATCTTCTCCCCTCGTCACTATCCCTCACTGATAAACTCCTTTTCGTGCGCCTTGACGATCAGCACCGGCATGGATGCTTTGCGTACAACGGCTTCAGCCACGCTGCCCATAAGCAGACGGCTCAGGCCAGTCTTGCCATGCGATCCCATGATGAGCAGACTCACATCGCTGTCAACCGAGTGATGGAGAATCGCCTCGGCAGGCACCCCGATCACCACTTCGGCACTGACGTCGATACCCATCGCCTTGGACTCCTCAAGAATCGGGGCGAGATCTTCGCGGGCTGCCGCCGCAATATCTTCTTCAAGAGGTATGTAGTTCAGCGTCATATCGGCTGCTATCGGGCGCGGCTCGATCACATTCAGCAGAATGACCTTCGACCCCATCGATCGGGCAAATTCACAGGCATACCGATAGGCATTCTTTGATGCTTCTGAAAAATCAATCGGGCAGAGTATCGATTTGATGGAAATCATGGCCGTATCGTTTGATGGTTGAACATTGGAAAACCAGATCAGGACTTCTTCTCAAAAAACATCTTGATAAGGTCCACTGGCACCGGGAAGATGGTTGTCGAGTTGTTTTCGGTGGCAATATCCCTCAACGTCTGAAGGTAACGCAATTGCAGGGCTGCCGGATTCTTTGTAATGATCTCCGCCGCATCGGCCAGGCGCTGTGCAGCCTGGAACTCCCCTTCGGCATTGATGATTTTGGATCGGCGCTCCCGCTCGGCTTCAGCCTGTTTGGCCATCGCCCGGCGCATCTCTTCGGGCAGGTCGATCTCCTTGACCTCGACCTTGCCGACCTTGACTCCCCACGGAGCGGTATCCTTGTCGAGAATGGTCTGAATCCGTTCATTGATCTCGTCACGCTCTGCCAGGAGATTATCCATTTCACCCTGTCCGCACACGCTTCGCAGGGTGGTCTGGGCAAGCTGCGAGGTGGCGAAATGGAAATCTGCCACATCAATGATCGCCTTGATCGGATCGAGCACCCGGAAATAGACTACCGCACTCACCTTGACCGACACGTTGTCTCTGGTGATAATGTCCTGCGGCGGCACATCGAGCGTCACCGTCCTAAGATCCACCCTCACCATCCTGTCGATGTAAGGAATCAGAATGATCAGACCCGGCCCTTTGGCCCCAATAATCCGCCCGAGCCGGAACACCACCGCCCGCTCGTATTCAGACATAATCTTTACCGAAGAGACAAAGAACGCAACAACAAGCACCAGCAGCACCAGAAGATTCATCGACAGCATATCATACCTCCCTCATCGTTTGTTTTACCTGAAGCATCAATCCATCCACACCGGTAACCGTTACCAAAGCCCCGGCAGGAAGCATTACGGTAGCCTGCGCATCCCACAACTCTCCATGCACAGAGACCTTGCCCGGTTTTCCCCCGGCAACAGCCCTTTCAACCAGCCCCGTTTCACCAACCAGCCCCTCCATACCAGAGATCGCCTTCAGACGGGTCGAACGAAACACCACCAATACAAGAAACAGCACAATCGCGGAAAATGAAAGAAAAAGAGGAAGAAAAAACCACCAGTTCACCGTCAGGCCGATTTCTGGCGCAATGAAGACCATAAGCGACCCGATAAAAAGGGCTACCAGCCCGGCAATGGCCAGGACACCGCTGCTCGTCACAAATAATTCAAGTGCTAAAAAGAGAAGGGCAAGAAGGATGAGCAGTAGGCCGGTCACACTGACCGAAAGGAGCTGCATGGCCCACGCGCCGAGAACGAGAGCAATCGCCCCGGCAACTCCGGGAAAAACCGCACCCGGCGTCGTGAGTTCAAAATATAAACCGGCAATACCAAGAAGCAGCAGAAAATAGGCAATGTTCGGATCGGCAATGGTCATCATCACCTGTTCGCGGAAGGTCGGCGAGGCAACATGCACCTGTATCCCTTTCGTCATGAGAGTCACCACTCCAGCCGTCGTCGTTACCTTTCGTCCATCAAGGAAAACAAGCAGATCATTCCGGTTTGCAACCACCGTATCGATCACCCCGGCGGCAAGAGCCTCCGAAGGCGTCGAAGCGATGCTTTCACGTACGGCTCGCTCCGCCCACTCGGGATTGCGTCCCCGCTTCTGGGCCAGACTCCGTGCAAAGGCAGCAAGATCGTTCTCTATTTTAGTAGCCATCACCCCCTCTTTTTCCACACTGCCACCGATTTGGACAGGGTGGGCCGCACCGGTCTCGGTGCCAGGCGACATAGCCGCGACATGGGCTGAAAGCAGCAGCAGCGCTCCGGCTGAAGCCGCCTGCGCTCCGGAAGGCGCCACATAGACCACCACCGGTACCTTCGAAGCCATAACCCCCTGCACCATCGTACGCAACGAGCTCACCAGCCCACCCGGCGTATCGAGTTCCACCAGAAGCAGACGATCTCCGGCTTTGTTCGCCTCATCAAGTTCCCGCAGAAACCAGGCCGCACTACCGGGATTGACGCTCCCCTTCAGCGACATGTTCCGGACAGTGGCAGCTTGCCCGGCAACCGATGCAGAAGCAAGAACCGCGACCAGGGCTATCAACCGGATCAGCGCGATGATGATCGATCCGTTACGCTTGTCTCTCATGTTCAACCAAATCCTGAATTGCCGTATCTCATAACAATATAATCGAAAAGGGTTCCTCTTCGTTCGTAACGTCCAGAACCCCGGCGACGTTGATAAAGCTCTATTGTATTTTAAAATTAAGAGATAACTGTTTTCACACAAAAAGCCTGAATTTTAACTACTTTCAAACATCCGTAAATGTTTTCAATCGACTCAAGCCTTTTCGAACAGATTTCACTGACTCTTATCCCGATGTCATTATAAAACGGAGAAGTCATGAAGCAAAACCGCCCGGCTGGCTATGCCTTCCTGCTGGAAAAAAACAAACTCGATGCCATACCGAACTGGCACAGCTCCTGGGTAGGTCAAACAGGCAAAAGAAGCGAAATCATTCAGGACGGGCTGGTCGAAACAACCTATCCACTGTCTTACTGGCCGGGAGAGTGTGATGGAAATCACCTTGAGTTTGCGCTCAAATACGACGGCATCAATCTGGCAACGCTCGCATTACTGTTCGAGGTTATCGACGCATCGTCGCTTTCCGAATGGATAGCATCAAAACCAACTGGAAAATATGCTCGAAAAATCTGGTTTCTGTACGAATACCTGACCGGTCGCAAGCTGCCGCTGCAAGACCTCACGCAAGGAAACTATATCGACCTGCTCGAAAACAAGCTTTATTACACATCCAAACGAGCGCAACCGCTTTTTTTCAGCAAAACCGAGGGGAATGAATTCACTTTTGAGTCGATTGCTTCAAGAGGCAACGCTTCAGGGAATATATACGAAGCCGTTCAGCGTCAGCGGATCAATAACAATCTTGCCGGCTCACCGGAGTTTTGCCCTATCGTCAGGCGCACCGAAAAACTGACGGAAATGGAGCGCATCGATATTGCTCAACGCTGCCGGGAAATCGTCACCGCGTATCCCCCGGAACTCCTCAAACGGGCGTTGAGCTATCTGTACGGAAAAGAGACAAGAGCATCCTTTGAAATTGAACATATCAGGCCGGATTCTTCCCGAAGCGATAAATTCATTACACTACTGACAACGGCAGAACACAGAGACTTCTGCGAAAAAGCGCTGTTGATCGAAATCCAGAACAGCATTGTCGATCCCCGATTTTGCGATACCGATTACCGGCAGAACCAAAACTATGTCGGCCAGACAGTCACGACCTGGCAGGAAAAGATTCATTATATCAGCCCAAAACCTGAAGATTTAACCGGTTTGATGGAAGGTCTTGTCAGCACCCATCAAAAACTGAAACGGCAACCCGGCATTCCAGCGGTGATTCATGCCGCGATCATCGCCTACGGCTTCGTCTTCCTTCACCCATTCGAGGACGGCAACGGACGCATTCACCGCTTCCTGATTCACAACATCCTTGCTCAACGGGGACTTGTTCCTGAAGGTCTCATGTTTCCCGTATCGGCAGCCATGCTGAACAATAAGATACTCTATGACCGCTCTCTTGAGGCATTTTCAATTCCGCTTCTGAAACTCATTGATTACGAACTCAATGATTCCGGGGAAATCACCGTTTCCGGTCAGACGGGAATCTGGTACCGATACATCGACATGACAGCGCAGGTCGAGGCGCTGTATGAGTTCGTCATCAAAACCATTGACGAAGAGCTGAAAAACGAACTCGATATTCTGGTCGGTTATGACCGCACGAAAAAGGCGCTTCAGGAGATCGTGGATATGCCGGATCGTCAGATCGATCTTTTTATCAGACTCTGCCTGCAAAACAGCGGCCATCTTTCCGCCACCAAACGGGAATCCCATTTTGGCATGTTGACCGATGAAGAGATCGAGCGCATGGAGGCTGCTGTAAGAACGAATTATGCATCGTGATCTTTCACAAACCCACACGATTCCAGAAATAGTGTCGTGTCAAGCTTAAACTGACGTATTTTTTTCTGAACCATTGATTTATCCAGATTGAAATCGGTATCGGTATCGAAATCGATTTCTTATGTAAAAACAAAAAACCGGCCTATGGATGTATCTGTTTAATTATCTATTGGTTATAACAAAAAGCCATAATATTCAGTGAGTTTTTCTTTAGTCTCTTCAAGTGGAAATCGATACCGATACCGATTTGGATACCGATTTCGATGATAAAAAAAATTCTGACTATTTACCGTTGACACGGTACTAACCATTCACGCCATCCCATGAAAATAGTTCCGTATTGCTCCCAACAGGATAAGTCTCCCTGAGTCACCAGTTCCGGCTATTTCAGGATGACCCGGTAATCATGCAGGTGAAGATGGATCAACACGGGGCTGCGCAGCGGATTGCCCCTGAAACTTCTCGGGGTTACCACTCTTTCGGAAGGATAGACCAACCCGTCGGCATTTTCTGAATGACGATGGACGACGTTGGCCGCCTTTGCGAGCGGACTGATGATGTCCGCCGTATAATCGTGCTGGATCAACAGTCCGCTCTTTCGATCGAACCGGAACTGCTGCACCCTGCTGTGCGTCGGAATATGGGCGGGAAAAACAGCCCTGAGTCTCCCCGGCTCTGGCTCGCTCCAGTCAATATCCTCACGTAAAAGCAGGGCAGGCAACGTGAAATAGTTCCAGGATGCGTAGTTGGCAAACCAGGACATATCGAGATCATCCCAGTAGAACAGCCGCCGACCAGCCTTGAAGTAACTCCGTGCATTCCTGCGTTCTTCGATAACCTCTCCCTGAGCGCTCTCCAGCCGCACATCACCGCCATCGAGTACCCCGGTTATAGCGGGATCACGACCGATCGGGGTAAACCGGCAATAGGGCCGGTGGGCCTCCATGGTCATCGTCGAATGACGGAAAAAGGGGCGCCTTTTCAGAATAAAGGCCAGTCCCGAGGCGCTGACGACGGTTTCAACCGATACTGCGTTACGCCACAATTCAATCCCGCCGTAAGCTGCAACGGCTTTTCTGGCTGTTTCTGAAAGCTTCATGGGTGTTGTTTCGAAAGGTTACCGTTATCATCCGAAGTATAACGAAGGAAAAGGGATTTAACGATTATGAACACTCGGGAAAAGTTACACAAAGAGAACTCCTTCCAAGCAGGTAACTGCATGACCTGAGAGCAACACCCGGTTCGAAAGTACCTCGCACAAGATATGGCCTCCACGCGGTGAAAGCTGTTGTGCCGCCAGTCTCATTTTACCAAGCTTGGCAGCCCAGTAAGGCGCAAGCGCGCAATGCGCCGATCCGGTGACCGGGTCTTCTGGTACACCATACTTTGGAGCGAAAAACCGGCTGACAGAGTCCACCTCACGACCAGGAGCCGTAACAATCACACCCCGACGGTCGAGCTGCTTCAAGAGCGCCTGATCGGGAGTGATTGCCCGAACACTATCCTCGCTCTCAAACACTACCAGGTAATCATCGGAAACCAGAACCTCAATCGGCTGGCAACCAAGAGCATCCGCGAGCTTCGCAGGACAGGCGCAAGGTTCGGGAACACTCGCCGGAAAATCCATCTGCAGCAGACTCCCCTTTCTGGAGACGCTCAACTCGCCGCTCGGGTTTCGAAAACGGTAACCTCTTTTGCATATCCGAGGTGTTCGAAAATGACATGAGCCGTTGCAAGGGTTGCATGACCACACAGATCGATCTCTTTTAACGGTGTGAACCAGCGCAGACTGAATCCCGCGCCAGAAGGCACGAAATATGCCGTCTCAGAGAGGTTGTTCTCTGCGGCAACCACCTGAAGCATCTCGTCATCCAGCCACGCTTCCAGAGGGCAAACCGCCGCCGGATTGCCGGTGAACACCTGGTCGGTAAAAGCATCGACCTGCCATATCCTGATTTTCATGACAATACTGTTTGAACCCCTCACGCCATCGGCTGGCGCAGAATGGTTTTCCATTTTGCCGGATCGGCTTTCCGCGTGTCGCTGAGATAAATTTCATGATGCTTTCCGGAAAGACGGCAGCCAGCATCAGCGATGAACCGGTGCATCCTTTCAATGGTCGGCCCCTCTTCGGAAAAAAGGCCGATGTGCATGATCTGGGCGCACACGCCTTCAGCATATCGCTCGAAACGGACGCCATCGAGCGCAGGAAGCGCCTTCTTTTTGCGCACCTCTTCAGTTGCCACAGCAACCATCTCCTCCGTCACCCATTCGGGCTGCATCACCATCAGCGTCCACTTCCACTTCGCCTTATCACCGGAAGAGAAAGTGTTCATATCGTCCGCCCACCACAATCCTTCGAGCGGCATAACCGCATAATCGGTCTGCAAAACCCCCTTCTTCACCATGAATTTGATGGTATACGAGAGTGAAAAGAGCACCTCGATGTCTTCATGAAACGCGGGCGTAGTTTCGGGATCACCCTCGCCGTCGATCATGAGAAACCGCATCTCCGGAACCTCAACCTTCACGACCTCTTTCGGCGATGGATTGTAGAGCTGCTTCCACTCTTTTCTGAAATCGATCTTCTCCATGATGGATTCCTCCATGATATTGATTGTTCTCCTGTCAGCACCACCGCTGTCCATCTCCACCAAAATAACGAAAAAGCAGGTTTGTCCCGACTCCATCGCCTCTCTTGTTACCATTGAAGGCCAATAATTGATTTTATTGTGATATTGTTTGGTAAAGCCGATTATTCTCTTAGATTTAGAGCCATAACATCGTGGGGTGGAGCAATTGGTAGCTCGTCGGGCTCATAACCCGAAGGTTGCAGGTTCAAGTCCTGTCCCCACCACCAAAAAAGCCGCCTCAGAAAAAAGGCGGCTTTTTTTTGTCCGCCAGGATAAAAGCCCTGCAAGAAGCTCATGATTTTAACGTCAGATGATCACAATGCGGGTGTTCTGTCACGACACGACCGTTCGTTCATGGATCACCGCTCCTCATCGAAACGAAACAGACAGCTCATTTGTTTTTTTTCAGTACTTGACTATCAGTAACTGCTCACCATTATCCAGAATAAACCATGATTTTCGATCCCGCATATTTCCTTTTCGCTCTTCCTCCGCTGCTGCTTGGCCTCTGGGCCCAGTTCCGGGTCAAGTCGGCTTTCAACAAATACTCCCGGGTGGCAACACAGAGCGGCATCACGGGCGCTCAGGCCGCATTGCGCCTTCTTCAACGCGGAGGAATCTCGAACGTCAACGTCGAGATGACCCACGGTATGCTCTCCGATCACTACGACCCGGGCGGCAAGGTTCTCCGCCTGAGCGAAGATGTCTACAACCTCCCGAGCATCGCCTCCGTCGGGGTAGCTGCCCACGAAGCTGGTCATGCGCTTCAGGATAAAAGCAACTATTTTCCCCTCTCGATCCGTTCTGCCATGGTGCCGGTGGTTTCACTCGGCAGTTGGCTCGGGCCGATCATCTTCATGGTGGGACTGTTCCTGCACGGTGCTCTTGGAAGCTCGCTTGCCTGGGTCGGGGTGCTGCTGTTTGCCGGCACGGCCCTCTTCGCCATCGTAACACTGCCTGTCGAGTTCGACGCCAGCCGTCGGGCCAAAGAGCTTCTGGTCTCACAAGGCATCGTCTCACCGCGTGAAATGGAGGGAGTGAACGCCGTACTGGATGCCGCCGCACTGACCTATGTAGCCGCTGCCGCACAGGCCATCATGCAGTTGCTCTATTATGTCACCCTGATGAACCGCCGGGAGGAGTAACTTCTTTTCTCTTCTCCAACGTTTCCTGGCCGACCGCGGAATTCTGGGAGAAAACTCACCCGATCACCTTCAGCACCTCCTGGCGCATCTGCTGGTAAGAGATGGCTCCGGCTGTGCGCCATTTGAGTTCTCCCCCAACGAAAAGCATGAGGGCTGGAATCCCATGAACCTGGTAGCGTGCTGCGGCTTCAGGCTGCTGGTCAACGTTAACCTTAACCACTTTTAACCGCCCGTCGAACTCATGGGCGAGCTGCTTGACCGAAGGGGCAACTGTTTTGCAGGGGCCGCACCACGCTGCCCAGAAATCGACAAATACGGGAAGTTCGCTGGTTCTGACAAGTTCGTCAAGTGTCTTAGCCATAGAAATTGAGCTGTTTGTTCTTGTTGCTGCACTGACCCCGGAGACCATTCCGGCAGGGAACTGCCGTGTCATCCGAGAGGCAAAACCGACACTCCGCCAACCCTTGCCCCCCGTTTCAGTTTAACCAAGAACAGGAGCGAACCATTGATCGTTTCATATCCGGCTGAGCGTTTCCGGTATCGTTGCGTCAGCAAACTGAACGTCAACCCGGCGTACTTTTCCGAAAGCCTGCAACTTATAATCACCAGGCGGGGTTGATCTGAACAATAATTCACGATATCCTCCATCGTTGCGCAGGCTGCAAGGCGCAGAACGATGAAACAAATGTAAGGCTGCTTATGAATGACATTCTCGAAAAACCGAGAAAAATATATGTCACTCGCAAAATCGAGTTCAATGCTGCCCACCGGTTGTTCAACCCGGAGCTCTCTGATGAAGAGAACCGGTTGTTTTACGGTAAATGCGGGGGAGTGCACGGTCACGGACATAACTACCTGCTGGAAATAACCCTCTCAGGCACCATCGACAGAAAAACAGGATACCTTTTCGATCTCAAAATACTCAAGACGATTCTTGAGGAGGAGATCGTGGCCCGATTCGACCACAGACACCTGAATTTCGAGGTCAGTGAGCTTGCGGGAAACGTACCGACTACGGAACTCCTTGCCGTTGCCATCTGGGAGATTCTCGACGACAGATTACGAGCCATAACCAACCAGGAGGTTCGCCTCCATGAAGTCAGAATACATGAAACAGGAAAAAACAGTGTCACTTATCTCGGAGAGTAATAGTTCTTTTGCTAACCTTACGGCGCCATGTGATCCCGTCGATTGCCTGGACTCTTCTCCTGGCCTCCAGAAGCAGTCGCAGGACCCGATGGAAGATGCCGTCATTACACTGCTGAAAGGTGTCGGCGAAGATCCCGAGCGTGAAGGTTTGCTCCTGACTCCTGAGCGGGTTGCCAAATCCCTTCGTTTTCTGACCCAGGGGTACCGGCAGGATCCTGAGCAGATGCTCAACAAAGCGGTCTTTACCGAGTCATACGATGAGATGGTTCTGGTCAGGGATATCGATATTTATTCGATGTGTGAGCACCACATGCTTCCCTTTTTCGGTAAAGCACATGTGGCCTACATTCCGGACGGAAAGATTGTCGGGCTCTCAAAGATACCGAGAGTCGTGGAGGTCTTTGCCCGACGGCTGCAGGTTCAGGAGCGACTGACCCAGCAGATCAGGGATGCCATCCAGCACGTACTCAACCCTCGTGGCGTTGCCGTGGTGATTGAAGCAACCCACATGTGCATGGTCATGCGTGGCGTCGAGAAGCAGAATTCAGTAACCACCACCTCGGCCATGTCTGGAGAATTCATGAGCAACCAGTCGACCAGAAGCGAGTTTCTCCGGCTTATCGGTTCCCGCTGAAACCGATACAGTAACCGCCTTGCAATGCTTTTCCGGTTCTCCGGGTTTCAGTCCGAAGAACCGGAAACCTTCAGCCTTCCAGCCACTTCTGCACTATTTCACTGCCGATGCCGACAGCTCTCGCAAGATGCGAAAGCATCAGTTCACTCAGTCCGTTACCAAGCCCGAGGTCATAAGGCGGAGCACCAATGAGCACCACGTCACCAGGAAACCTGCCGTGCAGCCTTGCCACAGCAAGCAATTCGCTCAGCCCCATCTGATGGGCTGACATCTTGCGATGTATGAATGCTGGCAGCTCATCATTACGATACAGATAGACCTTTGCTTCGTACTCGACAGGAATGATCGAATCGAACACCATGAGAGCATCACAGGATTCGAAATAATCGAGAAGGTAGATCCCCTGGGTACCACCATCGACGAACCGGATGTTCTCCGGCCATGTTGCCGACGCTTCAAGAGCCCTTACTGCTTCGACGCCAAACCCCTCGTCTCCAAAGAGGATATTGCCAAGCCCGACAACATTGATTTTTTTCACTTTCAGGTCTTTTTGATCAGTCGGATCAGACTGATCCGACTGATCGGTAAAAAAAAGAATATGAACGCTTTTTGTACCGGGAGTTTTGTTCACTAAGTCCACAACGTCCACCATGCTCCCGCCAGCAAAAGGGCGATACCTACTCTTCGGTACCGCCCCTCCATTATCAATTATCAACTTTCCATGAACATGCACGATCTATCAAGTAATTAGCCTTATTTGGCCTGTCATGCTGAATGAAATGAAGCATCCAGTCGAAACGCCTCGGTGCTACTCGAAAGAACTGGATTCTTCTTCGGCAAGCCTCCTCAGAATGACACACAATAACAAGTCTCACATTATCCTGTCATCGCGATGGAGCACATTGTTCATGGTCTTTGTGCGGTAGCCGACCGGATACCGGAGGCTATCAACTGTCCATTGACTCCACCTTGTGTTTGAAGCCGGTGATAATCGATGAGGTTACACTGGTTCTGTCCACGACATCGTGACGAAAGACGGCATAGAGATGCACGATCACGTAGAACGGGAAGATCCATGCTGCGAGATGGTGCGCGTAATGGAGGTTATAACTGCTGCCGAACAGAGGCAGTATCCAGCCAAACACAGCATCGGGAAAGCTTCCTGGCCGGTTTTCCGCATACATGGCCATACCGGTCAGCATCATGAAGGACGAACCGCAAAAAATGAAAAAGAAGTGTGCGAGCGCTGCAACCGGGTTGTGACCCACATAGTTTGGCTCATCCTTTCTGAGGAAAAGATAGGAGGCCACCTGCTCCTTGAAAGGCTCACCCCACCACGCTGGTGACCAGGGCCTGAACCCGCCGAACTTCGCATACTGATCGTCAGAGAGCAAGGCATAGTACATGCGGTACAGAAAATTGCCAATAAAAACAAATGCCACACAATAATGCACATAACGCCACATCACGAAGTTGTGCTGCCAGACCGCTTCGCCAAGTGGCGGATTGAGTACCGGTGAGGCGATATAGAGGCCGGTGACCAACAGCGCAACGATGCACAGGGCATTGATCCAGTGATAGAACCGGACCGGCAGACGCCACACATAGATTTCCTCGATTATCCTGCCCATGTCATTCTCCGTTTAGACGATGGTTACCTTGGTGATTTCGTTGCCATTCATGTCAAAAACATGTGAGGCGCACGCAAGACAGGGATCGAACGAGTGAACGGTTCTGAGGATTTCGAGCGGCTTGGAGGGATCGACCATAGGAGTTCCCTTCAGTGCAGCTTCGTATGCCCCGGAATTGCCCCGATTGTCCCTTGGCGATGCATTCCAGGTTGACGGCACCACGATCTGGTACTCGTCGATCTTCTCCTCCCTGATCCTGATCCAGTGTCCAAGTGAGCCTCTCGGCGCTTCAGTATATCCGAACCCCTTGCACTCTTTCGGCCATGTCGAGGGCTCCCATCGTTCGCTGTTGAAGGTCTTGTAATCACCAGCCTTGACGTTGGCCACGAGCTGATCATAGAAATGGCGCATGAAACCTGCGGTCTGCTTGCACTCGATGCCGCGAGCGGCTGTGCGACCGAGCGTTGAAAAGAGCGCCTCCGGTCCAACCTGAAGCTTGCCGAGCACCATACCGACCGTATCCTTGATCATCGGATCACCTTTGGCATAAGCCACCAGCACGCGGGCAAGCGGTCCGACCTCGACCGCATGATCTTTCCAGCGCGGCGTCTTGAGCCAACTGTACTGCTTGTCGGT